>CAVFYN010000115.1:8371-15208 GCA_963626425.1 Bacteroidaceae bacterium
CCCTTTCGCTTCATGTCGTGCCAGCCCCAGTCGTAGACCTCGTCGAGCAGCGGCATGAGCGACCGGCCGCTCTCGGTCAGGCGGTACTCCACCTTCGGCGGCGTCTCCGGCAGGACAGTGCGGGTGATGAGCCCGTCCGCCTCGAGCGCGCGCAGGTTTTCCGAGAGCACCTTCTGCGAAATGGGCAGCCCGTTTGCGAAATTGGAAAACGAGCCGACCTCGTCAAAATAGAGCGCGCGGAGCAAAAACGGCTTCCAGCGGGTAAACACGACCCGGATCATATGGTTATAAGGATCCATCGTGATGTCGAATTCCCGCGGCTCGCGAATCTCGTCCATACGCCCGCACCCCTTCCCTCTTTTTTCTCCATTATACCGGCTTGGCCCGGTTCGCGCAAGTCAAAAGGCCCGGCAGACGCTCCGCCGGGCCTTTTTGTTTACTTTCTGCCGAAGCGCCGCTGAAGCAGCTTGACGAGTTCGACGATCGGGATGACGCAGAACGCCAGGCCGAGGGCGACGGCGTACTCCAGCGCGCTGATGTGCGCGAAGCCGAACGCGGCGCGCAGGAACGGGACGTAGATGACGGCCGTCGTGCAGGCGAGGCTGGCGAGGGCCGCGTACTCGAGCATCCGGTTGCGCGAGCCGACGGTAAAGAGGCTGCCGCGCTGCGAGCGGACGTTGAACGCGTGGAAAATTTCGGCCATGCTCATGGTCAGAAACGCCATGGTCGTGCCGTCGACGGAGTTCGTGATCGTCCAGACGCCCGTCTCCATAAAGTGGCCGATGAAATAGGCCAGGAGCGTCAGGATCATCACGACGACGCCCTGATAGGCCACGTCCGTGCCGACGCCGCCGGAGAAGATGCCGTCCGACGCCGGGCGCGGCGGGCGCTTCATGCTGCCGCGCTCCGCCTTTTCCATGCCGAGCGCGAGCGCCGGGAAGCAGTCCGTCACAAGGTTGATCCACAGAAGGTGCACGGGCTCGAGGATCGTAAAGCCGAGCATCGTGGCCGTGAACACGCCGAGCACCTCGCTCAGGTTCGAGCCGAGCAGGAACTGGATGGCCTTGCGGATGTTGTCGTAGATGCGGCGGCCCTCTTCGACGGCCGCGACGATCGTGGCGAAGTTGTCGTCCGCGAGGACCATGTCGGCGACGTTTTTCGTGACGTCCGTGCCCGTGATGCCCATGCCGACGCCGATGTCGGCGGCCTTGATGCTCGGCGCGTCGTTCACGCCGTCGCCCGTCATGGCCGTGATGTACCCGGCCGCGCGCCAGGCGTTCACGATGCGCGTCTTGTGCTCGGGCTGGACGCGGGCATAGACGCTGTACTTTTTGAAATTCTTCGCGAACGTCTCGTCGTCCATCTGCGAAAGCTCGCTTCCTGTGATGGCCTCAGTGTCCGGCGTCAGGATGCCGAGCTCGCGCGCGATGGCAGAGGCCGTGTCGATGTGGTCGCCCGTGATCATGATCGGGCGGATGCCGGCCGTGCGGCATTCTTCGATGGCCGCCTTGACCTCCGGGCGGACGGGATCGATCATGCCGGTCAGGCCGATGTAGCAGAGGTCCTGTTCATCGCGCGCGCTGTTCGGCTCGGCCGGGACGGCGTCGCGGGTGCGGAACGCGCCCATGAGCACGCGGAGCGCGGCGCTGGCCATGCGGCTATTTTCGCGCAGGATCTCCGCGCGCTTTTCTTCCGTCATGATCTGCGCGGCCTCGCCGTCCCAATAGTGCGTGCAGCGGGCGAGCACCTCGTCCGGCGCGCCCTTTGTGTACTGGATGACGCCGCCATCCGCGCGGTGGAACGTGCTCATCATCTTGCGGCCGCTGTCAAACGGCAGCTCGGAAACGCGCGGGGATTCCGCTTCGAGCGCCGTTTTCGGCATGGAGAGCTTCGCGCTCCACTCAACGAGCGCGTTTTCCGTCGGCTCGCCCTCGGCCTTGCCGGACTCGGGGTTCCACTGCGCGTCGGAGCACAGCGCCATGGCGCGCGCGAGGAGATTTTCGTCGCCGCTGTGCTCGACGACCGTCATGCGGTTCTGCGTCAGCGTGCCGGTCTTGTCCGAGCAGATGATCTGCGTGCAGCCGAGCGTTTCGACGGCCGTCAGGCGCCGGATGATGGCGTTGCGGCGGCTCATATTCGTCACGCCGATGGACAGCACGATCGTCACGACGGCCGTCAGCCCCTCCGGGATGGCCGCAACGGCGAGGCTGACCGCGACTAAGAACGTACTCAGCACGACCTCACCCGTAAACGCGCCCGCGCGCAGCAATCCGACGGCGAAGATGACCGCGCAGATGCCGAGCACCGCGAACGTGAGGATCTTGCTCAGCTGCGCGAGCTTTTTCTGGAGCGGCGTCTTTTCATCCTTCGTCTGCGCGAGCGCGCCGGCGATGCGGCCCATCTCCGTCTGCATGCCGATGTCCGTGACGACCATGCTGCCGCGGCCGTAGACGACGGTCGAGCCCATGTAGGCCATGTTCTTCCGGTCGCCGAGCGGGACGTCGGGCGCGTCGCCCGCGCCGATGAGCTCGATGAACTTCGACACCGGCACGCTCTCGCCCGTCAGGGCGGATTCCTCGATCTTCAGGCTCGCGCTCTCCAGAAGCCGCCCGTCGGCCGGGACGGCGTCGCCCGCCTCGAGCAGGACGACGTCGCCGGGGACGAGCTCGGAGCTGTGGAGCGTCTGTACCTTGCCGTCGCGCAGCACGCGGCTCGTCGCGGCGGCCATTTCCTGCAGCGCCTCGATGGCCTTTTCGGCCTTGCTCTCCTGGTACACGCCGAGCACGGCGTTCACGACGACGACGAACAGAATGATGACGACGTCCGCGAAGCCCTCGCCCGAGTACGCGCTCGTAATGCCGGAGATGAGCGCCGCGGCGAGCAGGATAAGCGTCATGGGGTCGGCGATCTGGCGCAGGAACTGCCGGACGACGGACTCCTTCTTCGCGCCCTCGAGCCGGTTTTCGCCGTATTTCTCCCTTCTCCGCGCCGCCTCCTGCGAACTGAGCCCTTCGCGCGCGGAATCCAGCGCGCCCAGCGTCTCGTCCGCGCTGACCGTGTAGAATTTCATTGCGATCTTCCTTTCCGAAATTTTTGAGGGAACAAAAAAAGAGACTCACAGATGGGCATTGCCCATCCGTGAGTCTCGCTCTCTACATTCAGACCAGACAGGTAAGGGACCTGCCATGCTTGTTGACCTGAAACGCGCCGGGGTGCGGCGCGGGAACTACTCCCTCAAAGGATGTTAGATGGATCATACCATCCCGCGCGCCGTTTGTCAAGAGGGATCATCCCAGCGCGCCGACGCCGAACACGGAGAACGTCCCGTCGAACGTGTCGACGGCGGGAAGCTCGGTGCGCAGCAGCGTCAGCCCGCCCGCGATCTTCTCCAGCTCGTCAAAGTCATACGTGCCCTGAATGGCGATGAGGCAGCTGTCGGCCGCGTCGTAGAGCAGGATGACGCGGTACGTCCCGCCCTCGCGCTCGACGGTGAGGTACGTCGCCTCAAAGCCGTACAGCTCGCACTCGCGCTCCGTCTGCGCGCCGCCGAGGACGACGAGATCGGTGCCGCTCAGCTGCGCGCCGGTGAAGCGGTCGATGCGGAAGAAGCTGCCGTCCGCGCCGTCGTACCAGAGCGTCGTGTCGTAGCTCTCCGCCTGCTCGGCCGTCACGCCGGACTGCGCGAGCAGGTCGTCGTAGGTCCCGTGTTCAAAGACCTCCGCATAGTCGTGCAGCGCCGTGTCGAACGTGCCGTGGTAGACGCCGTCCGTCTCCGGAAGATAGTCCGCGCGGAATACAACATCGAACATCTTCCCTTCCGGCGCGGTCGAGACGACGGCGCCGGCGTCGTCATACGTGTATTCGCGCTCGGTCACCGTGCCGTCGGCCAGCTTGGCCGTGCCGGTGTAGGACACGCTCTCGTCCGGCGCGACGGGCTTGACCGTCAGGTGCCGCACGGCCGCGACGACGCCCGTCGTCAGCACGAGCGCGGCCGCGATACCCGCCGCGAGATAGCGCACGCGGCGCGCGGGGCGCTTGTTCGATATCGGTTCGATTTTCTTCATAACCGCCTCCCTGATGTTGTCCGCAGACGCCGCGGAGCCCGGCTGCGCCTCAACCCCGGCACAGTCTTCCGGCAGCAGCGCCGTCAGGTCGCTCACCTTGTATTTCATCCGCAAAGCCTCCTTGTTCGAGTGTCCGTCTGAGCTTTTCCCGGCCGCGCCGCAGGCGGGATTTGACCGTGGATTCGTTCATGCCGAGCCGCGCGGCGATCTCGGCGACGGACTCGTAATAATAATAGTGCCGCAGGAAGATGTCCCGGTCCGGCCGGTCCAGGGCGAGCACGGCTTCGCGCACCGCTTCCGTCAGGGCGCGGCGCTCGGCCTCGAACTCCATCGGCGTGCACTCGAGCAGCACGACGTCGTCCTCGAGCGGCAGCACCGTGCGCCGGGCCCGCAGGCGGTTGCGCGCGCCGTTTCGCGTCACGGCGGCCAGCCACGGCCGGAGCTTTTCCGGCCGGATGCGCCCGGCGCTGCGCCAGAGCGCGACGAACGCGTCGGCCGCCGTCTCCTCGATGTCCTGCGCGGACGCGCCGGAGCCGAGCACGGCCGCGGCCGTCGCCGTCACGTAGGGCGTGTAGCGCTCCATGAGCGCCTCGAGCGCCGCCGAGTCGCCCGCTTTGAGCGCGCGCAGCGCCTGTCCGTCGTCCATGCTCTCACCTCCCGCTTTGTCTTTGAACGGCCATTCATCTATCAATACACGATACCACGTCCAAAGGACGCAGGAAAGAGCAAATTTTCTCAATTTTCTTGCCTGCGCGCCGCGGGTTTGGTAAAGTAGGCTCAGAAAGGGGGCTCCGCCATGGCCGAGCGCATCCATCTCTATCTCTGCCCATGCGCGGGGCTCGATCCCGCGCGCGCCGCGCCGCGGCTCACGCCGGAGCGCCGCGCGCGTCTGACCGGCCCGCATGCAGAAGAGCGCGCAGCGGCGGGGCTGCTGCTGCGCTTCGCAGCGCTGGAGCTTCTGGGACAATCGCCGGAGCACGAGGCGCGCGCGCCCGGCGGGCGGCCGTTTTTGCCGGAGCACCCGGAGTTTTTCTTCTCGCTGTCGCACTCGGGCGGATGGGCGCTGTGCGCGGCCGGGTTTTCGCCCGTCGGCGCGGACATCCAAGCCGTCCGGCCGGTGTCAGACGCGCTCCTGGCGCGGTTTTTCTCGGAGGAGGAGCGCGCTCTGATCTGCGATGACCGCGGCGCGATCCGCCTTTTTTCCGCGCGCGAGAGCTGCGGCAAGCTCACCGGCCGCGGCCTGTCGCGCAGCGGCCGCATCTCGGCGCGCGGCGGGCAGCTGTTCGCCGCGGACTGCCCCGTTTTTGAGCCGGACGCGCCGGACGGCTTCGTCCTGACGGTCTGCGCGCCGGGCGCAGACGTGGGCAAGCCGCAGATCTTACGCTTTCCGGACGATTCTGTCCCTGAATCGTTGTCATGCGAAATTACGCTTTGACATTCCAAAAGTGTTACGGTATCATGAGCGCAGAAGAAAACCTGGAAGGGAGTTTTGTGCACTATGCCGAATATGAACGAGAAAAACGGCGCCATCAAGGGCCGCAACCCCATCAGCGCCAACTGCGAGCCGTCGTTTGCGCACTCCGAGGTCGCCGAGGGCGCCATCTGGATCGAGGAGGACAAGTGGCGCTCGGACAAATCCTACCCCGCCATCGTCAAGGGCACCGTCACGGACACGGGCGCTAAGGACGTCGTCATCAAGTCGGACGTCAACCGCATCAACGGCGTCGTCGTCTGGTCCGGCTGGAACGAATATACGCTTGAAAACGCGAAGATCCAGCTCGGCGGCTACGGCTGCTCGGACTTCACCAGCCGCGGCGCGGGCGCGCTCGCGACGAACACGGGCATCCTGACCATCAAAAACAGCGAGATCACGACGCGCGGCGGCGGCCGCTGCGCCACGATCGCCACGTCCGGCAGCACGCTGCGCGTGTACGACTCGAAGCTCTCGGCCTACGGCGGCGAGCTCCCGCCCGACTACAAGCCCGTCATCGGCCCGGGCATGATGGAGCCGCCCTACCCGCTCGGCCTGTCCGGCAACGCGCGCACGCACCTGTCCATGGACGGCTCGCGCTCGTTCTTCTATAACTGCGACGTCTACGCCACGGCCTGGGGCGCGTTCTCGACGGACGCCTCCGGCGGCTGCGTGTACCTCGAGGTCAACGACTCGCGCATCACCGTCGACGGCAACGGCTACGGCACGTATGCCGACAACGCCTGCCACAACTTCTTCAACCGCTGCAAGTTCAAGTCCGGCAACATGCTCGCCATTCAGGACGGCAACTCGTCCGTGACGCTCACGGACTGCTCGGCCGTGTGCGGCGGCGTCGGCTTCCTGCTCCACGGCGGCCTGCCGGAGTACATCGACGTCGGCATCATCGAGCTTCAGAACTGCGACATCCGCGCGAAGAAAGAGGTCTTTCTCGCCAAGACGACGAACGTCGACATCTACGTCAAGGGCAGCAAGCTCACAAGCGACGCGGGCGTCATCCTCCGCTCCATGGTCACGGACGACCAGATCTACTACGAGCGCGGCTCCCGCGGCCCGGCCGTCTACGGCGTGCAGGCCACATTTGAAGGCATGCAGCTCACGGGCGACCTCCTCCACGAGGACACCGAGCGCAAGATGTGCCTCTCCCTCGTCGACGCGACGCTCACCGGCGCCATCACGGGCGACCCGACGCTCGCCATGCACGGCAAGTGCGCCTGGAAGGCCACGCGCGACTCGTCCGTCACTCTCGTCGGCGCCATTGACACCAGCGCCATCGACGCGCCG
>CAVFYN010000115.1:15218-18070 GCA_963626425.1 Bacteroidaceae bacterium
CTCGCGTCCGGCGTCACGACGCTTGCCTCCGGCGGCAAACTGGTCATTGCATGACCCGCTTCGAAATGCGTGGATCTGTCTGCTAGTTAAATTTTTCACAAAATAACCAAAGCCGGTGCTCGCAAGAGCATCGGCTTTTTTGCAACCTTACAATTCGCTAAGATCCGTGCAGGATCTCTTGCAAACGGTACAAATTTCCGGTATACTGTTCGTAGGCGGACGGTTTGGAATTTCCGCTCCGCCGTTGGAAACGAACGTGTGTCTTTACAGAAAGTGAGGCGACCCATCCATGTTCGATTTTGCGAAGTATCTGGTGTACATCATCCCCGCTGTCATCGTTCTCATCCTGCTTCTGACGGGCTATGTCAAGGCTCCGCCCGATCAGGCCTACATCATCTCCGGCCTGAAAAAAGAAGGCCGCATCCTCATCGGCCGCGCCGGCATCAAGATCCCGTTCTTTGAGCGGCTCGACCGGCTCTACCTCGGCCAGATGACCGTCGACATCAAGACGGAGCAGTCCGTCCCGACGAACGACTTCATCAACGTCAACGTCGACGCCGTCGCGAAGGTGCGCATCTCGCCGAGCACGGAGGGCATCAAGCTCGCCGCGAAAAACTTCCTCAACAAGCAGCCCGAGGAGATTACGCTCGATCTTCAGGATTCGCTTCAGGGCAATATGCGTGAGATCATCGGCACGCTCTCGCTCAAGGAGATCAACACCGACCGCGACTCGTTCTCCGATCAGGTCATGAGCAAGGCGTCGCACGATATGGATAAGCTCGGCATCGAGATCCTCTCGTGCAACATCCAGAACGTCACGGACGAAAACGGCCTCATCAAGGACCTCGGCGCGGACAACACCTCGCGCATCAAGAAGGACGCGGCCATCGCCAAGGCGCAGGCCGACCGCGACGTCGCCATCGCCCAGGCCGAGGCCGACAAGGCCGCCAACGAGGCGCGCGTGCGCTCGGAGACGGAGATCGCCCAGCGCAACAACGAGCTCGAGATCAAAAAGGCCGAGCTCAAGACCATCTCCGACACGAAGAAGGCCGAGGCCGACGCCGCCTACACCATCCAGCAGCAGGAGCAGCAGAAATCCGTCGAGACCGCGACCGTCAACGCCCAGATCGCCCGCGCCGAGCGCGACGCCGAGCTCAAGCGGCAGGAGGTCGAGGTCGCCAAGCAGACGCTCGACGCCCAGATCCGCGCGCAGGCCGACGCCGAGCGCTACCGCCAGGAGCAGGAGGCGCAGGCCGACCTCTTCAAGCGCCAGAAGGAAGCCGAAGCGCTGCGCTATGAGCAGCAGCAGGACGCCGAGGCCAAGAAGGTCCAGGCCGAGGCCATCCGCTTCCAGAAAGAGCAGGAGGCCGAGGGCATCCGCGCCATCGGCGTGGCCGAGGCCGAGGCCATCCGCGCCAAGGCGACCGCCGAGGCCGAAGGCATCGACCGCAAGGCCGAGGCCATGCAGAAGTACGGCGAGGCCGCCATCGTCGAAATGATCATGAACGCCCTGCCGCTCATCGCCAAGAACGTGGCCGAGCCGCTGAGCAAGGTCGACAAGATCACGATGTACGGCGAGGGCAACAACACCAAGCTCCTGCAGGACATCGTCACCGGCACGACGCAGGTCACCGAGGGCATGACGCAGGGCATGGGTCTTGACCTCAAGGCGCTGCTCGCCGGCATCCTCGGCGGCAAGATCGCGCAGGGCGCGCCCGCCGCCGTCCCTGCCGAGGTCCCGGCCACCGAAGAGTCCGCCCCGGAGGAGCCCGCCGCACCCGCCGCGGACGAGACCGAGCCCGAAACGCCCGAGCCCGTCGGCGTGTAACCGCAATAAGCAAGCCCCGGAAGCCGCCGCTTCCGGGGCATTTTTTACTCTTTTCGCTCGGCCAGCCGCCAGATGGCCATGGCCGCGCCGAACAGAACGCCGCCGATGGCCCAGACGATCCAGCTGTACCCCGGCTGGCCGTTGCCGCGCGGGCCGAACGTGTAGTAGAGGAACACGGCCGTCACGACGAGCCAGTACGCCGCGGAGAACGCGCTCTTCTTCCCGCTGCGCGCCTTGCGCGCGCGGGTGAAGTCGCCCTCCTCCAGAAGCCGCTCATACGCGCCCGCGCACGAGCCGCTGTACACGAACACCGCCGCGCCCGCGCCCGCGAGCACAAGCAGCGCCGCCACGCCCGCCGCCGCGCCAAGGTCGCCGAGCCCCATGCCCATCGCCGCAAACAGCGGCAGCACGGACAAAATGCACAGCACCGTGCCCGCGATCTCCAGATGCGTCTTTCGCGCCGCGAACTCCGCCCTCGCCGCCTCGGCCGCCGCCCGCGCGTCCGTGTCGAGCGCGAACGGCTCGCTTTCGAGGTATTCGTCCTGCTTCGTGATGGCCCCGGCCGCGAGGAACATCGCCGCGCCCGCCGCGACGAGCACGATGAGCAGCCCCAGCCCGAGCCCGGCCGCCACGTTCTCCGTGATGAACGAGAACCATGCCCGTTCGCTCATCGCCGCGAGCACGATGAGCGCCGCGGGCGAGATCACGCACAAAAACGTCGCCGCGGCCATAATGGGCGCCGCCCTGCGCCGCCGCGCCATGGCCCCCTCCGCGTCCGCCCGGCTCACGCGCCGCATATACGGAGCCGCGGGCTCCGCCGCCGGCGCGCCCTCCGGGGCTGCGTCCTTTAATAAATAGTCCGTCGTGACGCCGAACAGCTCGCTCATGCGCACGATGCGCTCCACGTCCGGCACGGACTGCCCCCTTTCCCTAAGAAAAGGATACGTTTTGGATTATCAGTCGATTTTGCCCACAAAGCGGTAGTAAATATCGACGGTCTGTTCCTTCTCGCCGTCCGCGCCAA
>CAVFYN010000116.1:0-3672 GCA_963626425.1 Bacteroidaceae bacterium
GACCGCAAGGGTCGCCCCTACAACCTCTCAGTCGGCTCCGCCGACAGCTCCCCTTACAGGGGAGCCAGCCGGTAGGCGCGTGCCGTAATGGGCGCGGTGCAGACGTGGGGGGCGCAGTCTTGCGGCGGGATGAGGTCATCCCGCCCTACGGCGTGTCCGGCGGTGCTATGCGCCCCGAATTCCCGCCGCGCCAAAGCCTCCCCTGTGTAAGGGGAGGTGTCGCGGCCGCAAGGCCGTGACGGAGGGGTTGTAAGCTCGAGGGTCAGAAATGCGCCGATCCAGATGCACGATCCCGTAGGGGCGACCCTTGCGGTCGCCCGCTCCCGCGTTCCGCACGAAGCCGCCGGGCGACTGCAAGGGTCGCCCCTACAACCCCTCAGTCAGCTTCGCTGACAGCTCCCCTTCCTCATTGAAACCGCCCACGGGGCGGGAATAAGGATAGGGGGCTACGGCCTGCACAGGGGAGCCTTGGCGCACGCACGCGATCGGCGTAAAAAACAAACACCCCGCCCCGGAAGATGGTTCCGGGGCGGGGTGTTTTTATCTGCGTCAGCCCAACGTCGGGACCTCGCGCAGCTGGGGGATAAGGGTTTCGAGCAGCTGGCAGGTGTGGGTCATGTTTTCGGGGATGTAGATGTACGTCCAGTTCGTGGCGCAGTTTGCGACGTAGTCGGCGCGGCTTTTCCACGCGGACGGGTCGTAGGGGCGGACGTAGTACGAGATCGTGATCTGATAGCGAAGTTCGAGCGCGTCGCGGTCGTCGGACTGGCCGCCCCACTGGAAGTCGAAGCCGCTGTTGCCCTCGGCGAAGTCGGCGCGCATGGCGTCCATGATGGCCTCGGCGTCGGCACTCGTTTCAACGGTGAGGCTCGCGTCGTTGTACGTCTCCAGGAAGTCGTAGACCGTCATGTCGAGCACCTGGTCGGCCGACGAGAGCGAGCCGAAGGCGGCCTGCTCGAGCGATGCGGGCGTGGTGGCCCAGGCGTGGAGGAGGCGGTAGGCCTCGGACTCCGTGTCGATCTCGTAGCGGCGCGAGACGACGCGGCCGTTTTTCAGGTAGTAGTCGAGTTCGACGTTCCACTGGTTCGCGTCCGTGTCGTGGGCGTCGAGAATGGAGCGGTGGATGGCGGCGGCGGTCGCGTAGTCGGCCTCGTCGTCATATGTGCCGAGGGCCTGGATGGTGACGGACGCGACATCCGCCTCGTCCGGGATGCGCGAGGCGTAGCCGAACGCGTCGAGCCCGACGGCGGCGAACACGGCGAGGATGACGGCCGCGAGCACGGCCCACGTGCGGATGGCCCGCGCGCGGAACACGCGGAAGCTCTTGCGCAGCAGCATCTCCGCGCCGAAGAAGCCGATGAAGCTCCACGCGATGACGAGCAGCAGCGTCACGGGCAGCGAGCGCGAGACGCGCACGATGTACATCCACTCGATGAACACCGTCATCGCAAGGCCGAAGCAGACGGACAGGCCGATCTGGAACACGGGCCGCAGCGGGCGGAAGGCGATGAGGTCGCCCGCGCTCTCGGCGGGCCGGCGGCGGAGCAGCAGCATGGAGACGGCCGCGATGACAATGCCCGCGGCGGCGTACACGCCGTAGGTCCACGGATCGCTGATGGCGCCGTTATAGGCCGAGCCGTCGGCCAGCGTGCGGACGATGGGATAGCAGTCGTTCATCAGCCGCTGCAGCGGCGTGAGCCAGTGGATGATCCCCGGCGTGGCGCCCGTGCCCATGCCGAAAACGAACAGGTGGAGAATGTACGTCACGAGCTGGTAAATGCCCGCGAAGAGGAAGTTCACGATGAAGAAAAACACCGGGATGGCCACCGTGTTGCCCGTGACCATGGCGCAGAGCGTCGCGATGGAGAAAAACAGCAGCCCGGCCGCCGCGCCCGTGCCGAGGAGCAGGAGCAGGCTGCCGCCGTCAAACGCGCCGAAGCACGCCTCGACGATCGCCGCCGTGAGCGCCGCGAAGAAAAGCGGGATGAGCGTGGCGCTGTAGCCCGCCGCGAAGTGCGTCAGAAACAGGCCCTCGCGCCGGAGCGGCAGGGAAAAGTAGCAGTTCGCGCTGCGGCTGGCGCTCAGCCAGCGCCAGGTGAACAGCCCGCTCGCGCAGGCGAGGACGGCCATGAAGATCGGCAGCTGCGCGCCGATGAAGAGATAGATCGTGTCCTTGGCGAGGTAGATCTCGCGGCCGCCCTGCGTCCAGTACGACCAGCCGCTGGAAAACTCCTGCCAGATCGGCGCGGGCAGCGCGAAGAAGAACACGACGCACGCCGCCGCCCACAGCGGCCACAGCCGCAGCAGCGTCCGGCCGAAAAAGGCCGCGTTAAAGCAGGATGTCTTTGACCGCATAGTCTTCCCCTCCCATTTCGTAGATAAAGATCTCCTCGAGCGTCAGCGGCAGCGCCTCCATGTACACGGGGCCCAGCGGCGCAAAGCGCGCCGTGACCGCGTCCGGATCGCCGCGGACGATGAGCGTGCGCAGCCGCCCGGCGGACTGCTCGTGCAGGATGGTCAGATCCTGCGGCCAGGGCGGCGTGTTGCCGTCAAAGACGAGCTGGAGCTTCGTGATGCCGCCCTGAAGCTCCGTCAGGCTGCGCTGCAGGATGACTTTTCCGCGGTGCATGACGCCGACGTGGTCGCACACGTCCTCGAGCTCGCGCAGGTTGTGGCTCGAGACGAGCACCGTCGTGCCGTATTCGGCCACGTCGCCGAGCAGCAGCGACCAGACCTGGCGGCGCATGACGGGGTCGAGCCCGTCGACCGGCTCGTCGAGCACGAGCACGTCCGGCTTGCAGCACAGCGCCAGCCAGAACGCGGCCTGCTTCTGCATGCCCTTGGACAGGCGGCGCAGCGGCAGACGCTCGTCGATCGTGGAAAACACGCCGCGCAGCGTCTCGTACCGGCCCATGTCAAAGCGGGGATAGAGGCTGCGGTAGAATTTCATCATGTCCCGCGTGCCGGCGGAGAGAAAGTAGAAAAGGTCGTCCGGAATGGACGCGACGCGGCTTTTCAGCGCGGCGTTTTCCCACACGCGCTGGCCGTCGATCGTGACGGAGCCGGAATCGGGGCGGTAGACGCCCGTCAACGTGCGGATGAGCGTCGACTTGCCCGCGCCGTTCGGCCCGACAAGACCGTACACCGCGCCCGCGTCCGCGTGCAGGCTCGCGCCGTCCAGGGCGGCGAAGCCGTCGAACGTCTTGACGACGTCTTGCAGTTCAAGCATGGTTGTCCTCCTTCTCCAATGCGGCGAGAATGTCGCCGCGCGTCATGCCGAGCCGTTCGAGCTCGCAGCATAGCTCCTCCATCTGCCCGAGCAGCTGCCGCTGCCGCTCGGCCGCCGCCTGCTGCCAGTCGGCGCAGAACGCGCCGCGCCCGGCCGCGGTGTAGAGGTAGCCCTCCTGCTCCATCTCGCGGTAGGCCCGCTGGATCGTGTTCGGATTGATGGAAAGCTGCGCCGCCAGCTCTCGCACGGACGGCAGCTTCTCGTCCGGCGCGACGGCGCCCGTGACGATGAGCGTCCGCAGGCCGTTTTTCACCTGCTCGTAGATCGGCACGCCCGAGCGCGGATTGATCGGGATCATGGCGATGCCCCCTTTCAAGCGTATCAACTGTACTAACTGAGCTAGTACAGCAAGGATAACAGAGATGGGCGCAGTTGTCAAGGGG
>CAVFYN010000117.1:0-1553 GCA_963626425.1 Bacteroidaceae bacterium
GTCGACGCACACTGCCACATCGGGCTCATCGGCGACTCGCTCGGGTTCGAGGGCGACGACGTCAACGAGATCACGGACGCGGCAACGCCGCAGATCCGTGCCATCGACGGCATCAACCCGCTCGACCGCTGCTTTTCCGAGGCGCTCGCGGCCGGCGTGACGACGGTCGTGACGCTGCCGGGCTCGGCCAATCCCGTCGGCGGGCAGGCCGCGGCCATCAAGACGTTCGGCCGCCGCGTCGACGATATGGTCGTCCGCGCGCCGGAGGCCATGAAGTTCGCCCTCGGCGAAAATCCGAAGCGCTGCTACAAAGACCGTGACGAGACGCCCATGACGCGCATGGGCACGGCCGCCGTCATCCGCGAGCAGCTGTTCAAGGCGCGCGAGTACATGGAAAAGCTCGATGAAGCCGCGCACGATCCGGACGCGGACAAGCCCGCGTTCGACATGAAGTGCGAAGCGCTCCTGCCCGTGCTGCGGCGCGAGATCCAGGCGCATTTCCACGCGCACCGCGCCGATGACATTTTCACGGCCATCCGCATCGCGAAGGAATTTGACCTCGACTACGTCATCGTCCACGGCACGGAGGGCCACCTCGTGGCCGACCTGCTCGCGGCCGAGGGCGCGCGCGTCGTCACGGGGCCGCACTTCGGCGACCGCTGCAAGCCGGAGCTTGTCAACAAGTCGTTCGCCGCGCCGGGCGAGCTTGACCGCGCGGGCGTGCAGGTCGCCATCTGCACGGACCATCCGGAGACGCCGCTTGAGTACCTGCCGCTGTGCGCCGCGCTGGCCGTGCGCAGCGGGATGGACGAGGAGGCCGCGCTGCGTGCCATCACGTGGAACCCCGCGCGCATCGCAGGGCTGAGCTCCCGCGTCGGCGCGCTCAAGGCCGGGCTCGACGCGGACATCGTCGTGCTGACCGGCTCGCCGCTGGAGCTGTCCAGCGAGACGACGGCGGTATTTGTAAACGGGGAGAAGGTGCTCTGATGCGCGAAGTTGACGTTTCCCTCATCACCGAGACCGTCGCGCGGCTGTGCGTCGAGGCCGCGTGCGTCCTTCCCGAGGCGCTGTGCGCGCGCATCGAGCAGTGCGCCGCCGAGGAAAAAAGCCCCGTCGGGCAGGGTATTTTTGAGGACATGAAGGCCAATTACACCCTCGCGCGCGAAAAGCGCCTGCCCATCTGCCAGGACACGGGCATGGCCGTCGTGTTCCTGCGCCTGGGCCAGGACGTCCACCTGACGGGCGGCGACCTGACGGCGGCCGTGAATGCCGGCGTCGCGAAGGGGTACACGGAGGGGTACCTGCGCAAAAGCGTCGTGTCCGACCCGCTGCGCCGCGTGAACACGAACGACAACACGCCCGCCGTGCTCCACGTCGAGATCGTGCCGGGCGAAAAAATCGAGATCACCGTCGCGCCCAAGGGCTTCGGCAGCGAGAATATGTCCGCCATGCGGATGTTCACTCCTGCGGCCAGCTGGCAGGATATTGAGGACTGGATCGTCTCCAGCGTATCCACCGCCGGTTCCAATCCCTGCCCGCCGGTGATCGTGGGC
>CAVFYN010000117.1:1563-2154 GCA_963626425.1 Bacteroidaceae bacterium
GACATCGAGGATTTCATCGCGTCCGTGGCGGACAAAGCCGGCTCGAACCCGTGCCCGCCCATGGTCCTCGGCGTCGGCCTCGGCGGGACGATCGAGCAGTGCGCCCTCGAGGCCAAGCGCGCCCTCCTGCGCGACCCCGGCACGAAAAATCCCGACCCGCTCTATGACGAGATGGAGCGAAACGCCCTGAAAAAAGTCAATTCCCTCGGCATCGGCCCCCAGGGCATGGGCGGCACCGTCACCGCCCTCGCCGTCCACATCCGCCCGACCGCGACGCACATCGCGGGACTGCCCTGCGTGGTGAACGTGAGCTGCCACGTGACGAGACATGCGGATGCGGTGATTTGAAGGACCGCGGCGTTCTGCTTTGCCGCGTTTGCGATAATGCGCCGCATCCTGTAGGGGCGGATAGCATCCGCCCGCAAGGCTGATTGCGATCCAGCGCCCAAACAGACCAATGCGCCGATTACGGCACGCGCCAAGGCTCCCCTGTGTAAGGGGAGCTGTCGGCGTAGCCGACTGAGGGGTTGGAGGTTAAGGGCGCGGTAGTGCGCCATCGGAAATTCGATACATCGTCCCGCCAACCCCTCC
>CAVFYN010000118.1:0-20107 GCA_963626425.1 Bacteroidaceae bacterium
CCCTGCCGCCGGCGGCAGGGCGCGCGATATGGAGCTTGCGACGACGCGGGAGGTGTCGCGGCCGCAAGGCCGTGACGGAGGGATTGTAGGCTTGAGGGTCAGGAATGCGCCGGTTTAGACGCACGATCCTGTAGGGGCGACCCTTGCGGTCGCCCGTTCCCGCGTCTGGCATCGAGTCGCTGGGCGACCGCAAGGGTCGCCCCTACAGGCCGGCTCCATAGATCCGGCCCTTTCGCAAAATCCGACCCTACAATCCCCCAGTCGGCTCCGCCGACAGCCCCCTTTACACAAGGGGGCCTTTTGGAAGGCGCGTGCCGCAATGGGCGCGCAGCAGACGCGATGCCGCAGTCCGGCGGCGCAAAAAACCACCCCCGGCCGAATCGGCCGGGGGTGGTCTCATATTCTCATTTCACCGGTTCCTTCCGCAGGAGGAACGCGGCGGCGAACAGGATCGCGGAGCATGCGGCGGCGAGGAAGAACACCCACTGCGGGCCCCAGGCGGCCCAGACGAGGCCGAAGAGGTACGACGCGGCGACGGCGAGGACGTGGTCGAACGACAGCCCGACGGACAGGCACTGCGTGACCTCGGACGGGTCGACGGCGATCTTGCGCATCAAAAACGAGTGCGCCATGTTGAACTGCTGCATGAGGTCGGCGGCGATATAAATCATGTACGTCACGATGAGCCACGCGCCGCTGCCCGCGATGCGGCCGGAGGCGAAGGCCCAGGCCATGACGCCGAGCGCGCAGAACGCGGACGCGATGTAGATGCCCTCAAAGATCAGCGTTTTCTTCACGCCGCGCCGGTCGAGCATTTTGCCCAGCCGCGGGACGAACAGCGACGCGGCAAGGCCGCTCGCGATGGCCAGCAGCGACAGCGCGTCCGCGCCGCGGCCGAGCAGCTCGACGATGAGCCACGGGCCGTACACGAGCCGGATGCGCTTCTGGCAGCCGAAGGCGAGCGTCACGAGGTAATACGGCGCGTACTGCCTGCGGATGATGAACCGCTGCTTGGCGCGCGGCGGCTGCGGCAGGCCGCATTTTCTAAGGCGCGCCATGGCCGCGGCCGCGACGACGAACAGCCCGGACGCGAGGACGAACGGCACGATGACGGGCGTCTGGAAGCTGAAGATCTTCGTGCGGAAGCCGATGAGCACGAGCGCGCTCGTGACCATGGCGGCCATGGTGCCGTGGCTTTTGATCTTCCCGGCGACGGTGCCCGTCTGCCCCTCGCGGCCGAGCGAGAGCGAGATGGCGTCGTTGATGGGCATAAACAGGTGCGAGCCGAGCGAGTGGATGAACAGGAAGATCATCATCGTCCCGTAGCCCGGCGAGAGCGCGCCCATGACGATCAGGCCGATGCAGCAGAGCACCTGCGCGAAAAAGCCGATGGTCACGTCGGAGAAAAACGCCGTGAGCGCCGACACGACGACCATGCAGAGTACGCCCGGCAGCTCGCGCGGCAGCTCGAGAAAGCCGCGCTGGACGCTCGTGATGTGGTAGACTTCCTTGAAATAGCTCGAATAGATGGAGCTTGACAGCGCGCCGGCCGCGCTCGTTAAGACGATGACGAGCGTGAACAGCCGGACGGCTTTTTTGAGATCGGTTTTGACTTCCATGCTTCCCTCTCCAGAATAAAATCAGCGCTTTTTGCCGGGCTTCGGCTTCGGCTTGGCCCAGCCCTCGCCGCGCGTTTTCGGCTTCGATCGCGCCGCGGGCTGCGGCGCGGCCTTTGCGGCCGGTTTTCCGGCGGGTCTGCCGTTTTTTGCGGCCGGTTTGCCGGATTTGGCGGCGGGCTTGCCGCCTTTGGCGGGCGGGCGCGTGCCGGGGCGGGCGTTTCTCGGGCGGATGAGGCATTTTTTGTCGAAGCCGATGAGGTCCGTCCGCCCGGCCTTGACGAGCGCCTCGTGGACGAGGTCGTAGTTTTTCGGGTTGCGGTACTGGATGAGCGCGCGCTGCATGGC
Source organism: Bacteroidaceae bacterium (assembly GCA_963626425.1). Lineage (GTDB taxonomy): Bacteria > Bacillota > Clostridia > Oscillospirales > Oscillospiraceae > CAKTOF01. The sequence continues at coordinate 1,965 of CAVFYN010000118.1, forward strand.
CTTCTCGTGCGGATTCGTGGGCACGTAGACGGGCTTCATGGTGCGCGGGTCGACGCCGGTGTAGTACATGACGGTCGAGATCGTGCTCGGCGTCGGGTAGAAATCCTGCACCTGCTCGGGGCTGTGGCCCGTGTCGCGCAGGTATTCGGCCAGCGCGATGGCCTCCTTGAGCGTCGAGCCGGGGTGCGAGGACATGAGATACGGCACGAGGAACTGCTTTTTGCCGCATTCCTCGTTGATCTTCTCGTATTTTCGCACGAACCGCTCGAACACGGCGTTTTTCGGCTTGCCCATCATGGCGAGGACGGGGTCGGCGATGTGCTCGGGCGCGACCTTGAGCTGGCCGGAGACGTGGTACTCGACAAGCTCGCGGAAAAACGTGTCGTCCGGGTCGGCGAGCAGGTAGTCAAAGCGGATGCCGCTGCGCACGAACACCTTTTTCACATTCGGCAGATGGCGCAGCTCGCGCAGCAGCGCGAGATAGTCCGTGTGGTCGACCGTCATGTTCTTGCACGGCGTGGGGAACAGGCACTGGCGGTTCATGCACACGCCCTTCGTCAGCTGCTTTTCGCACGCGGGGTGGCGGAAGTTGGCCGTCGGGCCGCCGACGTCGTGGATATAGCCCTTGAAATCCGGGTCCCAGACCATCTGGCGCGCCTCGGCGAGGATGGACGCGTGCGAGCGCGTCTGCACGATGCGCCCCTGGTGGAACGTCAGCGCGCAGAAGCTGCATCCGCCGAAGCAGCCGCGGTTGGAGATGAGCGAGAACTTGATCTCCGAAATGGCCGGCACGCCGCCGAGGGCCTCGTAGCTCGGGTGGTACGTGCGCATATACGGCAGGGCGTACACGCGGTCCATCTCCTGCTGCGAAAGCGGCTTCTGCGGCGGGTTCTGGACGACGAACTCGCGCTCACCGTACGGCTCGATGAGCCGCTTGGCCGTGAAGGGATCGGTGTTGCAGTACTGCGTGTAGAAGCTGCGGGCGTAGTTGATGCGGTCGCTCTGAAGATCCTGATACGACGGCAGGACGATGGAGTCGGCCGCGTCGTCCGGCTCGCGCGTGCGGTAGACCGTGCCGTCGATGAACGTGATGTCGCGGACGTCGAGGCCGGAATTGAGCGCGTCCGCCACCTCGACGATGGCGCGCTCGCCCATGCCGTAGATGAGAAGGTCGGCCTGCGCGTCGAGCAGGAGCGACCGGCGCAGCTTGTCCGACCAGTAGTCATAGTGCGCAAGCCGGCGCAGGCTGGCCTCGATGCCGCCGACGATGATGGGCACGTCGCGGTACGTGCGGCGGATGAGGTTGCAGTAGACGATGGAGCAGTAGTCCGGCCGCTTGCCCATGACGCCGCCGGGCGTGTAGGCGTCCATCTTGCGGCGCTTTTTCGAGACGGAATAGTGGTTGACCATCGAGTCCATGTTGCCGCCCATGACCAGAAAGCCGAGCCGCGGGCGGCCGAGCGCCGTCACGGACGCGGGGTCCTTCCAGTCCGGCTGCGGCAGGATGCCGACCTTGTAGCCCGCCGATTCGAGCACGCGCGAGATGATGGCGTGGCCGAACGACGGGTGATCCACATACGCGTCGCCGGTCAGATAGACAAAGTCGCACTGGTCCCAGCTGCGCTCTTCCATATCCGCTCGGCAGATGGGCAGAAAGCCGTCCATGTGAGCACCTCCGACAAAAAATTGCGATATTTATATAGTATAGCAAATCCCGCCGGGTTTTCCAAGGGCGGATTCCTGGATGGCAATATTCATTTATGCAGAACGAAAATGAATATTTATGACAAAGTCGCCAAGAAACCCACCCGTTTTTTCACCGGATTATAGGAAATATCCGAAAGTGCCGCATGGACGTTGACAAAGCCGGGGCAGGGTGCTACTTTATCAGTTATGAAACGGGGCCGCACTGCGGCCACTGCATTTTTTGGAGGCATTTACAATGAAAAAGGTTCTCGCACTGCTGCTGGCGCTGGCGCTGGTTTTTGCGCTGTGCGCCTGCTCTTCGTCCAAGGACGAGGATAAGACCACTAACACCGGTTCGGCCGACACGACCGATACGGCTGACACCACCACCGACACCCCGGACGCCGACGCGCCCGCCACGGGCGACGACACGGCCGCGCCCGCCGAGGGCGGCGACGCCGATCTCACGACCGTCAACCCCGGCAAGCTCACCATGAGCACGAACGCCGCGTTCCCGCCGTATGAGATGACGACGGACGACGGCGGCTTCGAGGGCATCGACGTTGAGATCGCCGGCGCCATCGCCGAGAAGCTCGGCCTCGAGCTCCAGGTCGACGACATGGACTTTGACGCGGCGCTGCTCGCCGCCCAGAACGGCAAGAGCGACATGGTCATGGCCGGCGTCACCGTCACCGAAGACCGCAAGGCCGTTATGGACTTCTCCGACACGTACTCCACCGGCGTGCAGGTCGTCATCGTCAAGGAGGGCTCCGATGTCACCATCGACAACCTCGGCGACCAGATGATCGGCACCCAGCGCGGCACGACCGGCTACATCTACTGCTCCGACGACTACGGCGACGACCATGTCATCGCCTATGACAACGGCATCACGGCTGTCCAGGCCCTGCTCAACGGCCAGGTCGACTGCGTCGTCATCGACTCCGCTCCGGCCAACGAGTTCGTCGCGAACAACGCCGGCCTCACCATCCTCGACACCGAGTACGTCACCGAGGACTACGCCATCGGCATCGGCAAGGGCAACACCGCGCTGCTCGACGCCATCAACGGCGCGCTCGCCGAGCTCAAGGCCGACGGCACGATCGACTCCATCGTTTCCAAGTACATTTCCGCGGAGTAATTTCCCGGTCACTACACAGGCGTAAAAAAAGGGCGGCCGTCAGCCGCCCTTTTCGCCGTAGCAAAAGAGAGGGGACACGCGCATGGACCTGTATACCCAGTGGAAGCAGCTGATGATCGCGGGCGGCGACCTGAGCTTCTTTCAGAGCTTCTATGTGAAATTCTATCAGGCCTTCATCGAGGCCGACCGCTGGAAGCAGTACATCGAGGGCGTCGGCACGACGCTGCTCGTCACCGCGATGGCGCTGGCGCTGGGCATCGTCCTCGGCGTGATCGTCGCCATGATCCGCACGGCGCACGACCAGCAGCGCCCCGGCCACCACAACTTCGTGCTCGGACTGTTCAACGTCATCACGAAGATCTACGTGACCATCATCCGCGGCACGCCGATGATGGTGCAGCTGCTCATCATGGGCCTCATCGTCTTTAAGAGCAGCCGCAACTTCACGATGGTCGGCGCGCTCACGCTCGGCATCAACTCCGGCGCGTATGTTTCCGAGATCATCCGCGGCGGCCTTATGGCGCTCGACGGCGGCCAGATGGAGGCCGGCCGCAGCCTCGGCCTCGGGTACCTGGACACCATGCGCTTTATCATCGTGCCGCAGGCGTTCAAGGCCGTGCTGCCCGCGCTCGGCAACGAGTTCATCATCCTGCTCAAGGACACGTCGCTCATCACCGTCATCGGCGGCAAGGAGCTTCTGTACGCCGCGCAGGGCGTTATGAACCGCACGTATGAGCAGATGTTCCCGCTGCTCGGCACGGCGATCGTGTATCTCGTGCTCGTTATGATCTTCACCTGGCTGCTCGGCAAGCTGGAAAGGAGGCTGCGTCAAAGTGATCGACGTTAAGAACCTGTCGAAATCCTACGGCGACCACCTGGTGCTCGACAACATCTCCCAGCACATCTATCCCGGCGAGAAAATGGTCATCATCGGGCCGAGCGGCTCGGGCAAGTCGACGTTCCTGCGCTGCCTGAACCTGCTCGAGGAGCCGACGAGCGGCGTCATCACCGTCGACGGCGAGGTCATCACCGACCCGAAGGTCGACATCAACGCCGTGCGCAGCAAAATGGGCATGGTGTTCCAGCACTTCAACCTCTTCCCGCACAAGACCGTGCTGGAGAATATTATTTTGGCGCCCATGCGCGTCCACAAGAAAAGCCGCGACGAGGCCATCGCCCGCGCCGAGCAGCTGCTTGAGCGCGTGGGGCTTGCCGACCGCAAGGACGCCTACCCGGCGCAGCTGTCCGGCGGCCAGCAGCAGCGCGTCGCCATCGCCCGCGCGCTGGCCATGGACCCGGAGATCATGCTCTTCGACGAGCCGACGAGCGCGCTCGACCCGGAGCTCGTCGGCGAGGTCCTCGCCGTTATGAAGCAGCTGGCCGAGGACGGCATGACCATGCTGTGCGTCACGCACGAGATGGGCTTCGCCCGCGAGGTCGCCGACCGCGTCGTGTTCATGGCCGACGCGCAGGTCCTCGAGGAGGGCACGCCGCAGGAGGTCTTCTCCAACCCCAAGAACGAGAAGTGCCGTTCGTTCCTGAACCGTATCTTGTGATACGCCCGGCCTGAACCCATCCAAAACACAATATGTTGTGGTAGCCCCGCGCCCGCTTCGGCGGACGCGGGGCTTATTTTCGCCAAAATGCCCGGTTTCGGTTGACATAAGGATCAAAACGCGAAGATTATGGCGCGAAATTCGTCGTTTGTGCTGGTTTTCCATCCGCAAAATCAGCATTAACCACAAGATATTGTGTTTTACTTGAAATCTGGAAAATAGATATTGATTTCCCCGGACAGACTGCTATAATATGCCTTGCAGTTCACAACACGACAGCGCGGGCGCGGCCCGCGGATACATAGGAGGAGAAACAGGGATGCAGGTTGTCAAACGCGACGGGACCATCGTGGAATTCGACCGTGCCAAGATCGCCATTGCCATCGGCAAGGCCAACCAGGCGGTCGACGCCGAAGAGCGCATCAGCGACGAGGAGATCGAAAAGATCGTCCACAGCATTGAGACGAAGCACCGGAACCGGCTGCTCGTCGAGGACATCCAGGACATGGTCGAGGAAAAGCTGATGCAGGCCGGCAAATATCTGCTGGCCAAAAATTATGTCATTTACCGCTACACGCGCGCCCTTGTGCGCAAGCAGAACACGACGGATGAGTCCATCCTGAGCCTTCTGCAGAACACGAACAAGGAGCTGGCCGAGGAAAACTCCAACAAGAACACCATGATCGCCGCCACGCAGCGCGACTACATCGCCGGCGAGGTCTCGCGCGACTTAACGCGCCGCATCCTGCTGCCGGACAAGATCTCCAAGGCGCACGACGACGGCGTGCTGCACTTCCACGACGCGGACTATTTCGTGCAGCCGATCTTCAACTGCTGCCTCATCAACATCGGCGACATGCTCGACAACGGCACGGTCATGAACGGCAAGATGATCGAGAGCCCGAAGAGCTTCCAGGTCGCCTGCACCGTCATGACGCAGATCATCGCCTGCGTCGCCTCGAACCAGTACGGCGGCCAGTCCGTCGACATCCGCCACCTGGGCAAATATCTGCGCAAGAGCTACAACAAGTTCAAAAAGCAGATCGCATCCGACTGCGGCGAGGGCGCCGATCCCGAGATGGTCGAGCGGCTGACGATGGACCGCCTGCATGACGAGCTGAAGAGCGGCGTGCAGACCATCCAGTACCAGATCAACACCCTCATGACCACGAACGGCCAGAGCCCGTTCGTCACGCTCTTCCTCAATCTGCAGGAGGACGACCCGTACATCAACGAGAACGCGATGATCATCGAGGAGATCCTCAATCAGCGCATCCAGGGCATCAAGAACGAGGTCGGCGTCTACGTCACGCCCGCGTTCCCGAAGCTCGTGTACGTGCTCGACGAGCACAACTGCCTCAAGGGCGGAAAATATGACTACCTGACGCGCCTTGCCGTCCGCTGCTCGGCCAAGCGCATGTATCCGGACTATATCTCCGCGAAGAAAATGCGCGAAAATTACGAGGGCAACGTCTTTTCGCCCATGGGCTGCCGCAGCTTCCTCGCGCCGTGGAAGGACGAAAACGGCAACTACAAGTTCGAGGGCCGCTTCAACCAGGGCGTCGTGTCCATCAACCTGCCGCAGATCGGCATCGTCGCCCACGGCGACATGGACGTGTTCTGGAAGGAGCTCGATGAGCGGCTCGAGCTGTGCTTTGAGGCGCTCATGTGCCGCCACAACGCGCTCAAGAGCGTCAAGAGCGACGTCAGCCCCGTCCACTGGCAGTACGGCGCCATCGCCCGCCTCGGCAAGGGCGAGTCCATCGAGAAGTTCCTCTACGGCGGGTATTCGTCCATCTCGCTCGGCTACATCGGCTTCTACGAGGTCACGAAGCTCATGACCGGCCAGAGCCAGACCGAGCCGGAGGGCGAGAAGTTCGCGCTCAAGCTCATGGATTATTTACAGGCGACCGTCCAGCGCTGGAAGAAGGAGACGAACATCGGCTTCGCCCTCTACGGCACCCCGGCCGAGTCGCTGTGCTACCGCTTCGCGCGCATCGACAAAGAGCGCTACGGCTCCATCCCGGACGTCACGGACAAGGGCTACTACACGAACAGCTACCACGTCGACGTCCGCGAGCCCATCGACGCGTTCTCGAAGTTCATTTTCGAGAACCAGTTCCAGTCGAAGTCGACCGGCGGCTGCATCAGCTACGTCGAGATCCCGAACATGCGCGGCAACCTCGAGGCCCTCGAGGACGTCGTCCGGTTCATCTACGACAACATCCAGTACGCGGAGTTCAACACGAAGTCCGACTACTGTCACGTCTGCGGCTTCGACGGCGAGATCATCATCAACGACAACTACGAGTGGGAATGCCCGCAGTGCGGCAACAAGGACCAGCACAAAATGAACGTCACCCGCCGCACGTGCGGCTACCTCGGCGAGAATTTCTGGAACGTCGGCAAGACAAAGGAGATCAAGGCGAGAGTGCTGCATCTGTAAGGGGTATGCAATCGGCCTTGCGGGCGGATGATATCCGCCCCTACGAGACTGCGCCGCCGCGTCTGCTGTGCGCCGATTGCGGTAAGCGCCTTCCGGATGGCTCCCCTGCAAGGGGAGCTGTCGGCGGAGCCGACTGAGAGGTTCAAAAGCCGTCGTCTTGGAGAGCGCACCCGAAATTCGCAGCCGCGCAAAACCTCTCCGTCACGGCCGTACCGGCCGTGCCACCTCCCCTTTCAGGGGAGGCATTACGGGGCGCGCACGGCGTTCTCATCCACACAACGTAAGGAGAATTCCACATGAACTATGCTCTCATCAAGCTGCGCGACATTGCCAACGGGCCGGGGGTGCGCGTGAGTCTGTTTGTGTCCGGCTGCCGCCGGCACTGCAAGAACTGCTTCAATCCCGAGACGTGGAGCTTTACCTACGGCCAGGAATTCACGCAGGAGACGATCGACGAGATCCTGCGTCTGCTCGAGCCGGACTACATCCGCGGCCTGACCGTCCTCGGCGGCGAGCCGTTTGAGCCGGAGAACCAGCCCTCTGTCCTCGAGCTGACGCGGCAGGTCAAGGCGCGCTTTCCGCAGAAGGAGATCTGGGCGTTCACCGGCAACCGGTTCGACGACGATCTGCTCGCGAAAAAATGCGGCCCGTGGGACGTGACGGAGGCGCTGCTCGGCACGATCGATGTCCTGGTCGACGGCGCGTTCGTCGAGGAGCTCAAGGACATGGGGCTGCGCTTTCGCGGCTCGTCGAACCAGCGTATTTTGGACGTCCCGCGCTCGCTCGCGGCGGGGCAGGCCGTTTTGTGGAACGGAGTGATGCACATATGAAGCCCGTCATCCGCGTGAAAAAGCTCGACGCGCGCGCCGAGCTGCCCTCGCTCGGCTCGGAATTTGCCGCGGGCGCGGACCTGCGCGCGTGCCTTGACGCGCCGCTCACGATCGCGCCGGGGCAGACCGCGCTCATCCACACGGGGCTCGCGCTCGAGATCCCCGTCGGCTACGCCGGTCTTGTGTACGCGCGCTCGGGCCTTGCATTAAAGCGCAGCCTCGCGCCGGCGAACAAAGTCGGCGTCATCGACGCGGACTACCGCGGCGAGGTCATGGTCGCCCTGCACAACCACGGCGCCGAGCCGCAGACCATCGAGCACGGCGAGCGCGTCGCGCAGCTCGTCGTCACGCCGTTTCTCGCCGTGGATTATGAACAGGCCGATGATCTGACCGACACCGCGCGCGGCGCGGGCGGCTTCGGGTCGACCGGAACGAAGTAGGAATCAATGCACAAAACAGTCGCCCTGCGACGGACAAACGTCCGCTGCAGGGCGTTTTGTTTATTGAAATACACGATTTTTGTTCGAATCCCGTACAAATTGATTCCAATTTCGTAAAAATACCTTAAAACTATTGAAAAAATTGCCCGTTTGCTGTATACTTTGACCGTATTTCGGCGGCCGCGTGCGGGAAGGGCATTCGGCCGCGTAGGAGGGGTCGCTTTTGAGCGGTACAAAGACCATCGCGCGCCTTGACGGCATCGTCAAGGTGTTCCCCGGCGTGCGCGCGCTCGACGGCGTCAGCTTTGATGTGCGGGAGGGCGAGGTGCACGCGCTGTGCGGTGAAAACGGCGCAGGCAAATCGACGCTCATCAAGGTCATGACGGGCGCACACGCGGCCGACGGCGGGCACTACTACATCGACGAAGCGGAAGTCCACTTCCGGTCGACGCAGGAGGCCATCGCTGCCGGCGTTTCGTGCGTGTATCAGGAGCTTTCCATCGCGCCGCAGCTCGACGTGGCGCGCAACCTGTTCATCGGCAATCTGCCGATGCGCGGGCTGCTCATCGACGACAAGAAGCTCTATGCCGAGGCCAGGAAGATCCTTGACCAGCTCGGCATGAACATCTCGCCCAAGACGCCGGCCGGCAGCCTGTCCGTCGGCCAGCAGCAGATGATCGAGATCGGCCGCGCGCTCACGCGCAACGCCCGCATCATCATCATGGACGAGCCGACGTCGTCGCTGAGCGAGGCCGAGACGGCCACGCTGTTCACCATCATCCGCATGCTGACGGCGAAAAACATCGCCGTCGTGTACATCTCCCACAAGCTAGACGAGGTCATGGAACTGTCCGACCGCATCACGGTCATCCGCGACGGCCAGAACATCGTCACCATGGACAAAACGGCCACGACGCAGGACGAGCTCATCGCCCACATGATCGGCCGCAGCCTCGAAAACCTCTACCAGAAGGTCCCGGCCGAGATCGGCGCGCCCGTTCTGGACGTGCAGGGCCTCACGCGCCGCGGCGTGTTTGAGGACGTGACGTTCCAGGCGCGCGCGGGCGAGATTTTGGGCTTCTTCGGCCTCGTCGGCGCGGGCCGCAGCGAGATCATGCGCGCCATCTTCGGCGCGGATCGCTACAACTCCGGCTCGGTCAGCGTCAATGGGCAGAAGCTCCACGGCGGCGACCCGGCCGCGGCCATCGACGCCGGCATCGGCTTCTGCACGGAGGACCGCAAGAGCGAGGGCCTCGCGCTGCGGCTGTCCATTCTGCAGAACATGACGATCGTCCACCTGCCCAAGCTCGCCCACGGCGGTGTCATCGACCGCGCGGCGCAGAAAAAGGCGGCGGACGAATATGTGAAGTCCATCTCCATCAAGACCCCGTCGACATCGCAGCTCGCCGGCAACCTGTCCGGCGGCAACCAGCAGAAGGTCGTCGTGGCCAAGTGGCTCATGATGGGCCCGAAGGTCCTCATCGTCGACGAGCCGACGCGCGGCATCGACGTCGGCTCGAAGTCCGAGATCTACGGCCTTTTAAGCCAGCTGGCGCAGACGGGCATGGCCATCATCGTCGTCTCGAGCGAGATCGAGGAGATCATGGGCATCTGCGACCGCGTCATCACCGTGTGCGAAGGCCGCCTGACGGCGGAGTTCCCCGTCAAGGGGCTCGACAGCGAAAAGGTCCTGGCCGCGGCGCTCGGCAAGACGCAGGAGGGAGGCGACGGCCATGAAAAATGACCTGAACAAAAAGCGCGGCGCGGCAGGGCTCTGGCAGGCGTACATCTCCAAGCCCGGCGCGGGCGTGTTTCTCGCGCTCATCGCGTTTATCATCCTCGTCTCGATCTTAGCCCCGCAGATCACGGGCGGCAACTTCCTGACGTGGACGAACATCATCAACGTATTCCGCCAGCAGACGTACATCGGCATCATCGCCTGCGGCATGACGCTCGTCATGATCACGGGCAACATCGACCTGTCCGTCGGCAGCCAGCTGACGCTCATGAGCGTCATGTGCGCGCAGTTTTCCCGCCGCATGGGCGACTCGGCCATCTTCATCACGCTGGCCATCGGCCTCGGCTGCGGCATCATCAACGGCCTGCTCGTCAGCGGCCTGAAGCTCAACGCGTTCATCACGACGCTCGGCACGGGCTCTGTTTACGGCGCGCTGACGCTCATCCTGGCCTCCGGCCAGACGATCCGCGCCGACTCGAAGCTCTTTGACGCCATCGGCTCGGGCAGCATCTTCGGCGTCGTCCCGGTGCCGGTCATTATCCTGCTCGTCGTGGTGGTCATCTTCGCGTTCGTGCTCTCGCGGACGGTGTTCGGCCAGCGGCTCTATACGATCGGCGCGAACCCCGTCGCCGCGCGCTTTTCCGGCATCCACAGCCGCCGCGACGTCGCCATCACGTACGTCTTGAACGGCCTGTGCTGCGCCATCGCGGCCATCACGCTCGTCGCGCGCTCCGTCTCGGCCAACCCGCAGATCGGCGCGAGCAAGGAGATGGACGTCATCCTCGCCGTCGTCCTCGGCGGCACGAGCATCCTCGGCGGCAAGGGCAGCGTCTGGGGCACGGTCGTGGGCTTTCTGTTCATCGGCTTCATGTCCTCGGGCTTTACGTTCCTGCGCCTGAGCCAGTACATGCAGTGGATCATCATGGGCGTCATCCTCATCGTCGCCCTCGCCATTGACGTCTTCAGCGAAAGGGGGGTCCGGCTGTGGAAAAGAAAGAAAGACTGACCGCGCCCGGCGGCATCAAGCGCACGCTGCTCAATTATAACTCCGCCGTCATCCTGGTCGTCCTGCTCATCATCGGCTCGTTCTTCATCAGCCGCTTCACCCGCAATTTCTCGACGATCGTGTTCGAGTCGAGCCTGTACGGCTGCATCGCCATCGGCCTCGCGCTCGTCATGATTACAGGCAACATCGACCTGTCCGTCGGCTTCCAGGCCGCGACGAGCGCCGTGCTCGTCGTGCTCGTCATCAACGCGACGGGCAGCGTGCTCGTCGGCGTCATCGCCGCGCTGGCCGCGGGCCTCGTCATGGGCGCCATCAACGGCTTTGTCGTCACGAAGCTCGGCATCAGCCCGCTCATCGCGACGATCGCGACGAACTATATCTATAAGGGCATCGTGTACTACTTCACGAAGGACGGCTCCATCTACCCGGCCGACGACCTGAGAAACGCGCTGCGCAACAACATCGCGCGGCTGCAGTTCGGCGGGAGCAAGTTCCTCGCGCTCACGGTCATCATCTTCGTGCTCATCCTCATCGTGCTCGCGTTTGTCATGCGCAAGACGGCCTTCGGCAACCACCTGTACATCGCGGGCGACAACGCCGAGGCCGGCAAGCTCGCGGGCATCAACACGGACCGCACGGCGTTCTTTGCCTACGTGCTCTGCGGCTTTTTGTGCGGCCTGGCGGGCGTGTTCCTCGCGTCGAACCAGGGCGCGGCCATCTATACGCTCGGCGAAGGGCGCGACGTGTTCGCCATCTCGGCCTGCGTCATCGGCGGAATCAAAATGGCCGGCGGCAAGGGCACGATGCTCAACGTGCTCATCGGCGTGCTCATCATGCGCATGATCTCGACGGCCATGAACCTGCTGCTCATCCCGGCCGCGTGGGTCGACTTCGTGTCCGGCCTGCTGCTCATCGTCGTCCTCATCATCGACCGCGCCACGAGCGGCGAGGACGCGAAAGCGTAAAAAATCTGTATGACTGCCGCGTTCGCGGCTGCATAAAAAACGTAATTGAAAGGGAGATCTCAAGTGAAAAACGCGAAAAGACTTCTTGCCCTGCTGCTGGCGCTTGCGCTGGTATTCGCCCTGGCTGCCTGTGGGAAGGACGGCAGCAAGGACTCCGGCTCCGGCGATGATTCGCTCGCGGCCGACCGCAACGGAGACGGCACCGTGACCATCGCCTACTCCGCCATCGCCTACAACATCGCGCTTCTGCCGCAGTACCTCTACTCGAACCTCGAGCAGACGTGCAAGGACCGCGGCTGGGAGTTCAAGCCGCTGGCCGCCGAGGGCGATGCCGCCCTTCAGGGCGAGCAGATCGAGCAGCTCATCCAGCTCGACCCGGACTATTTCGTCCTCTTCCCGGCCGACCCGGAGCTGGCCGTTGACTGGACGAAGGCCATTGCCGACGCCGACATCCCGTGCATCACGCTCCACACCGACGTGGCCGAGGGCGGCCGCGAGAACGTCAAGGCCTACTGCGGCCCGGACAACGTCCAGATGGCGGCCGACATCGCCAAGGCCATCGTCGACAAGCACGGCGCCGATGCCGGCCTGAAGATCGTCGAGATCGGCGGCGTCCCGGTCCAGTCGGACTACATCCAGCGCGTCGACGGCTTTGACACCTATATCAAGGAGAACTCGAACTACGAGATCCTCGGCCTCGAGTGGGCGTTCTCGTCCCGTGCCGACGCCCAGACGATCATGGAGAAGTTCATCTCCACCTACGGCGATGACATCGACGTCCTCATGGGCTTTGACGACGACCTGACGCTCGGCGGCGTGAACGCGCTCCAGGCGGCCAACATGGGCGACGTCGAGGTCTACTCCATCACCGGCCAGAAGGACGCCGTCCAGGCCATCGAGGACGGCACGCTGACGCTGACCGCGTTCTACTCCACGAAGGACACCGTCGATGAGGTCTTCAACGTCATCGACGACCTCGCCGCCGGCAACACGGTCGAGTACTTCCACTACACGAACGTCCCGCACATCACCGCGGACAACGCGAGCGATTACACCGACAAGCTCGAGTTCTGAGCAGGGTTTCAGATCAAAAAAGGGGAGAGGCCGGGAGGCCTCTCCTTTTTTGCGTCGGCGGCGCACCATTGTAGGGGCGACCCTCGCGGTCGCCCGGCGGGCCGATTGCATGCTGGCGCCTAATAAGACCTGTCACCCTGAGCGAAGCGAAGCGGAGTCGAAGGGTCTTGCCGATTGCGGTAAGCCGGTTGCGAACCAGCGCGTAAAAAGAATGTCATTCAGAGCCGCGAAGCGGCGTGGAATCTTGCCGATTGCGGTATGGTCACGTCTATTTCCAGCGCTGGGATAAAACGGAAGACTACCGTAATCGGCAAGACCCTTTGACAAGCTCAGGGTGACACGTGTTTTTGTTTTCGCTGGCACGCAATTGGTGCACCGTAATCGGAAAGATTCCACGGGCGCTTTGCGCCCTCTGAATGACATTCTATTTTACCGCACGCCGCAATCGGCCTTGTAGGCGGCGGGATGGGGTCATCCCGCCCTACGGCCGGAATACGGACCGCGGCGGGAATTCGCCGGGCGGATGATATCCGCCCCTACGACTGCGGCATCGCGTCTGCATCGCGCCCGTTGCGGAATGCGCTTTCCGGCTGGCTCCCCTGAAAGGGGAGCTGTCGGCGGAGCCGACTGAGAGGTTCGAATGCCATCGTTTTGCAGAGCGCTTCCGTAAATTCGATACCGCAAAAACCTCTCCGTCACGGCCGTACCGGCCGTGACACCTCCCCTTTCAGGGGAGGCTTTGGCGCGTGCCTCTATTTCGCCGTGTCCCAAACAATGCGGCGCGAACAACAAAAGCCCCCGGCGCGGATGCGCCGGGGGCTTTCACAGACCATCAAGTCAAATAATACAGCATCTTCGCGACCTGGGCTCTGGTGACGGTGCCGCGGGGGTTCAGCTTCCCGCCGGAGCCGGAGATGACGCCGCGGGTGACCATCTGGGCGATGTAGCTGCGGGCGTAGGCGCTGACGGAGGCGGCGTCGGAGAACGAGGTGAGGGGGTCCTCGGCGTAGCCGGGCTTCTGGGAGCGGCCGAGGATGGCCATGGCCTCCTGGCGGGTGATGGTGTCGCGCGGCTTGGCGCAGAGCTGGCCGTTCACGTTCGAGCCGTTGAGGTAGCCGAGGGCATACGCCGCGCGGAGCGCCGGCAGGGCGTAGCCGGAGACGGAGCCGAGGTCGGCGAACGGGAGCGAGACGGTGTCGTACTCGCTCGTGTCCACGCCGAGGTAGCGGATGAGCGACGTGATGAACGCCTGGCGCGTCATGGGCGCGCTGGGATTGTAGATGAGCTGGCCGTCGTCGTTCACCGCGCCCTGGAGGACGCCGCGGTTGTAGAGATAATTGACGTACTTGCTCGACCAGTTGTCCGTGAGGTCGGCAAAGACGTTGTCGGCCTCGAAGCCGGTCTCGACGCTCGCGCCGGCGCGGTTGCCGAGCTTGTCGGAGGCGGTGAGCTTGACGATGGTGACGCCGTCGGCGATCGCCGCCGTGAGCGTCTGGCCGTCCCAGTCGTAGGAGATGGGCTTGTCGTCCGCCGTGAGCAGGATCTCGTCGATGCCGCTGAGGTCATCGGTGATCTGCGCGGTCAGCGTGCCGCCCGTCAGGCGGACGGAAATGAGCGGCGGCGTGCGGTCGAGGTCCGTGAGCGTGACGGAGACGGTCGCCTTTGCGTCGCCGCACGAGGCGGTGATGGTGCCGCTCGTCGCGCCGCCGCCTCCGGCGGTGAACTTGCCGTCTTCGTCGATCGTGCCGATGTCGCCGGAGACGGTCCAGGTGAAGCTGCGGTCGGAGCAGTAGACCGCGAAGCCCGACCACATGGCCGTGGCCGCGAGGTCGACCGTCTTGCCGTAGCCGACGGAGATCGTCTTGCCCGTGACGTCCGCGGCGCCATTTTTGATGGCGATGGACGCCGGCGAGGCGATGACGCTCACCTGCGCCGTGCCGGAGGCGACGCCGGACGCTGCCGTGACGGTCGCGACGCCGACGCTTCCGGCGGTGTAGACGCCGTCTTCCGTGACGGAGCCGTTTGAGGCGGTGTATTCGATCTGACCGGGGACGGCCGTCGTGCGGTAGTCCGCGTCCGTGGCGCGGACGGAGTAGGAGATTTCCGCGTTCGGCAGCGCGACGGCCTGCGCCGGGTACAGGTGCAGCAGCTCCGTCTCGCCCGCGGGCTCGGTCGGCATGGTAAAGACGATGAAGTTCGCGCAGGCGCGCTGCTGCCCGCCGGAGGGCTTGTTGACCGTCGTGAGCGCGTCATAGCCCGGATAGCGCAGCGCGGCCGTCGTCGAGCCGCCGCCGTCTAAGTTGATGGCCGTCACGCAGCCGAGCTCGATCATGCGCGCGGCGAGCTCCGGCAGCGTCAGGCCGAGGCTGTAGCCCGTCTGGAGCCCGTCGACGGTGTAGACGACGAGCGAGCCGTCCGGCTTCAGGCCGATGGCCGTGCGGCTCGTGCGCTTGTCCGCGCTGTCGAGCGTGAAGCGCGTGCGCGCCGCGCCATTTTCGACGAGCACATCGTCGCCGCCGCAGGCGTAGACGACGTCGGCCCAGTCGTCATTGCACGATGTCGTGATCGTGACGCTGTCGCCCGCGCGGAGGCTCTTCAGCTGCGCGAGCGTGCTCTCATACGGCGTGTCGACGGCCATGGAGATCGTGAAGCAGCCCTCGGGGATCTCGGCGGAGTAGACCTCGCCGGCGTAGAGGACCTCCGCGTCCATCGCGCCGGAGAGCGCCAGGCCGGGCTCCTCCGGGCGGACGATGACGTTGTAGCTCTTCACGGAGCTTTTCGTGTACGTGTCATAGTCGCGCGAGTAGACGATCATGCCGTTTTGCGCCGTGAGGGCCTTGTTGTAGTGGACGGTGAACGAATTGCCGCCGATGGCCAGCCGGACCTTCAGCCCCGGCTGGCCGAGGACGGCCGTGCCGTCGGCGCGAAAGCCGACGGACTGCGTGTCGCCCGACGAGCGAAGATACCCGTCCGTCACGATGAGGCCGTAGGGAATGCCGTTTGACATGTCGAAAAAGCTGCCGTTGACGGCCGCGACGATCGTCCGGCCGGCCTGCGCCAGCTGCGGCGCGAGCGTGTCAAGCGTGCTGCGGCCGTAGAGCGTCGTGCCGTAGTAGACCATGGGCGTGACGACGCTGTTCGGCTCATATGTATAATAGTGCTCGGTCTGGCGGCCGTTCGCGGCGGACGACCAGTAGGTCGACGTGCCGTAGCGCGTGCCGTCCGCTGCGGCGAGCGTCTCCTGCCGCAGCACAGCACCGAGCGTCAGCGCGCCCGCGCTCTGCACGAGCAGCAGCGCGCTGAGGCACAGCGCCGTCAGGCGCGTAAGTTTCCGTTTCATGGTATTTGCCTCCGTTGTATCGCTGGATTTATGCATTATGTTAACACACTTCCGCCGAAAAGAAAAGGGGAAACGCGCTTTTGGAACAAAACAAACCTGTCAAGATTTTTTGCTTGACAGGCGGGCGAAAATCCGGTAAAATAACAAGGCTGTCAAGGCCAAAGCCTTCACAGCGGAGGTGGAACGATTGAAAAACGACGCGGTGTCCATGTCGCTGCTGTACGACTATTACGGCGGCCTGCTCACGGAAAAGCAGCAGTCGTTTTTCGACCTGTACTACAATCAGGATTACAGCCTGACGGAGATCGCGGAGCTCTCCGGCATCTCGCGGCAGGGCGTGCACGACGCCATCGCCCGCGCGGAGCGGCAGCTGCGCGAATTTGAAGACAAAACCGGCGCCGTCGCCCGCGCCCGGCAGGTCGGTCACGCCATCGCCGTGATCCGCGCCGAGGCAGAGCGTCTGCCGCCGTCGGACCAGCGCGCGGCCATCCTGGCCGCCGCCGATTCTCTGAAGGAGTAAGCTATGGCATTTGAAGGCCTGACCGAAAAACTCTCCAACGCGTTCAAAAAGCTCCGCGGCAAGGGCCGCCTGACCGAGGCCGATGTCAAGGAGGCCATGCGCGAGGTGCGCATGGCGCTGCTCGAGGCCGACGTCAGCTACAAGGTCGTCAAGGACTTTGTCAAGGACGTCACGGCCCGCTGCGTCGGCGCCGACGTGCTCGAGGCGCTCTCGCCCGCGCAGCAGATCATCAAGATCGTCAACGAGGAGCTCACGCGCCTGATGGGCAGCGAGAACGCCAAGCTCAATATCGCGTCCAAGCCGCCCACGGTCGTCATGCTCGTCGGCCTGCAGGGCGCCGGCAAGACGACGAACGGCGCAAAGCTCGCCGGCCTTTTCAAAAAGCAGGGCAAAAACCCGCTGCTCGCCGCGTGTGACATCTACCGCCCGGCGGCCATCAAACAGCTCGAGGTCGTCGGCGAAAAGCTCGGCATCCCCGTGTTCCAGATGGGCCAGACGAACCCGGTCGACATCGCAAAGGCCGCCGTCGAGTATGCCGGCAAGCACGGCAACGACATGGTCTTTCTCGACACGGCCGGCCGCCTGCACGTCGACGAGGCGCTCATGGACGAGCTGAAAAACATCAAAGCCGCCGTAAAGCCGAACGAGATCCTGCTCGTCATCGATGCCATGACCGGCCAGGACGCCGTGAACGCCGCGCAGACGTTCAACGAATGGCTCGACATCGACGGCGTCATGCTCACAAAGCTCGACGGCGACGCCAGAGGCGGCGCGGCCCTTTCCGTCCGCGCCGTGACGGGCAAGCCCATCAAGTTCTGCGGCACGGGCGAGAAGCTCGACCAGATCGAGCCGTTTTACCCCGACCGCATGGCCAGCCGCATCCTCGGCATGGGCGACATGCTCACGCTCATCGAAAAGGCCGAGCAGGCCTACGACGAGAAAAAAGCCAAGGAGCTCGAGGCGCGTCTGCGCTCGAATAAATTCACGCTTCAGGATTACTACGACCAGATGGTCCAGCTCAAGAGCATGGGCTCGCTCGAGGACGTGCTCGGCATGATGCCGGGCATGGGCAGCCTCAAAAACGTCCAGATCGACGAGAAGGCCATGGCCCGCACCGAAGCGATCATCCTGTCCATGACGCCCTACGAGCGCGAGAACCCCGGCGTTTTGAACCACTCCCGCAAGCAGCGCATCTCCGCCGGCGCGGGCGTGAAGGTCGAGCAGATCAACCAGCTGCTCAAGCAGTTTGACATGATGCAGTCGCTCATGAAGCAGATGAACGCCGCCGGCAAGAAGAAAAAGAAGCTCAAGGGCCTCGGAAACCTCGGCAATCTCGGCGGCCTCGGCGGCGCGTCCGGGCGCGGCGGGTTCAATATCCCCGGCTTTTGATCAGTCGTAATC
>CAVFYN010000118.1:20166-25951 GCA_963626425.1 Bacteroidaceae bacterium
GCGCAGAATGGGTGCAAAGAAGGCTCCCTTCTACAGAATCGTCGTTGCGGACTCCCGCAGCCCGCGTGACGGCCGCTGCATCGAGGAGATCGGCACGTTCGATCCGCTGACCGACCCGGCGACCATCAACGTCGACGTCGAGCGCGCCCAGTACTGGGTCAAGAACGGCGCCCAGCCGACCGATACCGTCAGAGAGCTGCTGAAAAAGGCCGGCGCTCTGTAAGGAGAGCCGCAAATGAAGGAACTTCTGCTCTACATCGCGCAAAATCTGGTCGACCACCCCGAGGCGGTGAACGTGACCGAGATCGAGGGCGACGAAACTGTGCTGGAGCTTCGCGTCGCGCCCGAGGATATGGGCAAGGTCATCGGCCGCCAGGGCCGCATCGCGCGCGAGATCCGCACCGTCATCAAGTCCGTGGCGCAGCGCCAGGGCAAGAAAGTCTCGGTCGACATCGTCGACTGAAGCGAAAAGCGGCAATGCGCCGTGCGTGTCATTCCGGGGCCGCCCGGCCGGGGCATCGCGCCCTGCGTCCGCGGTCCGGAATGACACTTTTTTTCTATGCCGCAGGCATGGAAAAACCAAAACCGTGCCGTATCCGCGCCCCGCGGGCGCGGATACGATGCACGCGGGAAGATCAGACCTCGAAAGGAGAGCTCCCATGCCTGACTTACTGCAAACCGGAAAGATCGTCTCCACGCACGGAACGCGCGGCGAGGTCAAGATCCTGCCGTGGGCGGATTCGCCGGAATTTCTGCTCGGCTTTGAGCAGCTTTACATCGACGGCGAGCCGTACCGCGTCGCGCACGCGCGCGTGCACGGGACGTGCGTGCTGTGCCAGTTTTCCGGCATCGACGACATCAATGCCGCCATGGCGCTGCGCAATAAAGTTGTCAGCATCGACCGCGCCGAGGCGAATCTGCCCGACGGCGCCGTGTTCGTCGCCGACCTCATCGGCCTTCGCGTCCTGTGCGGCGAGCGCGAGATCGGCAAGATCGCCGACGTGCTCCAGCCGCCGGCCAACGACGTCTACGTCGTCCGCGGCGAGAAGGAATACATGATCCCGGCCGTGCGCGAGTTCGTTGAGGAGGTCAACGTGCCGGAAGGCTTCGTCCGCGTCCGGCTCATCGAAGGGATGGCCACGAATGCGGATTGACATTATGACCCTGTTCGACGAGACGGTCGGCGACATGATGAACGAGTCGATCCTCGGCCGCGCGCAGGACCGCGGGTACATCAAGATCGAGGCGCACCAGATCCGCGACTACACGACGAACAAGCAGAACCAGGTCGACGACTATCCCTACGGCGGCGGCCGCGGCGCGCTCATGCAGGCCGACCCGCTCTACAACTGCTGGACGCACATCTGCGACGAGGCCGGCGGCCCCGTCCACACGATCTATCTCTCGCCCGCCGGGACGACGTTCAACCAGGCCAAGGCGCGCGAGCTGCTGCAATACGAAAATCTCGTGCTCGTCTGCGGCCACTATGAGGGCATCGACGAGCGCTTCATCGAAGAATGCGTCGACGAGGAGATCTCCATGGGCGACTTCGTCCTGACCGGCGGCGAGATCCCGGCCATGGCCGTGGCGGACTGCGTCGCACGCATGGTGCCCGGCGTCCTGCCCGACCCGGAGTGCTTCGAGGACGAGAGCCACTATAACGGCCTGCTCGAATACCCGCAGTATTCCCGCCCCGAGGTCTGGCACGGGCTCCGCGTGCCGCCGATCCTGCTCTCGGGCCACCATGAGAACATCCGCAAATGGCGGCGCAAAATGGCCATCTCGCGCACGCGCGCGCGGCGGCCGGATATGTACGCAAAGCTCGATCTTTCGTCCAAAGAGGACAAAAAGCTGCTCGCGCAGCTTGACGAGGAGGAATCGCAGCATGACTGACGCGGTCAAAACCCTGAATGAGTGGGTCAAAAATTCGGACAACATCGTCTTTTTCGGCGGCGCGGGCGTCTCGACGGAGTCCGGCATCCTGGATTTTCGCAGCGTGGACGGGCTGTACTCGCAGAAATTCAAATACCCGCCCGAGACGATGCTCTCGCACACGTTT
Source organism: Bacteroidaceae bacterium (assembly GCA_963626425.1). Taxonomy (GTDB): domain Bacteria; phylum Bacillota; class Clostridia; order Oscillospirales; family Oscillospiraceae; genus CAKTOF01. The sequence goes on from CAVFYN010000118.1 coordinate 22,226, forward strand.
TACGAGACGCACCCGGAGGAATTCTTCGCGTTTTACCGCGACAAGCTCCTCCCGCTTGATTTCGAGCCGAACGCGGCACACAAAAAGCTGGCCGAGTGGGAAAAGGCGGGCAAGCTGCGCGCCGTCGTGACGCAGAACGTCGACGGGCTGCACCAGAAGGCGGGCAGCGAAAAGGTGTTCGAGCTGCACGGCTCGTGCTACCGCAACCACTGCACGCGCTGCGGCAAGTTCTACGGCCCGGAGTTCATCCGGGACGCAGTCGGCGTCCCGCGCTGCACGTGCGGCGGCATCGTGAAGCCGGACGTCGTGCTCTATGAGGAGGGGCTCGACGAGGACTGCATCTCCGGCGCGCTCTCGGCCATCGAGCACGCCGACGTGCTCATCATCGGCGGCACGAGCCTGACGGTCTATCCCGCGGCCGGGCTCATCCGCTATTACCGCGGCCACAAGCTCGTCCTCATCAACCGCGACCCGACGCCGGCCGACAGCGAGGCCGACCTCGTCATCCACGACTCCATCGGAAAAGTATTCTCCGAGCTGGATTAAATAAACAGAAGCGGCGCATTGCGAAGTGCAATGCGCCGCTTTTTTGCGTTTTTTCAGAACAGCCCGGATGCGACCTTGATGAATAAGATCGCCAGCACGAGCAAAATGACCGGCCGGACGGCCTTCGCGCCGCTGCGGATCACGAGGCCCGTGCCGACGTAGCTGCCCGCGACGCTCGTCGCGCCCGCGAGCAGGCCGAGCCAGATGAGCGCGTTGCCGGACAGAAAAAACACGACGAGGCTGCCGAGGCCGGAGCCGAGGTTGATCCACTTCATCGCGCCCGAGGCGCTTCTCGTGTCGAACCGGCCGAGCTTGACGAGCAGCAGCAGGTAAAACGTCCCCGCGCCGGGGCCGTAGAACCCGTCGTACACGCCGACGGCGAACACGAGCGCGATGAGCGCCGCCATGCGCCCCGGCGAGCGCGGGCCGGACGGGGCGTCCATATTCTTGTCGCGCAGGACGACGAGCGCGATGACCGGCAGCAGCACGATGAGCAGGTATTCCAGCACCCGGTCGCTCACGAGCAGCACGAGGCGCGCGCCGAGCAGCGAGCCCAGCACGGACGCGGCCATGCCCGGCAGCGCCGCGCGCCAGGGCACGCAGCCGTTTTTCGCGTAGCGCAGGCTCGAGATGAGCGCGCCGCAGTTGGCCGAGATCTTGTTCGTGCCGAGCGCCGTGTGCGCCGGAAGCCCCGTCAGGAAGTACACCGGCAGCGTGATGAGCCCGCCGCCGCCCGCCATGGAGTCCACCAGCCCGCCGAAAAACGTCCCGGCGCACACGAGCGCCGCCATGCCGACGGACAGCGTCATGCCATCGCCCTCTTTCACGGAAAATCAGGTTTAACGGAATAAATATACACGATTTTCGCATGAAACGCCAGCGTGAGACTGCCCAAATTTCCGCGCGCGCCGGGCGCGCGTTTTGTCAGTCCGAGGAGACGGTCAGCGACACGTCGCCGCTCGTCGTCCGGATGTCGCACGCGCCCGCGCCCTCTACGGACGGCGGGACGGAGACGTCGCCGCTCGTCGTGCGGACGGAGAAGTTCTTGTGCGAGGTCAGGCTGCCGGAGATGTCGCCGCTCGTCGACTCGAGCGCGAGCGTGCCGCCGTCGCAGTGTGTCAGGCCGATCTCGCCGCTCGTCGTCTTGACGGACAGGCGGCCGCTGGAATAGAGCTCGCGCGCCGAGACGTCGCCGCTGACAGTCTGCACGGACACGCCGGACGATTTTACGCGGGTGAGCGAGATGTCGCCGCTCGTCGCCTCGGCCGTCAGCGGGCCGGGCATGGACGCGTCCTCGAGGGAGACGTCGCCGCTCGTGCTGTGCAGCTCGATCTGCGCGGCGTCCGGCGATGCGATGCGGACGTCGCCGCTCGTCGTCTGGACGAAAAGCGTGTTCGCGGATGCGCCGTCCGAGGCCACGTCGCCGCTGGCCGTGCGGATGCGCGCCTCGCCGTCCGAGGCCGCGTCGAAGCGGATCTCGCCGCTTGCGGTCGTGATGGACACAGCTGCAAACGTCAGCCCGGAATCTACCGAGACGTCGCCGCTTGCGGTCGTGCAGGTGAGGTCGCCGTGGGCGTCCTCCGGCAGGTAGACCGTGACGGACGGCCAGGACTGCGTGCCGAAGCTGATGCCGATGTGCTCGTACCAGTGCCCGCTGCGCGCCGCGTCCGCGATGGTCAGCGTGCCGTTTTGGACCGAGGCCGTGTTCGGCGCGTCCGGCTTTTCGACGCTCACGACGCGGCACGACCCGTCGTCGGACGGCAGGATGCGCACGTCGGCCGAGGCGACGGCGACGGAGATGTCTGAAAATGCATCTGTGATGTCGATCGTGCGCGACTGGTACTTTGTCGTGCTCAGATTGTTCAGATCAAAGCCGATGCACGCCATGGCGGCGACGCACAGGACCGCGCCGGCCAGAACGCAGGCCGCGGCGATGAGCATGATGCGTTTTTTCCGGCTCATGCTTCCTTCCCCCTTTTTAAGAATCCCGCGCGCATGGCAAGCGCCAGGCGGCGCGTCGCCCGCGCCGTGCCGCGCGCGGCGGCGTTGCAGACGAAGAAGAACAAAACGGCCAGACCCGCGCCCATGAGCCCATAGCCGAGCGAGAGCATCGCCTGCACCGGCATGGCCTGCACGGCGCAGAACACCGCCCCGACGAGCCCCGCGAGCCCGACGACGGCCAGCGACGCGTCGACGATGTACAGACACGCCAGCACGACCCACAGCACGCCGTAGCATGCCGCCGCGACGACGATCGCCGCGAGCGCCAGCGGCGCCCACACGGGCGAGCCGAGCGCGAGCAGCACGATCTCCCACGCGCGCAGCTTCCGCTTCGGCCGCACGCGCTCGCGCACGATGCGCGGCAGCGGCGTGTCCAGCAGGATCTGCTCCGCCGCTTCGTCCACCGTTCCCATGGCCGCGACGGCCTGCGCCTCCGTCAGGCCGTCCTCCATGCGGTCGTCAATGCCCTCGGAAAAGAAGTCGAGCGCCTGCTGCAAGGTCTCCTCCGGCAGGCCGGAGAGCTTCCCGGCGATCGCATCTAAAAATTCACGTTTCGTCACCGCTGTGACCCTCCTCCATGATGTAGTCGCAGATCGACCGGATCTGCCGCGCCTCCTCGGCGAAGTCCGAAAGCCGCTTCAGGCCGGACGGCGTGATGTGATAGTATTTCCGCAGCCGCCCGTTGTGCTCGGCCGAACGCACCGTGAGCATTCCGCCGCTCTCGAGCCGCCGCAGGATCGGATAGAGCGTCGATTCCGAAACGTCGACGTAGGGCGAGATGTCCTTGATGATCTGATACCCATACGAGTCCGCATCCCGGATCGCCGCCAGCACGCAGACCTCGAGCAGCCCGCGCTTGAGCTGTGCCTCCATACCGATGCCTCCTTTCACGTGATACTATATCACGCATAGTATTACGCGTCAAGAGGGGTGAGGGGGATTTTTTGAGGGGAGGGTGATTGTGCTCCGGCGCCCAAATAAGACCAATGCGCCGATTGCGGAGCGCGCCAAGGCTCCCCTGTGTAAGGGGAGCTGTCGCCGGAACGGCGACTGAGGGGTTGTAGAGTTAGGTTTTGAGAAAGGGCTGCGTCAGAACGAACTCTGCGGCAGACCCTTTGACCTACAACCCCTCCGTCACGGCCGTTGGCCGTGCCACCTCCCCTTACACAGGGGAGGCTT
>CAVFYN010000119.1:0-2538 GCA_963626425.1 Bacteroidaceae bacterium
AACTACCACATCGGCGACGTGGTCAAGGCCAAGATCGTCAAGCTCATGGAGTTCGGCGCGTTCGCCGAGATCCTCCCGGGCGTCGACGGCCTCATCCACATCAGCCAGATCGCTGACCGCCGCATCGGCAAGCCGGAGGACGTCCTGTCCGAGGGCCAGGAGGTCGATGTGAAGATCACCGACGTCGACTACGACCGCAAGCGCATCTCCCTGTCCATCCGCGCGCTGCTCGAGCCCGAGCAGGAGCCGGAGGAGGAGCCGGTCTACACCTCCCGCCAGAGCGAGCCGGAATCCGCCATGGTCTACAGCTCCGAGAACCCGATCGCGGGCCAGAACGAGCTGGGCGAAGAGTAAGATACAATGAAAGAACCATCCGGTTTCGGCCGGATGGTTCTTTTTTTGTGCGCGGGTGGGGAATTTGCGATGCGCCATGTAGGGGCGACCCTTGCGGTCGCCCGGCGGCAGGATGCGGGACGAGGGCAGATGAACCTCTCAGTCGGCTCCGCCGACAGCTCCCCTTGCAGGGGAGCCAACCGGATAGCGCATGCCATAATTGGCGCGGTGCAGACGCGCCGCCGCAGTCGTAGGGGCGGATATCATCCGCCCGCTGAATATGCACCGCGGTTCGTATCATGAACGTGGGGCGGGATGACCCCATCCCGCCCCACGGATAACGCCGCCGAATTCCCGACGCACCAAAGCCTCCCCTGTGTAAGGGGAGGTGTCACGGCCGCATGGCCGTGACGGAGGGGTTGGCGGGACGCGGCTGCGAATTTCCGGCTGCGCACTACGGGGCTTTCGGCTCCAACCCCTCAGTCAGCTTCGCTGACAGCTCCCCTTGCACAGGGGAGCCTTGGTGCTTGCCGTAATTGGCGCAATGTCCTGAATTGGCGCTGCGCAAAAAATCCCCCGGCCAGATGGTCGGGGGATTTGGGTTACCGGTTCTTTTTCCACTCCAAAAACTCATCATACGTGCACGTGCGGTCTAAGATCGTGCCGTCGGTCTGGAATTCGATGATGCGGTTGGCGGTGGACTGGAGCATCTCGTGGTCGTGGCTGGCGAGCAGGACGTTGCCGGGGAAGGCGACGAGGCCGTCGTTGACGGCGGTGATGGACTCGAGGTCGAGGTGGTTCGTCGGCTGGTCGAGCAGCAGGACGTTCGCGCCCGAGAGCATCATGCGCGAGAGCATGCAGCGTACCTTTTCGCCGCCGGAGAGGACCTTGACCTGCTTGAACACGTCCTCGCCGGAGAAGAGCATCCGGCCCAGGAAGCCGCGGAGGTACACCTCGCTCTGATCCTCGCTGTACTGGCGCATCCAGTCGACGAGGTTCAGCTCGCAGCCGTCAAAGTACGCGGTGTTGTCCTTCGGAAGGTAGCTCTGCGACGTCGTCGAGCCCCATTTGACGCTGCCTGTGTCCGGCTCGAGCTCGCCCATGAGGATGCGGAACATCGTCGTCTGCGCCAGCTCGTTTTCGCCGACGAAGGCGATCTTGTCGCCGCGGTTCACCGTGAACGACACGCCGTGCAGGAGCTCCACGCCGTCGACCGTCTTGCTGACGTCCGAGACGGTCAGGATGTCTTTTCCGACCTCGCGGTCCGGCTTGAACGAGACGAACGGGTAGCGGCGGGATGAGGCGGGCATCTCCTCGACGGAGAGCTTGTCGAGCAGCTTGCGGCGGCTCGTGGCCTGCTTGGACTTGGACTTGTTGGCCGAGAAGCGGGCGATGAATTCCTGCAGCTCCTTGATCTTTTCCTCGTTGCGCTTGTTCTGGTTGCGGATGAGCGACTGGACGAGCTGGCTGGACTCATACCAGAAGTCGTAGTTGCCGACGTACATCTTGATCTTGCCGTAGTCGATGTCGACGATGTGCGTGCAGACGGTGTTGAGGAAGTGGCGGTCGTGGCTGACGACGATGACCATGCCGGGGAAGTCGAGCAGGAAGTCCTCGAGCCACGCGGTGGACTCGATGTCGAGGTTGTTCGTCGGCTCGTCGAGCATGACGATGTCCGGATTGCCGAACAGCGCCTGCGCGAGGAGCACCTTGACCTTCTGGCGGCCGTCCGTGTCGCGCATGAGGTCATAGTGCTGCTCGACCGGGATGCCGAGGCCCTGAAGAAGGCGCGAGGCGTCGGACTCCGCCTCCCAGCCGCCGAGCTCGGCGTATTCGGCCTCGAGCTCGGCCGCGAGCAGGCCGTCCTCCTCGGAAAAATCGGGCTTTTCGTACAGGGCGTCTTTCTGCTTGCCGACCTCGTACAGGCGCGCGTTGCCCATGATGACCGTGTCCATGATGGTGTAGGCGTCGTACTGGAACTGGTCCTGCTTGAGGACGCTCATGCGGACGCCGGGCTTGATGACGACCTCGCCGGTCGTCGAGTCGAGGTCGCCGGAGAGGATTTTCAGAAACGTGGACTTTCCGGCGCCGTTCGCGCCGATGATGCCGTAGCAGTTGCCGCCCGTAAACTGCAGGTCGACGTGCTGGAACAGCACGCTGCCGCCGTATTGCAGGCTGAGGTTGTTGACTGTGATCATGGCTTCT
>CAVFYN010000119.1:2548-3169 GCA_963626425.1 Bacteroidaceae bacterium
CCGGAAAGCGCGCGCGGTTGCAACCGTGCGTTGATAGTTCGGACAAAATGTGTTAAAATACAGCATATTTTCGGACTCTGGAGTGGATTTTCATGGATGAACTCAACTGCAAACTGGCCAGCCTGACCGTTTTTCGCGGCGCGGCGGAGCTTCCGGCCGTGCGCGCGCTGCGCGAGTGCCTGCGCGAGACCGCGTCCGGCGGCGCGGAGCGGCAGCTCGACGCCTACGGCCGCATTCTGTACGGCCTCCGCGCGGAGGGCGCGGACTCGTTTGCTGGCTATCTGCGCGCGCATCTTCTCTACGACGAGACGCCCTACGCCCTCGCCGTCGCGCGCGGGGAGGCGGACGAAGCATACCGCGCGGCCGCCGCGCGCGACATGGCGATCCTGTGCGCGCTGTGCGATCTTCCCGCGGCGGAGGTCAAGGCGGCCATTGCAGAGCGCGCGGGCGGCGCGGAGTATGTTTTATCGCTTCCGGAGTGGAAAAACGCGGCCGCGCCGGAGCTCGGCGAGCTCGAGGAATCGTACCGCCGCAACGGCTGCGGCCTGTTCGCGCGCGGGCGGGCGTTCCATTGGGAGCGCGGGCAGCTCACGGCCGTGAAAAATCCCGACCCGACGGAGG
>CAVFYN010000120.1:0-4480 GCA_963626425.1 Bacteroidaceae bacterium
GCATACCGCAATCGGCCTTTCGGGCGGATGCTATCCGCCCCTACAAAGCCCGCCGTCCCCCCCTCCCGCCAAAAAATCTGAAATTTCCTCATTTCCCTCTTGCATTTTTCCCGAAAGTCCGATATAATGTGGAGCAATTGAGAAAAGGAGGCGCTGCCTGATGTGCGTTTTTGCGGTTACTGCGAAGCACGACGGGGTCGGTGCTTCTTTTTTTGCGCAGACCGCCGGGGCAGCGGCCCGGTCGGGGCTTTGTTTCTGAAAATTTCAGAGGTTTTGGCTCCTTCCATTTCGTACCGCTTTTTTCCGACGGCAACGAAAGGGAGGAGTATTTTTTTATGAACCTGACTTACGGAATCCACGACAAGCCGAAGTTCGGCCAGACGATCCTGTTCGCCATCCAGCAGCTGCTGGCCATCATGGCGGCGACGATCGCCGTCCCGGCCATCATCGGCAACGGCATGAGCCAGACGGCGGCGCTGTTCGGCGCGGGCGTCGGCACGATCGTCTACCTGCTCTTCACGAAGTTCAACAGCCCGGTGTTCCTCGGCTCGTCCTTCGCGTTCCTCGGCTCCATGGCAACGGCCTTCGCCGGCGCGGTGTCCATGCAGGCCGGCTACGCGGGACTGCTGCTCGGCGCGGCCTTTGCCGGCCTTGTCTACGTCGTCATCGCGCTCGTCGTCAAAGCCGTCGGCGTCGACTGGGTCAATAAGCTCATGCCGGCCGTCGTCATCGGGCCGACCGTCGCCATCATCGGCCTGTCGCTCGCCGGCAACGCCGTGGGCGACCTCTTCACCGGCGCGGTCAAGACGGAGGTCGACGGCCTGCTCGTCCAGAACGCGTCCACCTATGTCTGCCTCATCTGCGGCCTTGTGACGCTCGCCGTCACGATGTGCTGCTCCGTTTTCGGCAAGAAAATGGTCAAAATGATCCCGTTCATCATCGGCATCCTCGCCGGCTACGCCGTCGCCGCCATCTTCACGATCATCGGCAACGCCACGGGCACGGCCGCGCTCCAGGTCATCAACTTCGACCTGTTCCGCACGATGCAGTGGCTGCCGGACTTCACGTTCGTCAAGGCGTTCAAGGGCTTTGCCGAGATCGACGGCTCCTACGTCGCGACCGTCGCCGTGGCCTATGTCCCGGTCGCCTTCGTCGTCTTTGCCGAGCACATCGCCGACCACAAGAACCTCTCGTCCATCATCGGCCAGGACCTGCTTGAGAACCCGGGCCTGCACCGCACGCTCCTCGGCGACGGCGTCGGCTCCATCGCGGGCGCCATCTTCGGCGGCTGCCCGAACACGACCTACGGCGAGTCCGTCGGCTGCGTCGCCATCTCCGGCAACGCCTCGGTCGTCACGATCCTCACCACGGCCATCCTCGCCATGGTCATCTCGTTCTTCGGCCCGTTCGCGACGTTCCTCGCCACCATCCCGAGCTGCGTCATGGGCGGCGTGTGCATCGCGCTCTACGGCTTCATCGCCGTCTCCGGCCTGAAAATGATCCAGGACGTCGACCTGAATGACAACCGCAACCTCTTCGTCGTCTCCGTCATCCTCATCGCCGGCATCGGCGGCATGACCGTCTCCTTCGGCAAGGTCACCATCACCGAAGTCGCCTGCGCCCTCATCCTCGGCATCCTCACGAACGTGCTGCTGTCGAAGAAGCCCGCGAAGTAAAAAATTGCAAATCGACCGCGCGGCAGCAACCTGCCGCGCGGTTTTTTTTGTTTTCGCACAGCAGACTGCGCCCTCCGCGTCTGCTGTGCGCCAATTACGGAACACGCCAAATAAGACCTGTCATCCTGAGCGAGCGCAGCGAGTCGAAGGATCTGCCCAATTACGGAGAACCGATTGCGATCCAGCGCCAAAACAGAATGTCATTCAGAGCCGCCTTCGGCGGCGTGGAATCTTGCCGATTGCGGTGCACCGATTCAGTGCCAGCGAAAACGAAAACACGTGTCACCCTGAGCGAAGCGTCAGCGGAGTCGAAGGGTCTGGCCGGTTGCGGTAGTCTTTCGGCTATCTCCGGCGCTGGAATAAGGCGCGGCCATACCGTAATCGGCAAGACCCTTCGACTACGCTCAGGGTGACAGGTCTAATTAAGCGCTGGCACGTAATCGGCAAGCTTCCCCCATTCGGGGACGATGCCACGGCCATTTCATGCCCTCTGAATGACATTCTTTTTTCCCGCGTTCCGCAATCGGCCCCCTTCCCTCCCCACCTTGCCACCCCCACCAAACTGTGCTATAATAATCCCCCAAACCCCAAAAACCGCGGCCGGAGGTGGTCCCATGCACGATATTTCCCTTTCCCAGAGCGAGCTTTCCCGTCTGCTCGGCGCGGCGGACGGCGACGCGGCGCTTGTGTTTCTCTACCTCCGCTCCGGCGGGGACGCCGCGGGCGCGGCGCAGGCGCTCCGCCTGCCGGCGCACCGGTTCGACCGCGCCATGGCCTCGCTTCGCCAGCTGGGCCTTGTGGACGACGCCCAGCCGCGCATCTTAAAGGCCGACACCCCGCCGCAGTACACGGAGTCCGACGTCAAGGCCGCCCTTCGCGACCCGTCCGGCGAATTTGCGCTCCTGCTCGGCGAGACGCAGCGGCGCCTCGGCCGCGTTTTGTCCACAGAAGAATTGAAGATCCTCCTGTCCATGGTCCATTACCTCGGCCTGCCGACCGACGTCGTCGGCGTGCTCATCACCTACTGCATCGAGCGCGCCCGCGCCCGCGGCGGCGCGCGGCTGCCCAGCCTCCGGACGATCGAAAAAGAGGCCTACGCCTGGGCCGACCGCGGCATCGACACGCTCGAGCAGGCCGCGGCGTACATGCAGTCCTCGCTCGACCGGCAGTCCCGCGCCGGGCGCATCCGCTCCATTTTGCAGATCGAGGGCCGCCGCCTGACGGCCGGCGAGGAAAAATACGTCCTGTCCTGGCTCGACATGGGCTTCGGCGAGGACGAGATCGCCCTGGCCTACGAGCGCACGTGCATGAACACCGGCGCGCTCAAATGGCCGTACATGAACTCCATTCTCAAAAGCTGGCACGCGCAGAATCTTCTGACCGTCGACCAGATCCGCGCGGGCGACAGCCGCCCGGACAAAAAGCCCCAGCCCGCCGCCATCGGCCAGCCGGGCGACTATGAACGCGAGGCCATCGCGCGGCTGCACCGCCGCGCCGGAAACTAAAGGAGGGCGCTTATGCCGTATTCTGCCGCTGTCGTCTCCCGCGCGCGCGCGCGTCTTGCCGAAGAGCGCCGCGAAAACGAAGAAGAGCACAACCGCCGCGTCTCCGAATGCTACGCGCGCTTCCCGCGCCTGAAAGAGATCGAGACGGAGCTCCGCTCCACCATGGCCGAGACCATGGCCGCCTGCTTTGCCAAAAACGGCGACCCGCAGGCCGCCATCGCCTCCGTCCGCGAAAAAAACCTCGCCCTCCAGCACGAGCGCGAGTGGATCTTAGAGGCCGCCGACCTCGGCGCGGATTACCTCGACGACCGCCCCGTCTGCCCGGACTGCGGCGGCACGGGCTACATCGGCGAGAAAATGTGCTCCTGCCTTTCCGAGCTCTGCCGCCGCGAGCAGAAAAAAGAGCTGTCCAGCCTCCTCGGCGGGCAGGAGAGCTTCGAGCATTTTGACCTCAATTACTATTCCGACCAGCCCGACCCGGCCTACGGCATCAGCCCGCGCGAAAACATGCGCCAGGTCGAAAAGCTCGCCCGCTCCTACGCAAAAAATTTCCGCCCCGGCCAGTCCGGCTCGCTTCTCTTTTCCGGCGGCACGGGCCTCGGCAAGACGTTCCTCTCCGCCTGCATCGCCCGGAGCGTCGCCGACGGCGGCGCGTCCGTCGTCTACGAGACGGCCGTGCGCATCTTCTCCGACTTTGAAGCCGAAAAATTCAGCAACGACCGCTCCCGCCCCACGGAAAAATACCTCCAGTGCGACCTGCTCATCATCGACGACCTCGGCACCGAAATGACGACCCAGTTCACCCAGTCCGCGCTCTATACCTTATTAAATACCCGCCTCATGGACCGCCGCGCCACCATCGTCTCCACCAACCTCTCCATGCAGGACATCCGCACCCGCTACACCCCCCAGATCGTCTCCCGCCTCATGGGCACGTTCGACGACGTCTACTTCTTCGGCGAGGACATCCGCGTGATGAAAAAACGCGCGGAGTATTGAAATAAAAACCCCCTCCCCGGCCAACCGCCGAGGAGGGGGTTTTGTTTTGCAGAAGAATCCCGCGCGCTACACGACTGCGCCCCCGCGTCTGCACCGCGCCATTTACGGAACCCGCCCTCCGAATGGCTCCCCTGCAAGGGGAGCTGTCGGCGGAGCCGACTGAGAGGTTCAAAGGCTCTCGTTTTGCAGAGCGCATCCGAAAATTCGATACCGCGAAAACCTCTCCGTCACGCCTAACGCCGTGCCACCTCCCGCGTCGTCGCAAGCTCCATATCGCGCGCTCTGCCGCCAGCGGCAGAG
>CAVFYN010000121.1:0-2478 GCA_963626425.1 Bacteroidaceae bacterium
TTCATGTACCACCCCGACGACCGCGTCCCCGGCGCACTGGCGAGCTTCGCCCGCACGGCCGACGCCATCGCGCGCCACGGCGCCGTCCCGTCGGCCGAGCTGTCGCACGCCGGGCGCTACGCGGGCTCGTACCGCTTAGAGCTCGCGCCGGGCGAAAAGCCCGTGAAGTACGGCCCGTCGGACGACTTTGAAGACGGCGTCGAGATCCGCGCGCTGACCGAATCGCAGATCGCGGACATCGTGGCCAGCTACGGCCGCGCCGCCGCGTTTTTAAAGCGCGCGGGCTACAAAATGATCATGATCCACGGCGGGCACGGCTGGCTCATCAACCAGTTCCTCTCCCCCGCCTTCAACCGCCGCACCGACCGCTACGGCGGCAGCTTTGAAAACCGGATGCGCTTCGCGCTCGAGGTCGTGTCGGCCGTCCGCGCGGCCGTCGGGCCGGGCTTTCCGATCGAGTTCCGCATGTCCGGCGACGAGTACCTGCCCGGCGGGTACGGCCTCGCCGGCGGCGTGGAGATCGCGAAGGCGCTCGATGGCCACGTCGACCTGCTGCACGTCTCCGCCGCGTCGCACCACAACGGCTTCGCCCTCACGCACCCGTCCATGTTTGAAGCGCACGGGCGCAACGTCTATCTGGCCGCGGAAATCAGGAAGCACGTCAAAACGCCCGTCGCGACGCTCGGCGGCCTGAACGACCCGGAGCAGATGGAGGACATCCTCGCCTCCGGCAAGGCGGACGTCATCTACCTCGGCCGCGCGCTGCTCGCCGACCCGTACCTGCCGCGCAAGGTCGCGGGCGGGCATCCGGAGGACATCCGCCGCTGCCTGCGCTGCTTCACGTGCATGGCCGAGCGCGTGCAGACGGCCACGCGCCGCTGCGCCGTGAACCCCGTCATCGGCCATGAGGCCGAGCCGTTGCCGCCGGTCGGCGCGAAGCGCACCGTCCTCGCCGCGGGCGGCGGCGTCGGCGGGATGCAGGCCGCGGCCACGGCCGCGTCGCGCGGGCACCGCGTCATCCTGTGCGAAAAATCGGACGCGCTCGGCGGCATCGTGAACTGCGAGCGCGCCGTCCCGTTCAAGCGCGAGATGTATGAGCTCGGCCGCACGCTTGAGCGCGAATGCCGCCGCGCGGGCGTGGACATTCGCCTGAACACGCCCGTCACGCCGGAGCTCTGCCGCGAAATTTCGCCGGACGCGCTCATCGTCGCCGTCGGCTCCGAGCCCATCGTCCCGCCGCTGCCCGGCATGGAGCGCGCCATCGGCGTGCAGGAGCTGCCCGAGCGCGAAAGCGAGGTCGGCAGCACCGTCGCGATCCTCGGCGGCGGCCTGGCCGGGTGCGAATGTGCCGTCCACCTCGCGCGCGAGGGCAAGGAAGTCCACCTCGTCGAGCTGCGCGGCGCCCTCGCGCCGGACGCGAACGTCCGCCACCGCCCCATCCTGCTCGCGGAGCTTCAGAAATGCGGCGTCACGGTGCACCTGAACTGCGCCGGCAAGGCCGTCACACCGGAGGGGCTCCTGTGCGAGGAATCCGGCCGCGAAGCGCTCATCCCGGCCGGCACCGTCATCTGCGCCGCCGGCCAGCGCGCCCGCCGCGGCGTCGTCGACGATCTCCACCGCGCCGCCCCCTTCGTCCGCCCCATCGGCGACTGCACCGGCCCCGCAAACATCACAAAGGCCATTTATGAAGGGTACCACGCGGCGCTGGATATTGAATAACAAAAATCGCCGCAGGCCAATCGGCCCGCGGCGGTTTTCTTTACCTCAATTGAATATCCGAACAGGAAACACTTTTGATTCCCCTGTGGTACAAAACCATGGCAATCTGCTCCGGCGCAGCGACTTTCGGCCCCAAGACGACCGACTTGATCGGCGTAGGGACCGGCGATTCCGCATAGATCCGCGGAAACACCTCGCCCTCCCGCACCTCCTCGTGCACCATGGGGTCATCTGGCTCACACATCAGGACAAGGCGCGCTTCATGTTCATATGAAAAATGCTTTTTCTTATATAAGTACAAAAGTTGGGAAGCAACTTTTTTAGCGTATGGCAGAATCGCTTCCGGATAACCCCATTGTTCTAGTGCCGAGCGGATCGATTCCAGCGCAGCTTTTAGTTCATTTTCTTCATATATCACCTTATATATTGGCACTGTCTTATCTGCAACATCAAACTCAATGCGGCAGCCGTTTCCCTGATCAGCATAGTAAATCCACATTGGTATGTCCGCCTCCTTAGAATCCGTAAAACTCAGGACATAGGCATTATGTTGTGATAGTATCTCTCCTTTGTTATTCAAGCACACATCAGGACCTACCGCATCACACTGTGCATCGAACAACTCTTGCAATTCTGTATTTTTCATATCATCTGGGAGTTTACCCTCTTGCGGATCATTTAAATAAGCCGTATTGCTCGCTCGTAATTTAACCATACTGTTTTGCGTCATTTTTTCTAATGCCGCAAGTGTTGTATAAT
>CAVFYN010000122.1:0-5563 GCA_963626425.1 Bacteroidaceae bacterium
GCGCGAGCGCTTGTGCAGCGAGACGATGTCCTCGCAGCCGTCGGCGCGGTAGCCGTATTTCACGCCGTCAAAGCGCGAGAGGTTCGAGCTGGCCTCGGCGCAGGCGACGATATAGTACGCCGGGACGGCGTAGGACAGCATTTCAAACGAGAATTCCTCGACCGTCGCGCCGCAGCCGCCCAGCGTATCGGCAAAGCCGCGGACGGCGGAGGCGACGTCGGTATCCAGCCCGTCGCCGAAGCACTCGCGCGGGATGCCGATCTTCAGGCCGCGGATGTCCGTCGTGAGGTTTGCAAGGAACGCGCCGGCCGGGCGGTCCAGGCTCGTGCCGTCGTGCGGGTCCTTGCCGCACAGGACGTCGAGCGCGGCGGCGCAGTCGGCCGCGTCGCGCGCGATGGGGCCCATCTGGTCGAGCGAGGACGCGTAGGCGATGAGGCCGTAGCGCGAGACGGTGCCGTACGTCGGCTTGAGGCCCGTCACGCCGCAGTAGGCCGCGGGCTGGCGGATGGACCCGCCGGTGTCCGAGCCGATGGCGTACGGCGCGATGCGCGCGGCAACGGCCGCGGCCGCGCCGCCGGACGAGCCGCCCGGGACGCGCGTTTCGTCCCACGGGTTTTTTGTCGCGCCGTAAAACGACGTCTCCGTCGTCGAGCCCATGGCAAATTCGTCCATGTTGACCTTGCCGGTGAACACGGCGCCCGCGTCCGCGAGCTTGTCGATGACCGTCGCGGAGTACGGCGGGCGGAAGCCGGTCAGGATCTTCGACGCGCACGTCGTGAGCTTGCCCGTTTCGCAGATGTTGTCTTTGATGGCGACCGGCACGCCCGCGAGCGGGCCGGTGAGCTTCCCTTCTCGGATGGCCGCGTCGGCGCGCGCGGCGTCGTCGAGCGCGGACTGACGCGTCACGTTCACGTAAGCGTGCAGTGCGGGATCTTTCTGCTCGATCGCGGCAAGAAGCGCCTCCGTCGCCGCAAGCGACGTCGTCTCGCCGCGCGCGATGGCAGATCCAAGCTCAAGGGCGGTCAGGTTCAGAAGTTCCATTGTTTCGCCCTCCTTATTCCACGGTCTTGGGGACGAGGAAGCCCTCGCCGTCCGTCTTGGGCGCGTTGGCCAGGAGCGCCGCGCGGTCATAAGACGGCTGCACGACATCCTCGCGGAACACGTTTTTCACGGGGAACACGTGGCTCATGGCCTCGACGCCTGTGGTGTCAAGCTCCGCGAGCACGTCCATATACGCCACGATGGAGCCGAGCTCCTCGCGGAGCTGCGCTTTTTCCTCCGGCGCGATGGCCAGGCGGGACAGCTCCGCCACGTAGTCGACCATTTCATCGGTAATGACCATTGCTTTCCCCTCCCCTTACGGCTCCAGCCGCGTCATGTCGCGCGGGAAGAGCGAGCAGTAGCGCACGTTATCAAGGCCCAGCAGGCGCATCGTCAGGCGCTCAAGGCCAATGCCGAGGCCGCCGTGCGGCGGCATGCCGTATTTGAAGATCATCATATAAGACGCGATGTCGTCCGGGTCCATGTCCTTCTTCGCCATTTTTTCAAGCAGCATCTGATAATCATGGATGCGCTGGCCGCCCGTCGTGATCTCCATGCCCTTGTAGAGCAGGTCGAACGAGAGCGTGTAGCGCGGGTCCTCCGGATCGTCCATGGCGTAGAACGGGCGCTTTTTCGACGGATAGTGCGTCACGAACACGAAGTCCGAGCCGTATTCCTCCTGGAAATAGCGGCCGATGTTGTGCTCCTCCTCCGGCTCGAGGTCGTAGGGGTTGCGGATGGGGTGGCCGTATTTCTCGCTGGCGAGGCGCTTGGCCTCGTCGAAGCGGACCTGCGGGATGGATTCAAAATCCGGCGCGCTCGCGCCGAGGCGGGCGAGGTCGTCGGCGTACTCGCGGCGGAGCAGGTCGAACGTATAGCGCAGCATGGCCGTCTCCATCTCCATGACGTCCCGGAACGAGTCGATGTAGCCCATCTCGAGGTCCAGGCTCGTGTACTCGTTGAGGTGGCGCGCCGTCGAGTGCTTCTCGGCGCGGAACACCGGGCCGACCTCGAACACGCGCTCATAGACGCCGACCATGGTCTGCTTGTAAAACTGCGGGCTCTGCGCGAGGTACGCGCGCTTCTGGAAGTATTCCAGCCGGAAGATGTTCGAGCCGCCCTCGGCGCCCTTGTTCTGGATCTTCGGCGTGTGGACCTCCGTGAAGCCCTGCGTGTAGAGATAGTCGCGGAAGCCGCGGCACAATCCCTCCTGAATGCGGAAGATGCTCCGCTCGCGCAGGTTGCGCAGCGTGATGGGGCGCAGGTTCATGTGCGTGTCGAGGTTCAGGTTCATTTTCCACTTCGACACCGGCACGGGCAGCGGCTCGGCCGGGCGGGAGAGGATCTCGATGCCCTCGAGCACGAGCTCGTAC
Source organism: Bacteroidaceae bacterium (assembly GCA_963626425.1). Taxonomy (GTDB): domain Bacteria; phylum Bacillota; class Clostridia; order Oscillospirales; family Oscillospiraceae; genus CAKTOF01. Next base: position 2,415 of record CAVFYN010000122.1, read on the forward strand.
CCGCCGGGCGCGCGCTGCTCTTCATGCACGCGGCCCGTGACGACGACGGCGGCCTCCTCGACCGCGCCGCGAAGGTCAAAGCCCTCCTGCGCGACGCACTGCACGATGCCGTCGCGCTTGCGCAGCGTCAGAAACGTGATGCCGCCGAGCGGCCTGAGCGTGTGCACCGCGCCGTGCATCTGCACGGTCTGCCCGACGAGCGCCGGGAGCTCGGCGCGCTGGGCGCGCCGGGGCGTGACTCCACCTTTTACGAATTCCATTTGTACGCTTCTCCTTTGCCGGGAGGGGAATAAAAAATCGCCCGTCCCGAAAAATTCTTCGGGACGGGCGAACAAAACCCGCGGTACCACCCGAGTTGCGGCTATGGCCGCCTCTCTTGGCGCTTAACGTGCGCGAACCCGGCCCGGCTTACCGCCAAAAATGGTTTCAACCGGACGGCTCCGGAGTGTTACAGCTTCCGATTCCTCCTGCATGGCGCTTTCAGCCGGTGACGCCGATTCTCTTTCAGGACTGTGCGGAGTGCTCTCCTTCATTGCCTTTTATTATTGCAAGATTATAACCCGCGCAGAAAAAAATGTCAAGCGGGCGGCAGAGACGAAAATTCATGCAGTTTTCGTCTCCCCTTTTGTGTAAATTTCCGTCACGCACCGGCCGCGGCCGTCAGCGCCGCGCGCACCTGGGCCTCGCTCGGGTCGCCCTCCATGAGCTTTTTGCCGCCCAGGAAGAAGCACGGGACGTAATAATAGTCATACGAATCGGCCAGCGCCGCCTGCTCGGACTCCTCGATGCGCCGGATGGGCACGGCGGACAGCTCCGGCGACGCGGCCGTCACCTGCGCGATGAGCCGATCCGCCTTATGGCAGTATGGGCAGTCCTTCAGATAAAAATACGTCAGCTCCTGCATGATTGGTTTCTCCCTTCAGCGAAAGACGTTCAGGTCCTCGTCATAGACCTCCAGCCGGCAGATGGCCGTGTCGTCCGGTTTTAGGTCCGGCAGCTCGTTTTCGATGGCGCGCAGCAGATATTCCGGATTGAGCGACGGCTCGAGCGAGCAGACGACGGCCTCGAGCGCGATGTGCGTGCTGTCTGGCTGCGTCACGTCCATGGACACGATCATCGGGCGGATATTTTCGGGCACGAAGCCCTCTTTTTTCTTCTTTTTGAGGACGATGATCTCATCCCGAGCGAAAAGCGCCGCGATCTGGTCCCTCGCACCGATCGGCACGCCGGCGTCGTACGTCAGCGTGACGCGCGCGCGCAGGCGGCGCAGCTCGCGGATCTTCCGGTCGGATTCATACGCCTCAAAGACGCGCACGCCCTCGGGCAGGCACGCGTTCAGTCGGGCGGGCAGCGCGGTAAGATCGTCGCAGCCGCTCTCGACCGAAAAGTCGAGCACCTCACACTCGCTCGCCGTGCCGACGCTCATGGGCATCGCGATGGAGATGAGCGCGTGCGGGTTGAACCCCGCCGAATGGCGGATGCGGATGCCCGCGCGGGCAAAGGCGCGCTGGAAAAGGCGCATCATGTCCAGGTGCGAGATCCAGACGGCGCTCCCGCTTCGTCCGTAGCGCAGTCTACTCATCGCACTTCCCTCCGTTCAAGGCTCTTGCGCCGCAGGCGGCGCAGTGGTGGCGGCAGTCCGGCGAGCAGACGGACGCGTAGGCCTGCTCGCGCTCTTTTTCAAAAAACTCGCGCCGGACGCCGACGGAAATGGCGTCCCACGGGAAGATCTCGTCCTTCCCGCGCTCGCGGAACGCGTAGAACCCCGGGTCGACGCCGCAGGCGTCAAACGCCTCGAGCCAGACGTCGTTGCGGAAATATTCGCGCCACGCGTCGAGCTTCACGCCGTTTTTCACGGCGCGCTCGAGCACGGCGCCGAGCTTCCGGTCGCCGCGGGCGAGGGCGGCTTCGAGCACGCTCAGCTCCGTCTCGTGCCAGTGATACTGGATCTTGCGCGACGTGATGGCCCCGCGCAGGAGCTTCACGCGCCGGTCGTATTCCTCCGGCGTGATCTGCGCCTCCCACTGGAACGGCGTGAACGGCTTCGGGATGAAATACGCCGTCGAGACCGTGATGTTGACGCCGCGGCTCTTCGGCGGGCGGTTTTCGTACCACGTGTGGAGAACTTTATTGGCAAGCTCCGCGATGCCGAGCACGTCCTCGTCCGTCTCCGTCGGAAGGCCGAGCATGAAATAGAGCTTCACGTTCGACCAGCCGCCCGAAAACGCCGTGGCGCACGTCGAGAGGATCTCGTCCTCGGTCACGTTTTTGTTGATGGCGTCGCGCAGCCGCTGCGTGCCGGCCTCCGGCGCGAACGTCAGGCCGGATTTGCGCACGGACTGCACCTTTTCCATCAGCTCGCGCGAAAAGTTGTCCGCGCGCAGCGACGGCAGCGACAGGCTGATTGAGCGCGGGTTGCAGTAATCGAGCATTTTGTCCGCGAACTCCGGCAGCTGCTTGTAGTCCGACGTGGAGAGGCTCGCGAGCGTGATCTCGCTGTAGCCCGTGTTCTCGAGCAGCTCCGTGCCCTCGCGCACGAGCGTCTCAGCGCTCTTGGCGCGGATGGGGCGGTAGACAAAGCCCGCCTGGCAGAAGCGGCAGCCGCGGATGCAGCCGCGGAAGAGCTCCAGGCTCGCGCGGTCGTGCACGATCTCCGTCGACGGGACGATGGGGCTCGTCGGGAACGGCGCGCGGTCGAGGTCGGAGACGATGCGCTTCGTCACGACGGCGGGCGCGCCGTCCAAGGCTTCAATGGCGGCGATGGTGCCGTCGTCGTTCCACGTGAATTTGTAGAGCGCCGGGACGTACACGCCCGGGATGTGCGCAGCCTCGCGGAGAAAGCGCGGCTTGTCCCAGCCCTCGCGCTTGGCTTTTTCGTAGAGCGCGATGACCTCGCCGTTGACCTCCTCGCCCTCGCCCAGGATGCACAGGTCGATAAAATCGGCCAGCGGCTCGGGGTTATACATGCACGTGCCGCCCGCGAACACCATGTTTTTCAGGCTCGTCCGCTCGCTCGAGCGCAGCGGGATGCCCGCGAGGTCGAGCATATTTAAGATGTTCGTGTAGCTCATCTCGTAGCCGACGGAAAACGCGATCATGTCAAACTCGGCCAGCGGGTCGCCGGACTCGAGCGCCCAGAGCGGGATGTG
>CAVFYN010000122.1:5573-15631 GCA_963626425.1 Bacteroidaceae bacterium
CTTCCATATCGCCCCACGGGGCGAACGCGCGCTCGCACCAGACGTTTTCCGGCTCGTTCATAACGGCGTAGAGAATGCGAAGCCCGATGTTCGACATGCCGATCTCATACGTGTCCGGGAAACAGAACGCGATGCGCACGTCGATCTTCGACTTGTCCTTGACGATCTCGTGGTATTCCCCGCCCGTGTAGCGCGCGGGCTTCTGCACGTTCGGCAGCAGCCGCGCAATGCGGTCATTCATTATAATGTACCTCTGTCTTTCGTGTTATCCTGACCATTTTACGCGCTGGCGGCCCGATTTGCAACCCGTTTTTCTCCCGGCAGGCGCAGCAGCAGCGCGCCGAGCAGCAAAAGCGGCCAGATGCCGCCGCGAAGATACAGCGCGCACCAGAGCGCAAGCGCCGCGAGGACCGCCAGCGTGACGGCCCGCACGGCGGCCATGACGCGGTCGCACCGGTCCGGCGGCAGCCGGCACGCGAGCGCCGCGCGCAGCGCCGCCCCGCCGTCAAGCGGCTCGACGGGCAGCAGATTATACGCGCCGAGCAACGCGCTCACGGCCGCAAAGCGCGGCGCGCACCGGGCAAACGCGGCGACGCACGCAGCATTCGCCGTCGGCCCGGCCAGCGCGCACAGCATCATCCGCCCCGGCGGCAGCGCCGCGTGCGAAATGACCGCGCCCGTCCCGCCGAAGCGAAAATGGATCGCCCGCCCGCCGCAGACGCGAAGCGCCGCAAGATGCGACAGCTCATGCAGCGCCGCCGCGCAGACGAACGGCAAAAACGCCCCGCGCGGGTCGAGATAATACAGAAGGCACAGCGCCGCGGCCGCCTCCGGCCGGATCTCAATCCTGCGCACGGCCCGAGATTTTCCCATAGAGCGCCGAGAACGCCTCGGCCGCGCCGCGCGAGGCAAGGTCGTCCGTAAAACCCGCAAACGCCGCGCGCACCGCGCCGTCCTCCGTCCCGAACACGACGTCCGCCGCCCGCGCGACGCCCTCGGGAAAATAAAGCCGCCCCGCCACGGCCGCCGCCGCGAGTACAAGGCACACGGCAAGCCGCGCCCCGCCCGTCCCGCGCGGGGCAGTTTCGCGCGGCCGCGGGCGGTAAGTTGTCCTGTGATCCATGTCCATCACCGCCTTCGGAGAAAAATATGTCTGATTTCTGAGATTTATGCTTGACAATTCGGCAAATCGTCCGTATAATAAAAAAGCTGTTTCGGGGTGTGGCGAAGTTTGGTATCGCGCTTGGTTCGGGACCAAGAGGCCTCGGGTTCGAATCCCGACACTCCGACCAAAATAAAAAGACACGACTTCGGTCGTGTCTTTTTATTTTGGTCGGGATCTTATCATTTCACGGCGGAAATGAATTCCGCCTATGACAATTCTCCGCTTTGCTCCGAATTGACGCGCAAGGCGCGCCGGCCAGAAGGCCGGTATAGGGTGCGGAAAAACACGGCTTCGGCCGTGTCTTTTTTATTTGGTCGGCTTTTATCATTACAACGGCGGAAATGAATTCCGTTTCTGTCAGGCTCCATATTTTATGCCTTATCCTGCGGGTTTATTTCTTGCGAAAGCTATGATATATTTATAAAATGGTTATGTTATGCCGGAAAATTGAGCCAGGGAAACTGCTATCATATGCCACAAATCATGAAGTAAGAAGGAAACGGAATGCAAAGTGTGCAGCTTGCGGCGAGCGAAGTATGGGTCACCTTGATCTTCGGCGTCATCATGTACTTATTCCGGAGCGAGCTCCGGCAGAAAAAGGTCACGAAGATCCTCATGATCGTGTGCATCGCGCGGCTGCTGAGCGACGCGGTGTCGTGGGCCTTCGACGGCGTGCCCGGCCTCTTTTGGGGGACGGTCACGAGATGCAGCAACTATATCACGTTCGTTTCCAATGATCTGGTGTCCCTCGTGTTCTCGGTCTTTCTGTGGAATCTCGTCCGGCGCGAGGATGAAAAGCCGTGCATCGTGCTGAAGCTCTACTGGGCGCTCGAGGCCGTCGCGGTCGCCGCGCTGACGCTGAATCTGCACTTCGGCTGGTTCTACTTCTTCGACGCCGGCAACGGCTACAATCGCGAGCCGTATTACCGGATGACGCACATCGCGCCGATCGCCGCGCTGGCCGTCGTGCTCTGGATGCTCATCCGCTATCACGGAAAAATCAACAAAAACCTGAAATTCCTCGGCTGGTCGTATTTTATCCTCATGGCCGGGGCGACGGCGTATGAATACATGAACTTCGGCCTGTCGCTTCAGACCTACGCGCAGACGTTTTCGGCGCTCGTGGCGTTTTTCGTCGGCGAGATTGAGCTGCGGCAGGATCTGATCGCCACGCAGGCGCGGCTCGAGCAGGCAAACGCGGAGCTCGAAGCGGAGGAAAAGAAGGTCGAGGCCGCGCTGGAGGCGGAGATGGAAAAGGACGAGGAGCTGCGCGAGCAGCAGGATCAGCTTGCCCTTGCCCTCGCGGCCGCGCAGCAGGCAAACAAGGCCAAGACCATGTTCCTAAACAGCATGTCGCACGACATCCGCACGCCCATGAACGCCATCGTCGGCTTCACCGCCCTCGCGCAGACGCACATGGACAACACCGAGCAGGTGCAGGACTATCTCGCGAAGATCAATACGTCGAGCACCCACCTGCTCAGCCTCATCAACGACATCCTCGACATGAGCCGCATCGAAAGCGGCAGCGTCAAGCTCGACGAAAAGCCCGTGCACATGCCGGACCTTCTGCACGACCTTCGCACCATGATCCAGGGCCTCATCAGCTCCAAGCAGCTCAACCTCTACATCGACACGCAGGACGTGCAGCACGAGGACGTCATCACGGACAAGCTGCGCCTGAACCAGATCCTGATCAACATCGTCGGTAACGCCATCAAATTCACGCCCGTCGGCGGCGACATCATCATCCGCCTTGCGGAAAAGCCCTGCTCGGCGAGCGGGTATACGACGTATGAATTCTCGATCAAGGACACCGGCATCGGCATGTCGTCCGACTTCCTCGGCCACGTGTTCGACACGTTCGCGCGCGAGCAGTCGTCCACCGTCAGCGGCATCCAGGGCACCGGCCTCGGCATGGCCATCACGAAGAACATCGTGGAGATGATGGGCGGCACGATCGAGGTCGAGAGCGAGGAAGGCAAGGGCTCGAAATTCACGGTCACGCTGACGCTCCGCCTGTCCGACAAGCCGATCCGCTACGAGCCGATCTCCGAGCTGCAGGGCGCGCGGGCGCTCGTCGTCGACGACGACATCGACACTTGCCGCAGCGTCTGCAAGATGCTCCGGAGCATCGACATGCAGCCCGACTGGACCGTGACCGGCAAGGAGGCCGTCCTCCGCGCGCAGGACGCGTCCGAGCTCGGCGAGGAGTACAAGGTCTATATCATCGACTATCTCATGCCCGACATGAACGGCATCGAGACCGTCCGCCGCATCCGCCGCGTCATCCGTGAGGACGTCCCGATCATCGTCCTGACGGCCTACGACTGGACGGATTTCGAGCAGGAGGCGCGCGAGGCCGGCGTCACCGCCTTTGTCGCAAAGCCGATCTTCATGTCCGAGCTCCGAAGCGTGCTGACCAAGCCCGTCCAGCTGGACGCGGCGCAGGCCGCGGCCGAAAAAGATACGTATGACTACTCCGGCAAGCGCATCCTGCTCGTGGAGGACAACGAGCTCAACCGCGAGCTGGCGCTGGCCATCATGGGCGAGACCGGCATGCAGATCGACTGCGCCGAGGACGGCATCGAGGCGGTTAACATGATCAACGACGCCCCGGAGGACCGCTACGACCTCGTCCTGATGGACATCCAGATGCCGCGCATGGACGGCTACACGGCAACGCGCGAGATCCGCACGCTGCCAAACAACCGCAAGGCCAACATCCCGATCGTCGCAATGACGGCCAACGCGTTCGACGAGGACCGGCAGAAGGCCTTCGAGTGCGGCATGAACGGCCACATCGTCAAGCCGATCGACATGAAGTCGATCGCGAAGATCCTCGATCAGATCTTCAGCGAAGCATAAAAAAGGCACGGCCTCATGAGGCCGTGCCTTTTTTCATCCCCCTTGTATCCAGCACCGCTTCGGCGGATCATCGAATTTTTTCCGCACAGGCCCCGTTTTGTTCCTATTTTATCCAATGTTCTCCACGATACGATATTGTTCACAGTTACTTCCATTGCTACTTTTATCGCAAGGTGATATAATTACCTTTACTATTTAATACGGAGGCGATCGGGATGCTCAATGGGATCGCGCTGTTTCGTCAGTTCTGCGACGCCGTGTGGGAATACCGCCCGGACACGAACCTCGTCTACATCTATCACGACACCATCACGCCGGAGCTGTGCGGCTCGTGGCGGCCATATACCGACATTTTCACGCTCTACCGCGACAAGTACATCTGCCGCGAGGACCTCGCGGTCTGGCAGGTCTACCTTTCGCCCGAGGCGCTCTATTCCTTCGCATACGGCGAGCGCGAGAGCCAGCATTTCTTCCTCCGCTTTGACCACGGCAACGGCGTGGAATACCACGAAGCCTACCTGGAGAAAAAGGGCGACAGCGGCGTGCTCATCGGCTCGCGCGACATCCGCGCCGAGCAGCGCAACGCGACGATCGCGCAGGCCGTCCTGCCGGAATTCGACTACGTCTGCCGCATCGACGTCGCCGCGGGCAGCTTCGTGCGCTACTATTCCGACGCGTCGCTCACTGCCCTGCCCCAGCGCGCGAGCGAGAACTACGAAGAGAGCTTCGCCGCGTTCAACCGCGTGGATGTCGTGCCGGAGGAATACGAGGCGCTCACCGCGAATATGCGCATCGACCACGTCGTCCGGATGCTCGAGACGCGGCCGGAGTACATCCTCTACGCGACCGTCTATGAGGGCGACGGCCTTGCGTACAAAAAGCTGCGCTTTTGCTACGCGGACGAGACCCGCCGCGAGCTGCTGCTCACGCGCACGGACGTCAGCGACGCGTTCCGCGAGCGGCTCGGCCGCGAGCTGGAGGAGAAAAAGCGCCTTGCCTACCTCGCCTCCATGCCCGTCGCGTTCTGCTCGCTGCGCGTCGTGCTCGGCGACGGCGGCGAGCCGGAGGATCTGATCTTTACGTACTGCAACGCCGCCTACGAGGCCCTCGCCGGCGCCGCGCCCGGCAGCCTGACAGGGCGCAGCTACTACGAGTACTTCCCCGACGGCGACAAAAAGTGGCTGCCGCAGTTTTACGCGACGGCCTTTGAGGGGACGCCGCGCGTCATGCGCGAATACAGCCGCGAGTTCGGCCGCGAGCTGCTCATCCACACGTTCCGCACCGAGCCCGGCCACTGCGAGTGCACCGTGCAGGACGTCACGAAGGAGACGGAGCTGACCAACGCGCTCCACCGCAGCCAGGCCGAGATGCGCCGCGTGCTCGAGACGACGACGGACCTCATGTTCCAGTTCGACCCCGTCCGCGGCCAGCTGCACATCAGCAAAGCGACCGGCGCCGGGCAGTGGGACCTCCCGGCGGCGGAGCTGCTGTCCGGCGCGGCGGAGGCCGGCTATCTCGAGCCGTCGTCCGTCCCGTCGCTCGAGGCGATGCTCCGCCGCGCGTGCGAGGGCGAGCACCACATTTCCGGCCTGCTCCGCGGCCGCGTCGATCCGTGCGGCAGCTGGGCGTGGTACCGCGCGACGCTCTTTGACTATCAGGACGAATTCTCGCACGACCGCCGCGTGCTCGGCTACCTCAAAAACATCGACGCGGAGATGCAGCAGCAGGCGCTCCTGCGCCAGGAGGCGCAGACCGACCCGCTCACAGGCCTTCTGAACGTCGGCGAGGGCCAGCGGCGCATCCTGCACACGCTCAGCGGCCTGCCCGAGCGGCACCCGGAGCAGAGCGCGCTGTTCCTGCTCGACGTCGACAATTTCAAGCAGGTCAACGACCGGCACGGCCACATGACCGGCGACCGCACGCTGCGCGCCCTCGCGCAGGTCCTGCGCGACACGTTCCGCGCGCAGGACGTCATCTACCGCCTCGGCGGGGACGAGTTCGCCGTGTTCGTCGCCGACCTCGTCGACCCGGAGGCGGCCGTCCGCCAGATCATGCAGCGCCTGCACGACCACATCGAAAAAGCGCGCGCCGAGTTCCCGTTCCTCAGCGTGAGCGTCGGCGTGTACGTCTCGAACGAGCCGTGCAGCTACGAGGAATTCTACTCCGAAGCCGACCGCGCGCTCTACCGCACGAAGGAAAACGGCAAAAACAGCTATACCCTGCTCATCGCAGACGAATCGGAGCCATCATAAAAATAAAGCGCGGCGTCCGCCCGGACGCCGCGCTTTTTTCGTGGTGCATATGTTTTATGCCGGTTTTCTCCTTGCGAAATGGATGATCAGCCCGATGGCAAGCCCAAGCGCCGCCGGGCATACCCAGCCGAGGCCGTAGCCGGACAGCGGCAACCACTGTCCGACCGTCCCGAGCGCGCCGTCAATTCCCATCGCCGCACGCGTGCCGTCCGGCAGCGAGCGCAGCAGGTCATACACCGCGCCGACGAGCGTGAGCGCCGTCACGCTGACGTACACGGCCCGGTCATGCCCGAACAGCCGCCCGCCGAGCGCGAGCGCGATGAGCGTGATGGCCAGCGGGTACAAAAACATGAGCACGGGCACGGAGTAGCCGATGATGGCGTCGAGCCCGAGGTTTGCAAACAGCAGCGAGACGAGCGAGAAAATGACGGCCCACGCGCGGTAGCCCGGCCCCTTCGGGAACATGGCGGTAAACGCCTCGCCCGCGCTCGTGATGAGGCCGACGGCCGTTTTCAGGCACGCGAGCGTCACCGTGGCGGCGAGGATGACAAGCCCCGCTTTTCCCAGAAAATGCTCGGCCATCTGCGCCAGAAGCGTCCCGCCGTTGCCGGAGTCGCCGAACAGCGCCTGGCTCTGCGCGCCGGCGAGCGTGACGAACGCGTAGATGGCGGCCATGGCCAGGCAGCTGATGGCGCCGGAGCGCACCGTCGCCCCCGCGACCGCGCCAGGCTCCGTCACGCCGAGGCCGCGGATGACCTGCACGACGACGATGCCGAACGCGAGGCCCGCGAGCGTGTCCATCGTGTTGTACCCGTCCAAAAATCCGCGCGCGAGCGGCTGCGTGCCGTACTGCCCCACCGCCTGCGCGCCGGAGACGGCCGCGGCCGGATGCGTGAGCGCGACGAGAAGCAGTATGCCGAGAAACAGCAGGAAAAACGGGTTGAGGATCTTGCCGATCCACGTCAGGATCTTGCCCGGATAGAGCGAAAACAGCAGCGCCGCGACAAAAAACGCCAGCGAGAACAGGAAAAGCGGCCAGCGCGACGCCGCGGCGGACCCGGTCAGCAGCGGGTGCAGCCCGACGGTGTACGAAACGCTCGCGCAGCGCGGAATGGCGAAAAACGGCCCGATGGTCAGGTACAGCAGGCACGTGAAAAAGTACCCATACGGCCGCCCGACCTTCGCGCTGAGGCTGTAAAGCCCGTCCGACCGGCTCACGCCGAGCGCGGCGACGGCCAGCAGCGGCAGCCCGACGCCCGTGATGAGGAAGCCGATGAGCGCCGGCCACACGTTCCGCCCGGCCAGCTGGCCCATATAGACCGGGAAAATGAGATTCCCCGCCCCGAAGAACATGCCGAAGAGCATACTGGCCACCGAAATGACCTCCCGGGCGCTGAGCTTTCTGTTCATACCGCGCATCCTCCCGTCATAAAGTTAGCGTATAAAAAGCATAGCATGAATGCGAACGATTTGCAACCATTTTTTAGAACTCTTTGCCAGAACCGCGCAGTGGATGTCTTTAATTACGTTAGATTTTTATCATAAACTGTTGTTTTGCACAAATTCCCTCGCCGTTTCTTAGCAATTGCACTGGACAACGCGACGGAATCTGATAGAATAGGGTCTGGACAAAAAGGCTCCAAATGGGCTTTTGGATAAGTATGGAGGAGAAAACATGCCAACGATCGTGACAAAACGCGTGCTCAACCCGACGGTCTCGCTCATGGAGATCAGCTGCCCCGCCGTTGCGCGCAAGGCGCAGCCGGGTCAGTTCGTCATCCTGCGCGTCGACGAATTCGGCGAGCGCATCCCGCTGACCATCGCCGACTACGACACCGTGCGCGGCACCGTGACCATCATGTACCAGCGCGTCGGCCTGACGACGCAGAAGCTCGACGCGCTCGAGTCCGGCGACAATATTTTAGACCTCGTCGGCCCGCTCGGCAACCCGACGGAGACGGAGGGCGCAAAGCGCGTCATCGTCATCGGCGGCGGCGTCGGCTGCGCCATCGCCTTCCCGCAGGCCAAGGCCCTGCACAACGCGGGCGTACCCGTCGACGTCATCGTCGGCTTCCGCACGAAGGAGCTCGTGTTTTTGGAGAGCAGCTTCCGCCGCAACTGCGACAACCTCTTCATCACGACGGACGACGGCTCGTACGGCGAAAAGGGCTTCGTGTCCAACAAGCTCACGGAGCTGCTCGAAGCCGGGAACGACTACGACCTCGTCATCGCCATCGGCCCCGTGCCGATGATGCGCGCCATCTCGAACGTGACGCTGCCGTACAAGATCAAGACCATCGTCTCGCTCAACCCCATCATGGTCGACGGGACGGGCATGTGCGGCGGCTGCCGCGTCAACATCGGCGGCCAGACGAAGTTCGCCTGCGTCGACGGCCCGGACTTTGACGGCCACCTCGTCGACTACGACGAGCTCATCGTCCGCAACGGCGTCTACCGCGAGCAGGAAAACGTCGCCCGCGCCATGCACGCGCACAAGTGCCGCATGGAGAAAATGACCGAAGAGCTCGCGAAAGGAGGCCTTGGCAATGCCTGATCTGAAATCCCCGCGCACGCCCATGCCCGAGCGCGATCCCGTCATCCGCTCGCGCTGCTTTGACGAGGTCGCCCTCGGCTATTCCGAGGAGCAGGCCCGAAAAGAGGCCGGCCGCTGCCTGCAGTGCAAAAATCCCGCCTGCGTGCAGGGCTGCCCTGTGAACGTCCGCATCCCGGAGTTCATCGCGAAGGTCGCCGAGGGCGACTTTGAGGCCGCCTATCAGGTCATCACGTCCACGAACGGCCTGCCGGCCATCTCCGGCCGCGTCTGCCCGCAGGAGACGCAGTGCGAGTCGCGCTGCGTCCGCGGCATCAAGAGCGAGCCCGTCGCCATCGGCCGGCTCGAGCGCTTCGTGGCCGACTGGCACCTGGAGCACCATCCCGAGCCCGCACTGCCGGCGCTGCCGGCGAACTACACGCACGTGGCCGTCATCGGCTCCGGCCCGGCGGGCCTGACGTGCGCATATGACCTTTCGCAGCTCGGCTACGCCGTCACGATGTTCGAGGCGTTCCACACCGTCGGCGGCGTCCTCGTCTACGGCATCCCGGAATTCCGCCTGCCGAAGGCCATCGTCCGCCGGACGGAGGCCGACCTGCGCTCGCTCGGCGTCGACATCCGCACGAATATGGTCATCGGCCGCGCCATGACGATCGCCGAGCTGTTTGAGGCAGGCTATCAGGCCGTGTTCCTCGCGACCGGCGCGGGCCTTCCGAAGTTCATGGGCATCCCGGGCGAGGGCCTCGCGGGCGTGTACTCGGCCAACGAGTATCTAACGCGCGTGAACCTCATGCACGCGTGGGATCCGCAGTACGACACGCCGCTCATCCGCAGCGCGTCCGTCGCCGTCGTCGGCGGCGGCAACGTCGCCATGGACGCCGCGCGCTGCGCCCGCCGCATGGGCGCGGAGGTCCACCTCATCTACCGCCGCTCGCAGGAGGAGATGCCCGCGCGCGCCGAGGAGGTCCACCACGCCATGGAAGAGGGCGTGCAGTTCCACTTCCTCACGAACCCGACGGCCGTCATCGACGGCGCGGGCACGGGCCACGCGACGGGGCTCTCGTGCGTGCGCATGGAGCTCGGCGAGCCGGACGAGAAGGGCCGCCGCCGCCCGGTCGAGGTGCCGGATTCGACGTTCTTCATCGACGTCGACACCGTCATCATGGCCCTCGGCACGAGCCCGAACCCGCTCATCCGCATGGCCGACCCGACGCTCTCCGTC
>CAVFYN010000122.1:15656-22476 GCA_963626425.1 Bacteroidaceae bacterium
ATGCAGACGAGCGCGGAAAACGTCTACGCCGGCGGCGACGCCGTCACGGGCGCGGCCACCGTCATCCAGGCCATGGGCGCAGGCAAGCGCGCCGCAAAGGCCATCGCCGAAAAGCTCGGCGCTCATAAATAAGCCGCTTTTCCCCGGACAGAGGAGACTTTCGTCTCCCCTGTCCGGCTTTTTCGTTCAGTTCAGGAAACGATATAAAAAGGTCACGATCTGACCGCGTCTGCACGGCGCGTTCGGGCTGAACGTCGTCTTGCTCGTGCCCTCCGTCAGGCCGATGGACGACGCCCAGCGAACGGCGTCGGCGCACCAGGAATCCGCCGGGACGTCGGCAAACGGCAGCTCCGCGTCCACGGCCGGGCGGCCGGCCAGACGCCACAGGAACACGACCATCTGCGCGCGCGTCACGGTCCGGCCGGAGCCGAATTCGTCCGCGGTCAGGCCGTTCGTGATGCCCCGCTCCAGCGCCCACGCGACGGCCGGCTCATAGTAGCAGCCGTCCGGGACGTCGCGGAAGATGCCGCTTTCCGCCGCGTCCGGCCTGCCGTTGGCGCGCCAGAGGAACGTGACCATCTGCGCGCGGGTGCAGGTGTCCTGCGGCGAGAACGTCGTGTCCGTCGTGCCGTTCGTGATGCCGTTTTCCACGGCCCACGCCACGGCCGCGGCATAGTAGGCGTCCGGGTCGACGTCCGCAAAGTGCAGCGGCTCGTCGGGCGCCGGGAGCACGATCCCGCCGGGCGCGCCTCCGGATCCTCCGCCGGTGCCGCCACCGGTTTCGCCGCCGGACGCGGGATTCTCCTTCCAGTGGGCGTAAAGCGTGCCGCCGGCTCCCGTGAACACGCTCTCCGCCGTCTTTTGCTCGCCGCTCCCGTCGGCTGCGTTGTCGAACCAGCCGAGGAACGTATAGCCCTCGCGGGTCGGTGCGGGCAGGCTTTCCACCCTGCCGTTTTTGTCCGCGCGGACGTCCGGAAGCGTCGGGGCCTGATCGTAGTTCAGATCAAAGCTGAGCACATAGTAGCGCTCCGTGTCGACCCGGAACTCTGCCGGCCCCTGGAGGCTTTCAATGGTGCCCGACCAGACACCGTTCGTCTCGGAAAGCGCCAGATCGCCGAACGTCACGCCGCGGATCCAAACGTGCTCCTCCCACCCCGGCTCGAGCGATACCGTCAGCGTCACGGCGGAGCCCCGGGCATACGTGATTTTCCGGAGCGACGTGTTCGGGGCCTCGACTTTTTCATACGTGCCGCTTATGGTGACGCTGCAGATGGCCGGGGTCTCGCCCGTGATCTCGAAGAACGCGAGGTTTTCGATGTCGTCCGTCTCCGCCGTCACAAAAAGATCCTCGTTCAGGTCCTCAAGGATCAGGACCTCGCGGACGGTTGCGCAGTCCAGCACGGTCTCGCCCGCGGCGTTTTCGACATGCCACGACTTGACATACGTGTTCGCGTACGGGTCGGTATAGTGGATGGTCACCGTGCTGCCCGCTCCGATGCGGGCGACCTTCCTGCCGGTCGTCTCGTCCGTCGTGGAGGAGCACTCCCCGTCGGCGTCGGCCCAGAGGCCGGAATCCTCCGGCATCGACACGGTGAAATACGTCACCGGCTGGAGCGTAACGGAGACCGAGCCGGGCAGGTCGGAATACGAAAACGTCTTTTCCCGCGCCGTACTCGCGGTGTACGCGCCGTCGATCGCCCAGTCGATGTTCCCGCCGAGCGTGACGGTTTTGCCCGTCTGCGCCGCAAAGGCCGGCGCGAGCGCCACGTCGCCGCTGACTTTGAACGTGTACCGCGCGTCCCGGCTGACGATTTTTCCGTCCGCGTCCTGCCAGCCGGCGAACTCAAAGCCGCGCGCGGGCGCCGCCGTGAACGTCACGGCCGTCCCGGCCGCCGCCCGGCCCTCCGCGTCCGGGCCGGTGAGGGCGGCGGACCCGCCGGTGATGCCTTCCGCGCTGAGCGAGACGGTGAACATCTGCGCGGTGACGGACGCGGAAACGCTCGTGTCCGCCGTCATAGAAAACGTGTATTCGCCCTCCGGCTGCGGATCGAGCGGCGCGCCGTCGCGCGTCCAGTTCGCGTCGTCATTTAGCACATAGCCCGCCGCCGTTTTCACGGTGACGACCGTGTCGCCGGGGATTGCGGTCAGGTCGGCAACGGCCGCGCCGCCGGATTCGGCCGCGAGGCCCTCGCCGAGGGTCAGCGCGTAGGTGTCGCGCTCAAAGCGGGCGTAGAGCTTCACGCTGTTGGCCGGCATGACGACGGTGTACGTGTCCTCGCTGCCGTAGACGGCGGTCTGACCGTCCTCGTAATACTCCCAGCCGGTGAAATGCCAGCCGTCCGCCGCGTTCGCGGTGAACGTGATGCACGCGCCGGGGTTAAAGACGTTGCCGCTTTTGAAATATGGACTGTCCGCCGCGATCGTGCCCGCGTTTTCGGGCAGCGCGCCGACGGTGAGCGTGCTGTTTTTGGCCTTGAAAAAGACCCGCAGGTTCAGCCCGTCCGCTGTCTGCGTCATGGTCAGGGTCTCCATGCCGTCTTTGTCCGTCAGGCGGTTCCAGCCGCCGTTTCCGGACGGCGAGCTCTGCATCCAATAGTCGACGACGTAGCCCGGATTGGGCGTCGCCTTGAAAATGACGGTCTGCCCCACGGCGGCGGACGCTGCGCCCGCGGGATAGGTCACGGCGACGGAGCCGAAGGTGTCCTGCCCCGTCCCGGCCGCGGCGCTGACCGGATAGCTCGCGCCGAGGACGATGAGCTTGCCGGTCGTGCGGGTGAGGTCATAGTTCGCGGTCGGGTTCTGGCCCGTGAACACGGCGGCCATCGTGTACACGCCGGGCGCGATCGAATCGCTCGTGAGGTCGACCCACGTGCCGTTGCCCTTCTGGACGCGGATCTTCCGGTTGGCCGGGCCGAGCGCCTCGCCGTCCCACGGCTCGACGACGCCGTCGACCGCGAGCTGCGCCAGAAGCGCCGATTCGGCCTGCGCCCGGTCGTCGTCGATGGAGATCGTGTACGTCTCCGGCAGGCCGGTGACGGTCAGCAGGCGCGCCGTGATATGGACGGTGTAATTGTGCCCGTCGTCAAAGTTCCAGCGGTAGATGCTGACGCAGCCGGCATAGCCGTCATAGAACCGCTGCTGCGCCGCCTCGCTCAGGACGTGGACATAGTACCACGCGTCCTTTTCCGGCACGAACGGCTCCGCCGTGACGCTGCCGCCCGCGACGGTGTACTTGACAAAGTCGAATTTTTCGCCGTAGACATAGCTGTCCTTCACGTCCACGTAGCTGCCGCCCGCCACGCCCTCGGCGTAGAAGACCGGCGTCTTAGGGTCGCAGCTGGCCGGCAGGAAGACCTTGCTGCCGCTGTACGTCGCCGTGACCTTGTAGATGGCAGCGGCCGGGTCAATGGCGGCGCTGGCCGTGCCGTCCGGGCCGACCTCGGCGGTGTAGACCGTCTCGGCGCCGCCGGCGGCCGTCAGGATGAAGTTCACCGTCCCGCTGGGACTGGACGTCGTGCCGACGGCCGCGACCTTTGCGGTGAGCGTCTTTCCGCTGACGGCAAGGTCCGTCAGGCGGCTTTCGCGCTGCGCGAACGTCACGGTGACCTCGGGCGAATAGGCCGTCACAAGGCTCAGACCCGCCAGCGCGCTGACCTTGCAGCGGTAGACACCCTCGACGCCGCGGTCGGGATAGCGGAACGTCAGCGTCGCGGCCGTCTCGCCGGAGACGTCGCCCCACGCGCGGCCGGACTGCTTCTGCCACTGGTAATAGACTCTGGCGCCGCCGAATTCATCGGAGTTTTCAATGTACGCCGTCGTGCTGACCCGGACGTCCGGGTACGCGGCAAGGCGATCTTCGCTGACGGCCACGAGCGGCGCGCCGGTCTCGGGCTTTGTGCAGGTGTTGAGCGCCTCGCTCGGGATGCTCGTGTTCGGCTGCGACAGGCCGATGGTCTGGATGCGGTAGGCATAGCCCGTGTCGGCGGCCAGGCCGCTGTCAACATAGCGATAGTGCTTCACGCCGTCCCGGACCTCGAGATAGTCGCCGCCGCTGACCGAGGCGATCTGATAATAGCCGGAGGACGAGGGCGACTGGAAATAGCGATAGAGCACGAAGCCCGCCGCGTTTCCGGGGTAATCCCACTCGAGCGCGATGCTGCTGCTCGTCGTTTGCTCCTCGTTTGCCCCGAAGCTCTCCGGCAGCAGCGGCGGCTGGGAAACGGAATTGACGAGATATGTAACGACGGGGTATTTTCCCTGATACAGATAGCCGACGAGCTTCCAGCCGAACGAATAGCCGTACCGCTCCGCCTGCGTGGGCAGGCCGTTCAGCTCGCCGGAGTAGGCCGAGCCCGCGGTCGTGACGTGGACCATGCCCGCGCCGTGGCTGTAGCCCGCCGTGACGCCGACGGTCACGCCGCCCGCGCCCGCGCCGGCCTTCGTCTCGACGCCCAGGTCATAGGTGAAGCTGCGCTCTTCCTCGCTCGTCATGGCGATGGTCTGCGTGATGGTGTTCTGGCTCCCCTGCCCGACGGCTGCGAAGCTGCCGTCGCAGACGAGCGTCAGGGCCCGGCCGTCCGGCAGGGCGCTCACGTCGGCGGCGTAGGAGCCGGGATCGCCGACCGTGTGCGTAAGCACGCCGGACACGTCCGGCAGGATGTCGCTGTAAACGCGCTGGATCCCGGCGTAGTCCGCCGCCGAGATCGTCCGGACGGACGGCTCGTAGGGCTTGTTGACCGTCATGGTCTGCCTCGTGCCGCCGGGCATCGCCGCCTCGTAGACATACGTCTCGATCGGCAGCGCGTAGAGCACGACGGCGTCCATGCCCGCCATGGTCGCGTACTCGATCTCATACTCGATGGAGCCGCTCTTCTGCGTCTGCCATGTGAACGTGTTGTTGATGGCCGCCTCGGCCTCCGCGTGGGCGATCTCGACGCCGAGGATGGAGAACGACTGCTCCCAGCTCGTGTACACGCCGACGGAGAGCGAGTTGGAGTGCGTCTGCCCGCTGCCGGAGCCGCGGCTTGCGCTGTACGACGTCTTGGACTCGATCATCTGGCTGTCGTCATCGCCGTTTGCAAGGTCGGAAAAATACGGCGGCGAGGCAAGCACGGCCAGCACCTCGGGATCGGCGTAGGTGTAGTAGTGCTCGCCGGTGTAGCGCAGGACGATGGAGTCGTCGTCCGTGTTCGGCAGGCAGAATGGGACGGCGCGGGTACCGAACACGCTCGCGTTTTTGCCCGTGGACGTCTCGATGCTGTAGAGCTTCTGCACCTTCCGGTCGTCCCCGCTGCCGCTGAGGGCCGCGAAGGACAGGAACTGGTCGTTCACGATCCGCCCGGTGTGGAAGTTCACGCCGATCACGTCCTGCCCGCTGCCGGTGAAGTCCGCCGCGCGGGCGCCCCATTCGCTGTAGGAGATCGGCGTGCCGAGCGCCATCGTATACCAGGGCACAAGGTCCAGCACGTCGATGCCGCCGCTGCCGTACCCGAAAACGATGCTGTCGAGGTAGATGCACGGCCCCTCCGCGGCGCCGTAGAACGCGCCGACGGCCACGTTGGCCGCGTTCGTGGGCCGGCTGGTGTAGTCATAGCCGAACTCGTCCGCGAGGTCGACGCTCGCGGAGGCCAGGCGGTCAAAGCCCGCGCCGTTCCACACGTAGACGGCGACGGTGCGGTCGGCCGCGTCCGCGCTTTCGCTGCCGCCGACGACGAGCTCATTGCGCCCGTCGCAGTCCAGATCGCCCACGGCGAGGCCCGCGCGGTAGACGCTGCCGAGCGCGACCGGCGCGGTCTCGGTCAGCATCGCGCCCCGGTCCGCGCCCCAGGCCACGACGGCGCGGCTGCAGTGCGCGCCGGCCGTGTCGTCCGTGTCATACGTGCCGTAGGCCATGGCGAGGTCGTCGATGCCGTCCTTGTTGATGTCCGCGGCGGCGAGCGAGATCATGTTCACGCGGCCCTTGCCGAGCTCCGCGGAGTCATAATGCGTCGCGAGATTCCAGTTCGCGGCCGACAGGCAGCTGTCGCCGTCCGTTTTCTGGAGCTTGTAGACGTCGACGGAGAGATAGCCCCTGTTGCCGCGAAGCCCCGGCCGGGCGACGGCGATCTCGTCGATGCCGTCGCCGTCAAAGTCGCCGACCGCAAGGTCGAACTGCGTGTAGGCCCACGCGGCCGAGACGCCCTCCACGGGCCGGGTCCCGGGCGTCATGGCGGTGTCCAGGATCGTGCCGGTCTTACCGGACGCGTCGGACGTCGTCAGGCGCCAGTAGCAGTCCGCCGCGCCGTCCTCGGTCCGGCGCTCGATGGAGAGCATGGCGACGTTCTTTTTCTGGCCGCCGTTTTCGGCCGAGAAATTGCCCTCGAAAGCCCGGCTGGCCAGCGCGTCCGGGCATTGGACGCCGCTTGCCGTCTTTTCGCCGGAGAAGAATGAGCTGACCGCGCCGCCGGCCGGCTTCTGGTGGCCGAACAGCTTCGCCGTTTTGTCCTTCGTGTTGACGGTGAACAGCTCGTCGACCGCGGCGAGCGTGGAATACGTCCTGCCGAACGGCGTGTCGGCGATGCCCTTCTCCTGCTCATAGCCCGCCGGGGCGCCCGTGTCGAAGCCGAGCGCGTCAAAAACCGTGCGGCTTGCGCCGCTGCTCCCCGTCTGCGCGGCCGTGGCCGTGCCCGGCAGCAGGCCAGCGGCCAGCGCCAGCGCCAGAGTCAGCGCTATCAGCCGCCGTCCGGGATGCGCCGCGGATGGATGTTTCATCTCGTTGCCTCCTTCTCGCTTTGTCGCTCCGCCATAAAGCCGAGCATGAAAAAACTCCACTGTACAGATC
>CAVFYN010000123.1:0-10631 GCA_963626425.1 Bacteroidaceae bacterium
GCGTATGACGATCCGGACGTGACGATCGTGACCTACGGCATTTTATCGCACGAGGCGGCAAAGGCCGTGCAGATCCTTGAAAAAGACGGCGTGCGCGCGGCGCTTCATCGCCTTACGTGCATCGCGCCGCTCGATGTTTCGCCGATCCTGGAATCGGTCAGGCGGACCGGCCGCCTCGTCGTCGCCGAGGACACGGCCGAGGCGGGCTGCGTCGGAACGGAAATCCTGTCCGCGCTCTCGCAGGCGGGCATCCCGGCCGCGTCGCGGCTGCTCAATCTCGGCGGCGGCATCGTGCAGCAGGGCAGCGTCCCGGAGCTGCGGCATCTTCTGCATCTGGACGCGGAGGGCATCGCCGCGGCGGCAAAGGAGGTACTCCAATCATGAGTGACAAACAGCGCCTTGACGCGCTTCTGGTCGAAAAAGGCCTGCAGGAGAGCCGCGAGAAGGCGAAGGCCACCATCATGAGCGGCCTTGTGTTCGTCGACGGCCAGCGTGTGGACAAGCCCGGCACGCCCGTGCACGCGGACGCGGACATCGAGGTGCGCGGCGCGGTCTGCCCGTACGTCAGCCGCGGCGGGCTGAAGCTGGAAAAAGCGCTCGCGGACTTCGGCGTCGACCCGACGGGGCTTGTGTGCTCCGATTCCGGCGCGTCGACGGGCGGATTTACGGACTGCCTGCTGCAGAAGGGCGCGAAAAAGGTCTTTGCCATCGACGTCGGCTACGGCCAGCTCGCCTGGTCCATCCGAAACGACCCGCGCGTCGTCGTCATGGAGCGGACGAACATCCGCCACGTGACGCCCGAGCAGATCGGCGAGCCGCTCGATCTTTCCGTCGTCGACGTGTCGTTTATCTCGCTTTCCATCGTGTTGCCGGCCATCTCCGCACTGCTCGGGCCGAACGGGCAGGTCGTCTGCCTCATCAAGCCGCAGTTTGAGGCCGGGCGCGAGAAGGTCGGCAAAAAGGGCGTCGTGCGCGACCCGGCCGTGCACGAGGAGGTGCTCCGCCGCTTCATCGAGACGGCGCACGGCCTCGGCTTCTCCGTGGCCAATCTCACGTATTCGCCGGTAAAGGGGCCGGAGGGCAACATCGAGTTCCTCGGCCACCTCGTGCGCGACGGCCGCCCGGATGCGCCGGTCGACCCGGCCGCGCTCGTGGACGCCGCCCATACCGCCCTGAAAGGATGACCGCCATGAAACGATTTGTTCTGACGCCCAACCCGTACCGGGACAAGGGCTTTCGCTGCGCGCTGTACGCCGAGCGCGTGCTCCGCTCCGCCGGCGCGCAGACGCGCATCTGTCTGCCGTTTGACATCGACCGGAATTTCGACCTTCCGACCGGCGTCAAGCTGCACGACCTTGACGAATCCCTGCGCCAGTGCGACGCCATGATCTGCTTCGGCGGCGACGGGACGATATTGCACGCGAGCAAGCAGGTCATCCGGCACAATGTGCCGATTTTGGGCGTGAACGTCGGCACGATGGGCTTCATCGCGGAGCTTGAATCCGGCGAGCTCGACCTGCTGCGCCGCCTGGTCGACGACCAGTACACGCTCGACCAGCGCAAGATGCTCTACGTCGAGGTGCGCCGCGGCGGCAACACGATCTTCACGGACACGGCGCTCAACGACGCGGTCGTGACGAAGGGCGCGGTCGCGCGCGTTTTGCAGCTGAGCGTTCAGTGCGACGGCACGGAGTGCTACCGCGTCAGCGGCGACGGCGTCATCGTCGCGACGCCGACGGGCTCGACGGCGTACTGCATGAGCGCGGGCGGCCCCATCGTCGAGCCGTCGGCCGACAACATCATCATCACGCCCATCTGCGCGCACGCGCTGCAGTCGAAATCCATCGTCCTGTCCGGCTCGCGCACCGTCACGGTGCAGGTCGGCAGCATCGGGCGGAAAAACGCATATTTATCCGTCGACGGCGGCCGCGCGTTCCGTCTGAACGCCGGCGACCAGGTCGTCGTGAAAATGTCGGACAAGCGCACGAATCTCATCCGCATCAAGGACACCACGTTCTATCAGATCGTCAACAAGAAATTTCGGGACAAGTGAGGAGAAAGCATGAAATCTCAGAGACAGGCACTCATTCTTGAAATCATTTCCGAGCGCGACATCGAGACGCAGGAGCAGCTGCTCGACGAGCTCGAGCGCCGCGGCTTCCACAGCACGCAGGCGACCATTTCCCGGGACATTAAAGAGCTGCGGCTTTTGAAGGAGCTCACGAGCGCGGGCGGCTACCGCTATACGGCCATCGCGAAGGACTCGGCAAACTCGTTCACGGCTAAGCTGAACACCATTTTCCGCGAGTGCGTCACGAGCTATGACTACGCGCAGAACATGGTCGTCGTCAAGACGCTGCCGGGCCTTGCCTCCGCGGCGTGCTCGGCCGTGGACTCCATGCAGGCCTCGGCCGTCGTCGGCACGCTGGCCGGCGATGACACGGCGCTCATCATCATGCGCGACAGCACGGCGGCCGCCGCGTTCTGCGCCGAGATCAAAAAGCTGTTCCAGTAAGCGGGAAAGGGGCGGGCGGTATGCTCTCTTCGCTGCACATTGAGAATATCGCGGTCATCGAGCAGGCCGACATCGACTTCGACGCGGGCTTCAACGTCCTCACCGGTGAGACCGGCGCGGGCAAATCCATCGTCATCGACGCCATCAGCGCCATATTGGGCGAGCGCGCCTCGCGCGACATGATCCGCACGGGCGCCGACCGCGCGTCCGTCACGGGCGTTTTTACGGACGTCCCGGCGCTTTCGTGGTTTTCGGAAAACGGCGTGGAGCTGTCCGGCGGCGAGGTGCAGATCCGCCGCGAGGTGCGCGCGGACGGCAAGAGCGTCTGCCGCGTCAACGGCGCGCCCGTCACGGCGACGCTGCTGCGCCAGCTCGGGCTGCACCTCATCAACATCCATGGCCAGCACGACGCCCAGCAGCTGTTCGACGAGGCGACGCACCTCGGCTACCTCGACGCCTTCGCGGGCGACGAGGCGCTCCGCGAGGCCTACGGCGAAAAGTTCGCCGCACTGACCGCCATCCGCGCCGAAATGGCGCGCTTTACGATGGACGAGACGGAAAAGCAGCGCCTGGCCGACCGGCTGCGCTATGAGATCGACGAGATCGGCGCCGCGGAGCTAAAGCCCGGCGAGGACGACGAGCTGGCCGCGCGCCGCAAGATCTTACAGAACGCCGAAAAGCTCGCCTCGGGGCTGGACGGCTCCGTCGCCGCGCTCTACGGCGACGAGGACAGCGAGGGCGCGGCCGACCTCATGAGCCAGGCCGAGCGCACGCTCGCGTCCATGGCGGGCTATTCCGACGAGCTGTCCGATCTGCACGAGCGCCTGCGCGAGCTCGTCTACTCCGCGCGCGACATCGCCGAGGAGCTGCGCGACCTGCGCGACGGGTTTGAATTCTCCGGCGACGAGCTCGAGCGCATCGAGTCACGCCTGGACGTGATCCACCGCCTGCGCCGCAAGTACGGCCCCGACGTGGCCGCCATTTTGGATTACTGTGAAAAGGCCAGGGCGCAGCTCGACGAGATCGAATTTTCCGACGACCACCTCGCGCGCCTGCAGAAGCAGGAGATCGCCGCGAAAAAAGAGGCCGAAACGGCCGCAAAAGCGCTGCGCGAGGCGCGCATCGCCGCGGCGGAGGCGCTCTCCGCGCGCATCTGCGACGAGCTCCGCCAGCTCGACATGCCGCGCGTGCAGTTTCAGTGCGAATTTTCCGAGATCCCGCTCGGACCCGACGGCGCGGACGGCGTGCGCTTTCTCATGAGCGCGAACGCGGGCGAATCGCTCCGGCCCATCAGCCGCGTCGCCTCCGGCGGCGAGCTGGCGCGCATCATGCTCGCCATGAAAAACGTGCTGGCCGAGCAGGACGAGGTCGCGACGCTCATTTTCGACGAGGTCGACGCCGGCGTCTCCGGCCGCGCGGCGCAGAAGGTCGCCGAAAAGCTCGCGTCCGTCGCGAAAACGAAGCAGGTTTTGTGCGTCACGCACCTGCCGCAGCTCGCGGCCATGGCGGACACGCATTTTTCCGTGGAAAAGCAGGAGCAGGGCGGCCGCACGTTCACGCGCGTGACGGAGCTCGGCCGCGAAGCGCGCATCCGCGAGCTCGCCCGCCTGACCGGCGGCGCGGCCGTGACACCGACGCTGCTGCAGAGCGCGGCGGAGCTGCTCGACAGCGCAGACGCGCTGAAAAAAGCCCGTTGACAAATCCGCGCATCCGTGCTAAGATGCGCATAACGCGTTGAAGGGGAGAAGTACCCGCGCAAGCCCGGCAAAGAGAGCCTCCGTCTGGTGCAAGGAGGAGCGGGCCCACGGCGAATACACCCCGGAGCGGCTGCCTGAACCGACAGTAGGGCAAGACGGGTCCGCCCGATACAGCGATGGAGTCTGTCAGGACTCCGTAAGGCGCGCCTTGTGAGAGACGCGCAAACCAGAGGTGGTACCGCGCTGATTTTGTAATTTGCGCCCTCTGTTCCCAATGCGGGAACAGAGGGCTTTTTATTTTTACTGGAGGAAGAAAAAATGACACTTTACGAAGAACTCACCGCCCGCGGCCTCATCGCGCAGACGACGGACGAGCAGGAGATCGCCGATCTCATCAACGCCGGCAAGGCTACGTTCTACATCGGCTTCGACTGCACGGCCGACTCGCTGACGGCCGGCCACTTTATGGCTCTCACGCTCATGAAGCGCCTGCAGATGGCGGGCAACCGCCCCATCGCGCTCATCGGCGGCGGCACGACCATGATCGGCGACCCGTCCGGCCGCACGGACATGCGCAAAATGCTCACGAAAGAGGACATCGACCACAATGCCGACTGCTTCCGCCGCCAGATGGAGCGCTTCATCGAGTTCGGCGAGGGCAAGGCCATGATGCTCAACAACGCCGACTGGCTCTTGAAGCTCAACTACGTCGAGCTGCTGCGCGAGGTCGGCGCGTGCTTCTCCGTCAACAACATGCTCCGCGCCGAGTGCTACAAGCAGCGCATGGAGAAGGGCCTGTCGTTCTTTGAGTTCAACTACATGATCATGCAGAGCTACGACTTCTACTACATGTTCCAGCACTACGGCTGCAACATGCAGTTCGGCGGCGACGACCAGTGGAGCAACATGCTCGGCGGCACGGAGCTCATCCGCAAGAAGCTCGGCAAGGACGCCTACGCCATGACAATCACGCTCCTGACCGACTCGCAGGGCCACAAGATGGGCAAGACGGCCGGCAACGCCGTCTGGCTCGACGCGAACAAGACCAGCCCCTACGACTTCTACCAGTACTGGCGCAACGTCGGCGACGCGGACGTCATCAAGTGCCTGAAAATGCTCACGTTCCTGCCGCTTGAGCAGATCGCGGAGATGGAGACGTGGAAGGATCAGAAGATCAACGAGGCCAAGGACATCCTCGCCTACGAGCTGACCGCGCTCGTCCACGGCACGGAGGAGGCCGACAAGGCCCGCGAGGCGTCCCGCGCGCTGTTCGCCGGCGGCGCGGACGACACGCACATGCCGACGACGGAGCTCGCCCCGTCCGTCCTCAAGGACGGCGCCGTGCAGATCCTTGACCTTATGACGGCCTGCGGCCTCGCCCCGTCGCGCGCCGAGGCCCGCCGCCTCGTCCAGCAGGGCGGCGTGTTCGTCGAGGACGAGAAGGTCCCGAACATCGACTTCGCCGTCACGGAGGACCAGCTGAAAGCCGGCGTGAAGATCCGCCGCGGCAAGAAAGTGTTCCACAAAGCAGTCTTGAAAGGCTGACCCAGACAAGAAAAAGGCGCACAGCTCATGTTGAGCTGTGCGCTTTTTTTAATCATTATTCAAATGGGACCTCTTCGGGCTCGGTGCCAAACGTCTTGGCGCAGAGCGCGAGCGCCTCTTCGATCTCGTGGTCCTGGACCAAAATCGAGATGTCGACGGTCGACGTCGTGATCATGACGACCTGCACGCCGGACGCGGCGAGGGCGGAGAACACGCGGGCGGCGACGCCCGGGGTGTTGACCATGTCCGCGTCGTAGAAATTGATCTTGTTCATGCCGCCGGAGATCTCGCACTTGAGGCCGGGATGGAGCGGCTTGAGCGAGTTGATGACGGGCAGAAGCTGCGCCATGGAATCCATGGAGATGGAAAACGCGAGGCTGATCGTGCCGCCCTGCGGCGCGGTCTGGCTGATCATGTCGACGTTGACGCCGGCGTCCGAAATGGCCGTGAGGATCTCGGCCGTGATGCGGCTGTCGCTCGGGACCTCGGGCAGCGTGACGAGGGCGATGTTCGGGCAGTGGGTGATTTTCGTGATGACGGTCTCCATGTCAGTTCTCCTCCGCGATGAGATGGCTCATATTGTACATTCCGGGCGCGCGGCCGCACAAAAACGCCGCGGCGCGCACCGCGCCGTTTGCGAAAACCTCGCGCGAATAGGCGGTGTGCTTCAATTCAATGACCTCGTCGCGGCCGGCGAAGATGACCTCGTGCTCGCCGACGATCGTGCCGCCGCGGACGGAGCTGATGCCGATCTCGCGATGGTCGCGCACCTGGCGGACGCTCTCGCGCTCGTAGACGTACTGCGCGTCATACGGTACGGACTCGCTCGCGGCGTCGGCCAGCATGAGGGCCGTGCCGCTCGGCGCGTCGAGCTTTTTGTTGTGGTGCTTTTCGACGATCTCGATGTCAAAGCCCTCGAGCTTTTTCGCCGCCTGGCGGACGAGCTCCATGAGCACGTTGATGCCGAGGCTCATATTGGCCGAGCGGAAGATCGGGATCTCGCGGCTGGCCTCCGCGATGGCGGCGAGCTGCTCGTCGGAGTAGCCCGTCGTGGCGAGCACCGCGCCGCAGTGCTTTTCGCGGCAGAACGTCAGGATCCCGTCCAGCGCGGCGGGCGAGGAGAAGTCGATGACGCAGTCGCACGGGCCGGTGTACTCCATCGGGTGGGCGTAGACCGGGAAGGCGCAATCGCCCTTGCCGCTGACGTCAAAGCCCGCGGCGACGGTGAGGTCGGGCGACTGCTTGCAGATGTCGGCGACGACGCGGCCCATGCGGCCGTTCGCGCCGGAAATGACGATGTTTTTCATGAATGGACCTGCCTCTTTTGTAAAATAGCCGTTCAGACGGCGAAGCCGTAATGGCGCAGGGTCGTTTTCAGCCGCTCGAGATTCTCCGGCGCCATGTCGCACAGCGGCAGGCGCAGCGGGCCGACGTCCATGCCCATGAGATTGAGCGCCGTCTTGACCGGGATGGGGTTGACCTCGCAGAACAGCGCGTCGATCATCTCCATGAGCCGGACCTGCTCGCGCGCGGCTTCTAGGAAGTTGTTCTCCAGGCACAGGTGCGCGGTGCGCGCGGTCTCGGCCGGCATGACGTTGGCGAGCACGGAGATGATGCCGCGCGCGCCGACGGCCATGAGCGGGGTGATCTGGTCGTCGTTGCCGGACCAGACGTTGAACTCGTCACCGCAGGCGGCGATGGTGCGCGCGGCGAGCGCGACATTGCCGGACGCCTCCTTCACGCCGTTGATGCGCGGGTGGCGGCTGAGCTCGCGGTAAACATCGACCGTCATGGAAACGCCCGTGCGCGACGGGACGTTGTAGACGACGACCGGGACGTTCACGGCGTCCGCGACGGCCGTGTAGTGCGCGATCAGGCCGCGGCGGCTTGCCTTGTTATAGTACGGCGTCACGACGAGGACGGCGTCCGCGCCGGCCTGCTCGGCGGCCTGCGAGAGCTCGATGCAGTGCGCGGTCGAGTTGCTGCCCGTGCCCGCAATGACGGGGCAGCGGCCGCCGACGGTTTTGACCGTGTGGGCGATGGCCTCGAGGTGCTCGGCCTGCGTGAGCGTCGGCGTCTCGCCGGTCGTACCGCAGATGACGATGGAGTCCGTGCCGTTTTTTAGCTGAAATTCGATGAGCTCGTCGAGCTTTTCAAAGTTGATGGTGGAATCCGGCAGCATCGGCGTCACGATGGCGACGCCGGAGCCGGTAAAGACCGGTGCTTTCATGCGATCGGCTCCTTTCAGCGATGCGAAATGTACCCGTCGGCGCACAGAAGCTCCGCCAGCAGCATGCCGCCGCCGGCCGCGCCGCGCAGGGTGTTGTGGGAAAGGCAGACGAATTTGAGGTCGTACTGGCTGTCCGGGCGCAGACGGCCGATGGAGATGGCCATGCCGCCCTCCAGGTCGCGCTGCAGGCGCGTCTGCGGCATGTTGTCCTCTTCAAAGTAGTGCAGGAACTGCTTCGGCGCGTGCGGAAGGCCGAGCTCCTGCGGGCGGCCGCGGAATTCCGCCCAGATGCGGCGGATCTCATCCAGATCCGGCTTGCGGTCGAACGAGGCGAACACGGCGGCCATGTGACCGTTCGAGACCGGCACGCGCAGGCACTGCGTCGTGATCTCCGGCTTTTTCGTGTGGACGATGACGCCGCCTTCGACCGTGCCCCAGACCTTCAGCGGCTCCTGCTCGCTCTTTTCCTCCTCGCCGCCGATGTAGGGGATGAGGTTGTCGACCATCTCGGGCCAGGTCGCAAACGTCTTGCCCGCGCCGGAAATGGCCTGATACGTGCAGGCGAGGACGCGGTTTAAGCCGTAGACGTCCTTGATGGGGTGCAGCGCCGGGACGTAGCTCTGGATGGAGCAGTTCGACTTGACGGCGATGAAGCCGCGCGTCGTGCCGAGGCGCTTTTTCTGATGCTCGATGACGGCCAGATGGTCGGCGTTGAGCTCCGGGATGACCATGGGGACGTCCGGCGTCATGCGGTTGGCCGAGTTGTTGGAGACGACGGGGCACTCGAGCTTGGCGTATTTTTCCTCAAGCGCGAGCACCTCGGGCTTTTTCATGTCGACGGCGCAGAAGACGAAGTCGACCTCGCTGGCGATCTTCTCCGCGTCGGCCTCGGCGTCCATCAGAACGATGGATTTTGCCCAGTCCGGCATCGGCACGTCCATGGCCCAGCGAGCCGCGGCGGCTTCCTCATACGTCTTGCCGGCCGAGCGGGCCGAGGCGGCGAGCACGACGCAGTCGAACCACGGGTGGCCGTCGCACAGCGTGATAAAGCGCTGACCGACCATGCCGGTCGCGCCGATGATCCCAACTTTATACCGTTCCATTTGGCATCCCCCATCTGAAATCTATGTGTGAATTTTCCAATTTGCTGCAAATTCCGCCGGCCGGGTTGCAAACGGGAGGCCGGGCGGCTATAATGGAGCCGTACGTCCTGACGAAAACCGTCGGGTTATTCATACAGGCTGCATTTTTATTATTTTACAATTCCGCTATTTCAATGTCAATGCAGGGAATGCTCAGATTCTTCACATTAGTGCGTTGAAAATTGTAAAAATAACCGATGCGGCGTCATTTGCGGAGGAAACGCATGGATAAGACTACCAGATTTCGGCGCATCCGGCGCGTGACCGGGCTTGCGCTTTTGTGCGCGGCGCTCTTTGCGCTCGTGCCCGCGCCCGCCCGCGCGGCGAGCGTCGGCGGGACGCTGCGCGCCGGACTTTTTTACGGATCGAACGCCCTGCCGACGGCGAACCTTGCAAACGAGGTCGGCTCGGGGTACAATTTCGGCTACTTTGACGCGCAGCGGAGCTTCCACGCCGTCGGCCAGACGGCCACCGAGAAGATCACGATCTGCAAGGACACCAATTTATATTATTCCGGCGGCGCGTATTCTGACACGCGGCCGTCGGCGTCGTTCCAGCTCGTCGGCGCGTACCATCTCCAGCTGGACGATACATACGACAGCTTTGAGGCCGCCGCGGCTGCCGCAGCGGGCTACGCCTACGGCTTCCCGGCGTATGTCGGCGGCGCGTACCGCGTCCGCTTTGAGTTCTACTCGTCGCAGGAGACGGCCGCGGCCGATCAGGCGCACTATCCGGGGACGACGGTTGTTGGAAGCAGCGCGTCGTGCTACACCGTCGTCAAGACCGGCACGAACACGATCCTGTTTGAGTATGACGGCGGCCCCGGCGGCAACTACTTCGGCGTCATGCCGGACATCACGGGCGTGAGCGGCGTCAAGACGTGGTTCAAGGGCTACTGCTACGCGGGCGGATTTCAGTACGCGCGCCGCTCGGGCGCGGATCTGACCGTCGTAAACTTCGTCGGTGTGGACGATTATGTCCAGGGCGTCGTGCCGTATGAGATGAACGCGACGTGGCCGGTCGAGACGCTCAAGGCCGGCGCCGTCGCCGCGCGCACGTTCGCCGAGGCGACGGTCAAGCACACGAGCTACGGCTTTGACGTGTGCAACTCCACGTGCTGCCAGGTCTACCGCGGCGTCTACTCCGGCTCCGGCGCGTCGAACATCACGCGCGCGGCGCAGGAGACGGCGGGGCAGTGTCTCTATTATAACGGCAAGCTCATCGAGGCGCTCTACCACTCGTCCGACGGCGGCGCGACGGAGGACGCGGCCAACGCCTGGGGCAGCAATTATCCCTACCTGACCGGCAAGGAGGACCCCTACGAGCTGTCCGTCTCCATCCCGACGAGCGACTGGAGCTACACCATGTCCGGCAGCGAGCTGGCCGCGGCCATCCGCAAGTGGAGCAGCAGCTATTCCTCCTGCTCGACGATCGTCTCCGTCGCCGTGACGGAGTATACGGCCCTCGGCAACGCGAACAAAGTCGTCTTTACGGACTCGAAC
>CAVFYN010000123.1:10641-12205 GCA_963626425.1 Bacteroidaceae bacterium
CGGCAAAACGTACACGTTCACGCAGGACAACACGCGCGGCGTGTTCCAGAACTATTTCCCGAACAGCTACTTCAGCCGCCGCTTCATCATCGTCGCGCCCGGCCAGACGTACACCGGCACCGGCGCGCAGCCGTCCGGCACGGGCGACTTCACCGTGACCGACGGCAAGAGCACGGTGCAGACCGGCTCCGTCTACGCCATCACAGCCTCCGGCACCGAGCAGGTGACGGGCGCGGCGGCGAGCATCACGGGCTCCGGCCTCGTCCCGGCCGACACGGGCGCGGGCAGCGCGGCGACGGGCTCGGCGGATTTTGCGACCGTCACGAACACGTCGTCTGACAAGTGGCTCATCGTCGGCAAGGGCTACGGCCACAACGTCGGCATGAGCCAGTACGGCGCCTATGCCATGGGCCAGCAGGGCTATTCCTACGACCAGATCCTGAAATTCTACTACACCGGCGTCACGATCGGCTGACGCGGCAAGATAAAGGAGATTTTTGCACCTTGAAGACCTCGGATTTTAACTATGACCTCCCGCCGGAGCTCATCGCGCAGACGCCGCTTGAGCGGCGCGACGGCTCGCGCCTGCTCGTGCTGGACCGCGAGACGGGCGAGATGGAGCACCGCCATTTTTACGACCTGCTGGAGTACCTGCGCCCCGGCGACTGCCTCGTGCTCAACGATTCGCGCGTCCTGCCCGCGCGTCTGCTCGGCCACCGCGTGCCGTCCGGCGGCGCGGTCGAGGTCCTGCTGCTGCAGGACAAGGGCGACGGCGTCTGGGAATGCCTCACGCGTCCCGGCAAAAAGACGCAGCCGGGCACGGAGCTCTCGTTCGGCGACGGCGAGCTGACCGCGACGGTCGTCGGCGCGCTCGATGGCGGCAACAAACTCGTGCAGTTCCACTATGAGGGCATTTTCCTCGAGGTGCTCGAGCGCCTCGGCAAGATGCCGCTGCCGCCGTACATCAAAGAGGAGCTCGAGGACGGCGAGCGTTACCAGACCGTCTATTCCCGCGTCAACGGTTCCGCCGCCGCGCCGACGGCCGGGCTGCATTTCACGCGCGAGATGCTGGACTCCATCGCCGCCATGGGCGTGAACATCGCCTACGTCACGCTCCACGTCGGCCTCGGCACGTTCCGCCCCGTCAAGGCCGACGAGATCACGGAGCATCATATGCACTCGGAATTCTGCATGATCTCCGCCGAGACGGCCGACCTTTTGAACCGCACCCGCGCCTCCGGCGGCCGCATCATCTGCGTCGGCACCACGAGCTGCCGCACGCTCGAGTCGTTCGCCAATGACGATGGCACATTCGAAGAAAAATCCGGCTGGACGGACATTTTCATCTATCCCGGCTACCAATTCAAGGCCATGGACGCCCTCGTCACCAACTTCCACCTGCCCGAGAGTACCCTCATCATGCTCGTCAGCGCGTTCGCGGGAAGGGAACACGTCCTGGCCGCATACGAGGAAGCGGTGAAGGAGCGCTACCGCTTCTTTTCGTTCGGCGATGCGATGTTCATTGGAGACGTGATGCCCTCCAAGGCCGAAAACGGAGAAAAGC
>CAVFYN010000124.1:0-2050 GCA_963626425.1 Bacteroidaceae bacterium
TTGCGGTAGTCTTTCGTCTATCTCCAGCGCCGGAAATAATCGCGGCCATACCGTAATCGGCAAGATTCCACGCCGCTGCGCGGCTCTGAATGACACGTTTGATCTTACCGCTGGCACGCAATCGGTTCTCCTTAATCGGGAAGATCCTTCGACTCCGCTGCGCTCCGCTCAGGATGACAGGTCTAATTAGACGCTGGCACGCAATCGGCTTACCGTAATCGGCAAGATCCTTCGACTCCGCTGACGCTCCGCGAAGACATGACAGGCCTGATTAGGCGCGTGCCGTAACCGGTGCCTGCCGCCGGGCGGATAATATCCGCCCCTACAGGACGCGCCCCGGCCTGTATCCGCCAACAAAAAACCGGACGCCGCGATTTTGCGGCGTCCGGTCCATATAAAACAATTATTCCGCGTCAGCCGGCGTCTCGGGCGTCTCCGGGGTCTCCTCGGCGGGGGGATCGGTCAGGCTCTGGCCGCAGTTGGGGCAGAAGACGGCCTCGTCGGGGATCTCCTGGCCGCAGCCGGGGCAGCGGCGGACGGGGGGCTCGGGGACCTTGGCGCCGCAGCTCGGGCAGAAGGCCGCGCCGGGCGCAAGCTCCGCGCCGCAGGCTTCGCAGTTTTTCACGCCGCGCTTTTTCTTGATCTGCTCGCGCAGGGCTTCCTGCTCGTCATAGGCCGCGGCGATCTGGGCGACGAGCTCGGCCATGTCCTGCGTGGCCGGGCCGCCGTGGGCGTCGTAGTACGCGCGGCCGAGCTGCTCGTACAGGCCGCGCAGGCGGCTGTCGATCGCGTTGACCTGGCTGTTGAGGCCGGCGACCTCCGTGGCCTCCTTCGCCTTCTGGACGACGTTTTTGCTCTTGGCGCTGATCGTCTCGCCGATGCCGGAGAACTTATCGAGAAATGCCATGTCGGATCATCCTTTTTTTCAAGTAATCGCCGCGGTTTTCCGCGGTGTTAAGCCCAGTATACTCGCCCGCGCGGCCGGGTGCAAGCGGATTTGGCGAATTTCTCCGTTTTCCTGCAAATGACTGGCAATCCGCGCGGCCGTATGGTATACTGCAAGGCGGAGAATCGGCATATACCATATCAAAAACGAAATAGAAGGAGAGAGAAACATGTTCTGTGAAAAATGCGGAAAGCAGCTGCCCGACGGCGCGCTGTTCTGCGACGGCTGCGGCGCGAAGGTGAGCGCCCCGGCGCCCGCGCCCGTATCCGAGCCCGCCCCGGCACAGGCGGCCCCGGCTGCCGCTCCGGCCGCTGCGCCTGCGGCTGCGGCGCAGGTCCCGGCGGAGAAGAAGCCGCTCAACAAAAAGGGCCTCATCGGCCTGGCGGCCGTCGCGGCGGCGGTGCTCGTCGTCGTGCTGGCCATCGTGCTCATCGTGAACGCGGGCGGCAGCAAGACGCCGCTGCTGTATTTCACCGGCGAGGACCTCATGTACAGCGCCGGCAAGGCCGGCGACGGCAAGATGGCGCTTGAGGGTATCCTCAACTCCGACCTGCGCTATGAAACGGGCGACGCCGGCTCGGCCGCGCTGCAGCTGACGTACAACATGGCCTTCACGCAGGACGGCAAGACGCTCGTGTACCTGGCCGACTACGATTCGTCCGACGAGGCGTTTTCGCTGTTCGCCGTCCCGGTCAAGGAACTGAAAAAGGGCAACGCGGAGGGCACGAAGATCGCCTCCGGCGTCGAGTATTTCACCATGGCCGACAAGGCTGACGTGCTGTATTATGAAAAGTCCGGCAAGCTCTACCGCTACGACTTCAAGGGCGACCCCGAAGTCATTGCGAAGGACATCGGCAGCTTCTACTTCGACGCCTACGCCATCTCGCCCGACGGCAGCGCCGTCGCCTACCTCAAGGACGCGGACGACTGGTACGACCTGTACGTCTACTCCGCCAAATCCGGCGAGTCGGAGAAGATCGACTCCGCCGTCTCCGCCGTCTATGACTTCGGCGAGGCCGACGGCTTCAAGGCCATGCTCTACGAGAAGTACAACGACGACGACTACAACTCGGATCTCTACCTCGCGGGCGTCGGCACGGAGAA
>CAVFYN010000125.1:0-2877 GCA_963626425.1 Bacteroidaceae bacterium
GCTCGGCGTAAGCGAGGACGCGCTGGAATATTACGGCCGCGTCAAGGCCAAGCTCGACCTGGCGCGCCTGCCGAAGAACAAGCCCGGCAAGCTCATCCTGGTCACGGCCATCAACCCGACCCCGGCCGGCGAGGGCAAGACGACGACATCCGTCGGCCTGGCCGATGCGCTCACGCGCATGGGCAAAAAGGCGTGTCTGTGCCTGCGCGAGCCGTCGCTCGGCCCCGTGTTCGGCCTCAAGGGCGGCGCCGCCGGCGGCGGCTATGCCCAGGTCGTCCCGATGGAGGACATCAACCTGCACTTCACCGGCGATTTCCACGCCATCGGCGCGGCGAACAACCTGCTCGCCGCCATGCTCGACAACCACATCTAT
Source organism: Bacteroidaceae bacterium (assembly GCA_963626425.1). Lineage (GTDB taxonomy): Bacteria > Bacillota > Clostridia > Oscillospirales > Oscillospiraceae > CAKTOF01. The sequence goes on from CAVFYN010000125.1 coordinate 374, forward strand.
CAGGGCAACAGCCTGAACATCGACGCCCGCCGCATCACGTGGCGCCGCTGCGTCGACATGAACGACCGCGAGCTGCGCTTCATTGCCGCGGGCCTCGGCGGCCGCGTCAACGGCGTGCCGCGCGAGGAGGGCTTTGACATCACCGTCGCCTCCGAGGTCATGGCCGCGCTGTGCCTTGCCACGTCGCTGACGGATCTCAAATCGCGCCTCGGCCGCATCATCGTCGGCTACACGTTCGACGAAAAGCCCGTCACGGCGCACGACCTCAAGGCCGAGGGCGCCATGGCCGCGCTTTTGAAGGACGCCATCAAGCCCAACCTTGTCCAGACGCTCGAGCACACGCCCGCCATCATCCACGGCGGCCCGTTTGCCAACATCGCCCACGGCTGCAACTCCGTCATGGCCACGACGACGGCCATGCAGTTGGCGGACTACACCGTGACGGAGGCCGGCTTCGGCGCGGACCTCGGCGCGGAGAAATTCCTCGACATCAAGTGCCGCGCGGCCGGCATCCGGCCGGACGCCGTCGTCATCGTCGCGACGGTCAAGGCGCTCAAGTATAACGGCGGCGTGCTGAAGGCGGAGCTGGGCGCGGAAAACTTAGAGGCGCTCGAGCGCGGCCTTCCGAACCTCCTCAAGCACGTGGAGAATATCACCAAGGTGTTCGGCCTGCCGGCCGTCGTCGCCATCAACCGCTTCGCGCAGGACACGGACGCGGAGCTCGAGCTCATCCGCAGCCGCTGCGCCGAGCTCGGCGTCAACGTCGCCATGAGCGAGGTCTGGGGCAAGGGCGGCGAAGGCGGCCTGGAGCTGGCCGAGGAGGTCCTGCGCCTGTGCGAGACGGAAAACAACTTCCGCTACGCCTACGACCTCGACCTGCCCATCCGCGAGAAGATTTTGCAGATTGTCCAGAAGGTCTACGGCGGCGCGGCCGTCACGTACTCCAAGGCCGCGGACAAGGAGATCGACAAGCTCGAGTCGCTCGGCTACGGCGGCCTGCCCGTGTGCATGGCCAAGACGCAGTACTCCCTGACCGACGACGCTTCGCGCCTCGGCCGCCCGGAGGGCTTTACGATTTCCGTGTCCAAAGTGAAAATTTCTGCCGGCGCGGGCTTTATTGTTGTGCAGACCGGTGATATAATGACCATGCCGGGGCTTCCGAAGGTGCCCGCGGCGGAAAAGATTGACATTGATGAAAACGGCGTCATCACCGGGCTGTTCTGAGCATCGCCCGGCGGGCCAAATACAGAAAGGAGCGGCTTCCATGTCTTTTCAGGAGAATTTTGAGGCCATCAGCAGCAAAGTGACCGAGGCGGCGCAGCTGGCCGCGCAGAAGGCGAGAGACCTGACCCTCATCGCCCGCACGAAGGTGCAGATCGCGTCCGAGGAGGACAAGATCAAGAAGGCCGAGATCGAGCTCGGCAAGCTCTGCTACCGCGATTTCACGGCCGGCGCGGAGCCGGAGCGCAGCGAGTACCTGCCGTGGTACGAGAAGATCACGGAGTCGAAATCGGCCATCGAGGAGCTCCAGAACATCATCGCGGCCGTCCGCAACAGCGGCGAGTACACCGACGACGACATCCCGACGGAGGAGCCCGACGTCTCCGACGCCGACTTCGCCGACATCCACATCGAGGTCGTCCCCGACGCGGCCGAGACCGAGCCGGAGACCCCGTCCGAGCCCACCGAAGAGGCCCCCAAAGCCGAATAAAAAACAGGAGACTGTCCGTACCGGACAGTCTCCGCTTTTTTCGCGCGCCCGCCTCGCAGAGTTTCGCCGCCCGCAGGCGGCGAAATAAAGTAGAAATCGAAAAATCCAAGGACATGTGCCTTGGATTTTTCTCTTTACAGCCCGCCAGTGTACGCCCCGTCCCACGCCGGGGCGCGCGCGCAGCCGGGCTGCAACCCCACGAACTAAGAGCCTGCCCATTGGGCAGGCTCTTAGTTCGCTTATTCAGCCGCCCACGCCAGCAGCCCCAGGTCGTGGTCATCCTGCGTGACGCGCCAGACCTGATATAAAAGCTGCGCGACCTCGCGGCGGGTCATGGGCGCGGCGGCGTTCGTGCAGTCGAAAATGCCGCTGGACTTCACGGCGAGGATGGACGGCGCGGCCCACGCGGGCAGGTCCTCCGCCGCGGCCGTCTCGGCGTCGGGCAGCGAGAGGATGTTCTGCACGATGACGGCCGCCTCGGCCTTCGTCAGCGTCGCCTCGCCGCGGAACACGAGCCCGGCGTCGCTCTTGACGCCGTTTACGATGCCGGAGCGGAACGCCGACACGACATACGGCCGCAGCCAGTCCGGCATGGCCGCCTCGTCGGCGAAGCCGCTCGTGAGCGCGGCCTCGTCGCCGCCGATGCCGAGCAGGCGCATCGTCATGGCCAGAAATTCGCCGCGCGTGACGGCCTTGTCCGGGTTGAAGCACAGCGCGCCCGCGATGCGCTCGCCGGAAAAGACCTCCTGCTCCTTGAGCCACATGGCCGCGAACTGATCCGGGTCGCCGGCCA
>CAVFYN010000125.1:2887-3953 GCA_963626425.1 Bacteroidaceae bacterium
CCTCGGGGTCGGTCGCCGTGAAGCGGAACGAGTCCTTGCCGACCTTGTTTTTCTTCGGCGTGTAGGTGAACTGCCCGCCCTCGCCGAGCTCGACGGCGCCGTATTTCGGCTCTTTTGTGATCGTGAACGTCAGCTCGCCGCCCTCGGGATCGGAGGCGGAGAGGGTGCCGGTGTTCGCGATGTTCTTGTACGTCTGGATCGAGCCGTCCTGCGCCGTCGGCGCTTCGTTTTTCTTCGCGCGCAGCGGGACGGTCAGCGTCGCGCTCGCGCCCACATGGCCGCCGGAGACGGGCAGGTACGTCACGGACGCGTCCGCGGCTGCGTCGCTCACGGCGACGAGCGTCAGCTCACCGAGGCGCGAGGCGGGCAGCACGTCGCCCGCGCGCAGCGTCCGGCTGCCGCAGCGGAGCAGGGCCGTGCCCGTGTCCGGGACGCCGGTGAGCACAATGCCGTCCGGCTCGCCGGCAAAGTCCGCGGGCGAGAAGCAGTACTGCGCGTCCGCCGCGAGGGCGGTCAGGCCCATGAGCGCACACAGCAGCCCGACGAGCAGGACGCACAGCGCAGGGCGCGGGGTGGAATGGTTGGAATCCATAGAAAAAACCTCCTGAAGTTGTCTTCAGGAGGTATTGTCTGCTATCTCAAGAAATATATGCGCGCTTTTGATATTTCGGCCGGATGTAGCGCGCGTTGGAGTCCGGCGCGGGCCGCATGTGGATGCCGGACACGATGCCGGCCGCGAGGAACATCGTCAGAAGCGAACTGCCGCCGTAGCTGAAAAACGGCAGCGTCAGGCCGATGACGGGGAACACGCCGACGCACATGCCGACGTTGATGAAGATCTGGCAGATGAGCATGCCCGCGATGCCGACGCAGATGAGCCGGTTCATATAGTTGCCGGACTTCACGCCGACGTAGATGCACCGCGCGACGATGGCCCCGAGCAGCACGAGCACGGCCACGCAGCCCAAAATGCCGAGCTCCTCGCCGATGGACGAGAAAATAAAGTCCGTGTGCTGCGCGGGCAGAATGCCGGCCTGCGTCTGCGTGCCCTGGTACAGGCCCTGCC
>CAVFYN010000126.1:0-9899 GCA_963626425.1 Bacteroidaceae bacterium
CGGACATCTCGCGCAGCGCCTCGGCCCAGCGGGAGGTGGAGTCGGCGATGACGGCGACGTCATAGCCCATGTCGCGGAAATACTCGGCGATGGTGATGCCGGTGTAGATGGACGCCTCGCGCGCCGCGACGGGCATGTCGGACGTGTTGGCGATGAGGACGGTGCGCTTCATGATGGAGTCGCCCGTGCGCGGGTCGACGAGCTCGGGGAACTCGTGCAGGACGTCCGTCATCTCGTTGCCGCGCTCGCCGCAGCCGATGTAGACGACGAGGTCGACGTCCGACCACTTGGCCAGCTGGTGCTGGATGACGGTCTTGCCCGAGCCGAACGGGCCGGGGACGCACGCCGTGCCGCCCTTGGCGACCGGGAACATCGTGTCGATGACGCGCTGGCCGGACTCGAGCGGCTTTTCGGGGTAGAGCTTCGTCTTGTACGGGCGGCCGGAGCGGACGCCCCAGCGCTGGAGCATGGTCAGCTCCGTGCCGTCTTCCAGGACGCAGACCGTGTCCGTGACGGTGAAGTCGCCGGAGCGGACTTCGCGGACCGTGCCGGAAATGCCGGCCGGGACCATGATCTTATGCAGCAGGACGCTCGTCTCGGGGACCGTGCCGATGACGTCGCCGGGGATGACGGCGTCGCCGGGCTTGACGGTCGGGGTGAACGTCCATTTTTTCTCGCGGTCGAGCGCGGGCACGTCGACGCCGCGCGCGATGGTGTGGCCCGTCAGGGCCATGATCTTCTCCAGCGGACGCTGGATGCCGTCGTAGATCTGCTCGATCATGCCGGGCCCGAGCTCGACGGACAGCGGCGCGCCGGTCGTCTCGACCTCGGCGCCCGGGCCGAGGCCGCTCGTCTCCTCGTAGACCTGAATGGAGGCGCTGTCGCCGCGCATTTCGATGACCTCGCCGACCAGGCGCTGCTTGCCGACGCGGACCACGTCGTACATACTGGCTTCACTCAGACCCTCGGCGACGACGAGCGGGCCGGAGACCTTGGTGATAGTGCCTGTTGCCATGTGAATCAGTCCTTTTCTTACAGTTTCTTGGGTTAGAGGATATCCGCGCCGACGGCCCGCTCGATGGAGCTCTGCAGCGCGCTCGCGCCGAGGCCGAGCGAGCCGGACCTGCCGGGGATGAGGATGACAGCGGGCGTTGCGCTGTCTTTGTAACGGGCGATGTCCTCGGACAGCTGGCTGGCCAGCTGCTCGGTGATATAGATGATGGCGTATTCGCTTTTCGCAAGGCGATGGAGCGTGTGGCGCGCGCTGGCGGCGTCGGACTCCGGGAAGACCTCGAGGCCGAGGGCGCGGAAGCCCATCACGCTGTCGCGGTCGCCCATGACGGCGATCTTATACATATGCTTCACGCAGCCTTTCCCGGATGGAGTCGGCCGGAACACCGGCCGCTCGGCCCGACATGATGATGCGCGCCGCCGTGATCTCGTTTTCGCGGGCGGCAAGATAGGCGATGAGCACGCTGTCGCCGAACGGCGTAAGGCGCGACGAGCGGAGATATTCCACGAGCGCGTCGTCGCACGCCTTTTCAAACGCGGTGAGCTTGCCGCCCTTGGCCGCGGCGTCGCCGAGCTCGGCGGCGTGCTTTAAGATGGAGCCGGTGAAGAGCGCGGCAAAGTCGCTGCCCGTGCGGTTGGCCGCGAGAAATGCGCGGTCGGACACCGTGCCGCCCGGGACGAGCACGAGCGCGAGGAAGTCCGCGTCTTTGCCGAGGCGCGCCGTGCGCACGGCCGAGCGCAGGTTCGCGCTGTCGATGCTCGCTTTGACATAGCCGAGCAGAAATTCGCTGCCCGAGCCCTCGGCCGCGGCAAGCATCTCTGCAAAGTATGCCCGGTCGAGCAGGAAGTCGCTTCGCTGCGGGTCGCCCGTCGCGGCAAGGACGCCCTTCGCCTCGGCCACGGCGCGCGCGAACGCGTCCGGCAGGGCGGAGTAGCTGTCCTCGTTGACGGCCGCCTCGAGCGTGTCGGCCGGGACGCGCCCGGCGTCGATGAGCATATGGCGCCCGTCCGTGTTCGTGGCGATGGCCTTGAGCAGGGACTTGGCGTTGTGGTAGTCATACTTGATGCGGAACGCGTCGATGATGCCGGGGTTCGGAGAGAGCGAGGCGAGGTCGGCATACGTCGCCTCGCGCTCGCGGGCGAGGGCGGCGTCGAGCTCGTCGAGCGAATGCAGCTCGGAAAAGCCGCACTCGGCGAGGACCTTCATGGCCTCGGCGTCCGAGCGGGCCTCGAACATGCGCTCCATGCGCTCGCGCGTGAGCATCCGGCTCTCCTGCGCGTGGATGCGCGCGGAGATGAAGAGATAGTCCGTATCTCGGAGCTTGTTTTTCATGGCAGGAGGTTCCCTCACTTATTCAAACAGCAGCTTTGCGGTCTCGGCTGCGAGCTGCTCGCGCAGAAGGCGCAGGATCATCTCGAACGAGCAGTTGTTCTCGATGTTCCCGTTTTTGACGAACAGGCCGCCGCGGATGTCGCGCGAGGACTCCGAAAGCGTGAGATTCGCCGTCTTGCCGGCCTTCTCGAGCGCTTCGTTGGCCGCGATGACGACCTTTTTGCCGTAGCGCGCGCGGTCGGGCGCGGAGAAAACGAGCTCCTCGCGGCCGGTCGTGCTGCCCTCGACGGCGAGCTTGATGAGAAGGCTGCACTGCTCCTGCTCCGGCAGGGCGCAGAGCTTGTCGAGCGCGCGGGCGAACGTCTCGTCGAGCAGGGCCTGCTTCTGGGCGAGCAGCGCCTTTTTCGCCTCGAGCGAATCGGCGCTCGCCATGCGCGCGAGCTGCGTCTCGGCGGCCTTTTTTCCGTTGGAGCACGTTGTGAAATACGCCTGCTGGGCCACGCGCTCATAGCCCTCGCCGATGGCTTTGACCTGCTCGTCCGTGCGCGCGCCGAGCGCGTCGATCTCGGAGCGCGTATCGGACTCGATGCGGCCGATGATCTTTTCGATTCCGTTCATAGAAGTTCTCCTCTATGGACGATCACAGGCCGTTGATCATGAGGAAGCTGGCCAGCAGGGAAAGGATCGCGTAGAACTCGACCATGACGCAGAACAGGATGCCCTTCGACCAGTCATCCGGCTTTTTGGCCAGAATGCCGATGGACGCGGCCGCGACGCGGCCCTGCGCGATGGAGCTGAGCAGCTCGCCGATGGCGACGGGCAGGCACGCGAACAGGAACTGGCAGCCCTGGGCGACCGTCAGGTCGACGATGGAGCCGGAGAGAATGCCGAGCTTGTTGGCCACGAGGAACCACGCGACGAGGCCGTACAGGCCCTGCGTGCCCGGGAGCACCTGCAGGATCATGGCTTTGCCGAACTTGGACGGGTCCTCGGAGACGACGCCCGCGGCCGCTTCGCCGGCGATGCCGGTGCCCTTGGCGGAGCCGACGCAGGCCAGACCGACGGCAAGGCTCGCGCCGAGCAGCGCGATGGCGAAGCCGCCAAACGATTCAAAGATGTTGACGAGATCCATGTTAAGTTTCCTCCTTGACGATTTGCGTGTATTTTGTCTGATAGCGCAGCGGCTTGAAGGGAATGCCGCCGTCCTTGTAAAACTTGCCGAAGAACTCGAGGTACTGAAGGCGCGCCGCGTGGACGTACGTGCCGATGATGTTGATGGCCATGTTGAACGCGTGGCCGATGATGAAGATGATGAGGATCGCGATGATCTGGCCCGTCATATTGCCGAGCATGTTGAACACGTTCGCGATGACGCTGCTGGCGAGCATGAGGGCCATGAGGCGCGTGTAGGAGAGCACGTCGCCGAGCCAGCTCGTGATGTCATAAAGGCTCTTGACGCCGCCGAGGAATTTGCCGATGAGCGTCGGCTTCGCGCGGCCCTGCGTGCAGATGAGGCTCAAAATGCCGACGATGAGCAGCCACCAGCCATGGCCGAGCGCGCCGACGGCGATGCCCGCGAACGTCAGCCACCACGGCACGACGTCACAGATGGCGTCGACGGGCTGACCGTCGCGGAAGCACATATACATATGCACCATCTGGCCGAAGATGAGGTGGACGCCGCCGCAGGCGAGCGAGGCGTACATGAACCACATCGGCTCCTGCAGCGGGTCCTTCACGCCGAAGAACGGAAGGCTCGTCAGCGCGCCGCGCAGCCAGCCGAACACGCGGTAGTTGAGCGCGTCGCCGAAAAATCCGCCGAACAGGCAGCCGAAAATGCTCGTCGTGACGCCGCAGAGCACGAGCAGGCCGCACATATACTTCATCGTGCCCTGCTTCTTGATCTTCAGGTTGCCGAGAATGCCGAGCAGCAGCAGCACGAGGCCGTAGCCGAGGTCGGCATACATGATGCCGAAGAAGATCGTGAAGAACGGCAGGATGAGCGGGTTGGGGTCGATGCCGTCATACGCCGGCAGGGAGTACATTTCCGTGACCATGTTGAGCGGCCGCGTCAGGGCGTTGCTTCGCAGCTGGACCGGCACCTTCGGCGCCTCGTCCGGCTCCGGGTCGCGCAGGTCGAGCGCGCAGTCATACGGCGCGAGGAGCTTTTCGAGCTCCGGGACCTTCCGCGCCAGCACCCAGCCGGTCAGGAAGAACACGCGGTCGGTCACAAGGAATTTCTGGCGCGAGGCCTCTTTCTCGGCCTCGATGGCGAGCCGGTCGCTCGCGTGCTCGAGCGCTTTGCGCTCCGAGCCGAACTCCACGATGCGTGCGCGGGTGTCGGCCAGCTCGTCGGCAAGGCGCGTCAGCTCGCCGTCCAGGACCGCCTGCGCCTCGGCGGGCGTGCCGCTTAAGTCCTTGAACACGACGTGCGAAAAGCCGAACGGCTTGAGCGCCGCGAGCGCGTCGTCCAGGCACGCGCGGTGGCAGAGCAGCGCGCAGTAGTGGACGGACTTGTCGGAGGAGACCTCCTCAAGCTCCGCGTCAAACGCCGAGAGCGCTTCGCGCGGGGCGTTCAGCGCGGTCGACGAGGGGATCGTGCCGTAGCGGACGGCCGTGGCGGCCGTTCCGTCGCGCTCGAGCGGGAAGCTCGAGCCGAGCCACGGCGTCAGGCTGTCGCGCTGGGCCTGGATGCGCGCGATGCGGGCGGTCAGGCCCGCGGCGGCCGCGTCGTTCGTGCGCAGCAGCGTCGCCGTCTTGAGCGCGCGGGAGAGCGCGGCGTCGTCGAAGATCGTCTTTTCGTCGACGGTCTCGCCCTCGTAGAACAGCGGCGTGCGCACGGGCGCATAGCGGTCCAAAATGGCCAGGGCGTTTTTCACGAGATCGGCGTCCGCGCGGACGCGGTCGAGATCGCTCTCGCCGGTGCGGGCGAACTCGAGATAGTCGAGCGCCTGCTCCTGCTCCGTGATCTCAAGGCAGCCGAAGCGCTGCAGCTTCGCCAGCAGCGCCGGCCGGTCGGCTTCCATGGCCGCGAGCTGGAGGTGCTTCATTTTTTCAATTGCCATTTAGCCGCTCACGACCTTTCCGATGATGAATTCGCAGGCTGCATCCATGCGCGCTTCCGCTTTGGCGCGAAGAGCCGCGCACGCTTCGTCGCTTCTGACCTTCGCATCGCGCGAGGCCTCCTCGCCGCGCGCGACGGTCTGCTCCATGAGCGTTTTCATTTCCGCCTCGGCCTCGCTCCGCTTCTGCTCGACGAGCGCCTTGCCGGCGCGCTCGGCTTCCGCGACGCGCTTTTTCGCCGCGGCCGTGGCCTCGGCCAGCTGCGAGCTCGTGGCCTGCTCTTTGTCAGAGACCTGCTTGAGTGCATCGAGAGACATCCGTATCACCGCCTTTTATCTCAGGGTAAACAAAAAATATTTTGTTCTAGTAAATAGTATACCATATTCGAAGAAAATATGGTTAGGTTGAATTTAGATAAAAATGCGAAAATGTTATATGATAAAATTATCACAAACACAGAAAGTATTACGAAATTGTGCGTTGGAATTATACAATATCACGAAAGTGTTACAACACCCAAACCCATACAGAAAAGCCAGCCGCCGGGAATCGGCGACTGGCTCTGTTACATGATTTTTTTACTTATCCGCTTTGCCGTCTTTTGCGATGATGGCGCGGTTGATGGCGCACAGAATGGCGCGGAGCGACGCGCGGTTGATGTTGTGGCTCTTGCCGACGCCGAACGCGTCCTTGCCGTCGGGCGTCTTGAGGTGGATGTAGCACACGCCCTGCGCGTCCGAGCCGCGGGAGATGGCGTGCTCGGAGTAGTCGACGAAGTGGAATTTGCCGATGGGCAGGTCGGAGACGGCGTTAAAGAACGCGTCGATCGGGCCGTTGCCCTCGCCGTGCAGGGTGATCTCGCCGCCCTTGTAGCCGAGCGCGCCGTCAAAGCCGACGCGGCTGTCCTCGCCGTGCGCGGCGGACTCGGTGAACGAGTGCCGCAGGAGCGTGTACGTCGCGTCGACGTCCAGATAATTCTGCTCGAACAGCGCGAAGATCTGGCTCGGCAGCAGCTCCGTGCCGAGGCGGTCCGTCTCGGCCTGGACGATGGCGCCGAACTCCGGGTGCATGGCCTTCGGCAGGTCGTAGCCGTAGTTCGTCGACATGACGAACGCCGCGCCGCCCTTGCCGGACTGGCTGTTGATGCGGATGATGGGCTCGTACTCGCGGCCGACGTCCGCCGGGTCGATGGGCAGGTACGGGACCTCCCAGTACTCGGTGCCGGAGTCCTTCATGTACTGCACGCCCTTGTTGATGGCGTCCTGATGCGAGCCGGAGAACGCCGTGAACACGAGCTGGCCGGCATAGGGCTGGCGCTCGTGGACGCGCATGTGCGTCGTGCGCTCGTAGACCTCTTTGATGTGGTTGATGTTCGAAAAATCGAGTTCCGGGTCGACGCCCTGCGTCCACATGTTGAGCGCGAGCGTGATCATGTCGACGTTGCCCGTGCGCTCGCCGTTGCCGAAGAGCGTCGCCTCGACGCGGTCGGCGCCCGCGAGCAGGCCGAGCTCGGCCGTCGCGACGCCCTCGCCGCGGTCGTTGTGCGGGTGGAGGCTGATGACGGCGCTCTCGCGGCCCGGAAGGTTCTTGCAGAAATACTCGATGATGTCGGCAAAGTAGTTCGGGGCCATGTTCTCGACCGTGCTCGGCAGGTTGAGGATGACCTTGTTGTCCGGCGTCGCGCCGAGCGTGTCGAGCACAGCCTGGCAGATTTCGACGGCGTACTCCGGCTCCGTGCCCATGAAGCTCTCGGGCGAATACTCGTAGCGGATGTTCATGCCGGCGTCGATGTACGGCTGGCTGAGCTCGCGGATGAGCTTGGCCGCGTCCGTGGCGATCTTCGTGATGCCGTCCTTTTCCATGTGGAAAACGACCTTGCGCTGGAGCGTGCTCGTGGAGTTATAGAAGTGGAAAATGACGTTTTTGCAGCCCGCGATGGCCTCGAACGTCTTTTCGATGAGGTGCGGCCGCGCCTGGACGAGGACCTGGATCCACACGTCGTCGGGGATGTGGCCGCCGTCGATGAGCTCGCGCAGCAGCTCGTACTCCGTCTCGGACGCGGACGGGAAGCCGACCTCGATCTCCTTGACGCCGATGTCGCACAGAAGATGGAACATCTCGACCTTCGCCTGCACGCTCATGGGGTTGATGAGCGCCTGGTTGCCGTCGCGCATGTCGACGGAGCACCAGACGGGCGCCTTCGTGATCTCCTTGTCCGGCCACGTGCGCTCCGGGAAGCGGATGTGCGGGCAGGGGATGTACTTTTCAAATTTCGGTTTCATGAAACTTCCTCCTCAGCAGCGTCGTCCCGGGGATAAAAAGACGCCCCGGAACGCGTCATTGCGTTCCGGGGCGTTGAATCTGAAATACAACGCGGTACCACCCGGTTCAGTCGGAAAATCGACCCTCAAGCCTCCAGCAAGGCTTTGGCCTGTAACGCTGCCGCTGCGTCCTGTCCTACGTATCGGGCAGGCAACTCCGGGGCCAGTGAGCATCGCGCGCCGCGCCGGCTTGCACCAACCGCCGGCTCTCTGAAGGAGCGCATTGCGCCGCTCGTTCCCTTCATCGTCTTTTTACTGTGTTGAAGAGATTTTAGCAGACCGCGCAGCGCTTGTCAAGCGGTAATTTTAAGCGTTTAAAGCGGCGAGGTGCTTGCCGAGCTCGCGGCCGAGCGTCATGCTCGTGCCGATGAAGTTGCCGCCGCAGGGCGTGTAGTAGAAAATGCCGTACCGGCCGCCGAGGCAGTCGCCCGCGGCATAAAGGCCGGGGATCTCGAGGAAATCCTCGTTCACGACGTTCATGTCGTTATTCGTGTAGAGCGCCGGAATGGGCTGGCTCGGGTGCGCCTTCTGGTCCTTGTAGAGCGGCTTTTCGGCCACGGCGCCGTAGAACGGGCCTTCGTCGATCGGGATGAGCGTGTTCGCGTCCTTCTGGAAGTCGTCGTCCACGCCGGCGCGGCAGAGCTCGTTGTAATGCTCGATGGACGCAAGCCACGTCTTTTTCGCCTCGCCCTCGTAGCCGAGATAGCCGGCGAGCTCTTCCAGCGTGTCGGCGGCGTACAGGCGGTCCATCGCGCCGCGGCCCGTGAAGGCCATGTCGCGGACGCAGAAGCCCTCGGCGCCGTGCTTCGGGACCTCGTTCATGTCCTCGATGAACTGCTCCATGTATTCCGGCACGCCGAAGTCCGGGTTGCCGTGCTGCAATCCGTTCTGCTGCATCTGGAGCATATACTTCCGGTCCGTGACGACGGAAAGGTGGCCCGGCGGCTGGAGCATGACGGCGGACGAGAGACCATAGGGCACCGACTCGTTGCAGAACCGCTCGCCGCGCGCGTTGAGCAGCAGGAATGACGAGTTGCCGAAGCAGCGCACGGGCAGGATGAGCGACGTCGACACGTGCACGTCCGGCTCGACGAAGCCGCCGACATCGCGCCCGAGGTCGACGCCGTTGCCCGGCAGACCCGTGGCCAGCACGACGGCGCGGCGGGCGTTATAGCGGATGATCTTGCCGTCCTTCGTGCGCTTGCCGTATGCGCCGACGACGCGGCCGTCCTCGGTAATAAGCCGCTGCGCGCGCACGCCGAAGCTCCAGACCGCGCCGAGCTCCTGCGAGCGGTGGACGGCGAGCATTTCAAATTCCGGCAGGCGCGACGTGTTGCGCATCCGCTCGCCCGGCTCGGGCGGCAGCGGGCGGGCGCGGATGCCGCCGCGCAGCTGCAGCGTCCCGGCCCAGCTCTTGCAGCCGCCGACCGTGATGGGGTAGCTCGGCTTGCCGTAGGCCTCGTGGACGTTGCACTGGTCGTCGTCTAAGATCGTGCTGCCCTCAGGGACGAGCGAGACCATGTGGTCGAGCATCTCGCCGGAGTGCTTGACGTATTTGTTGATGAGCGCGCGGTTGGCCATAAAGCCGCTCTGCTGGCAGATCTCGTTCACGATCTCGTTGAGATCGTAGGGGCCGAAGCCCTTGCCCATGAGAAACTGCGAGTTGAACGTGCCGATCTGCTCGCCGACGTAGGTGAATTTGTCCTCCTGCTTCGCCTCGATGACGATGACGGACGCGCCGCCCTCCGCCGCGGCGAGCGCGCACTGCGTGCCGCCGTGGCCGCCGCCGACGATGACGATGTCCGCCGTCAGCTCCTCGTCGAAGTGGTCAAACTCCGGCAGGACGGGCAGGGGCTTGCGGTATTTTTCAAATGGATTCCCACGCGCCGGCTGCGGCGCCGGCCGGGGTGCTTCGTTTGCCATGGTGCTTCCTCCTGAATGTAATCTTAGAACCATTATATTTTGTGCATAAGTCGTTGTCCAACGCTTTTTGAAAATTGGTGCAATGTGCATGGTTTGGGAGGGGTGTTTTTGTGGAAATGCGTTTGATGGGGGAATGCGGGAACGTGGAAAGCAGGAGAGAGCGCCTGTAGGGGCGGATAGCATCCGCCCGCAGGCCGATTGCGGCGTGCGGTAAGTTAGACTGTCATTCAGAGGGCATGAAATGCCCG
>CAVFYN010000127.1:0-23971 GCA_963626425.1 Bacteroidaceae bacterium
CAAGTGTGGAATTTGGGCGCCATCGGCGCACAAATTATGCGCGCGGCAGGGTGCAGCTCCTTTCAAACGGGAGCCCAGCGAAGCGGGTCCCGTTTGAGGCCTTTAGGCCGATTTTGCGGCCAATGCATTCGCCGCGGCGTTCGCGGCTTCGGACGCGTCGCGCGTGTAGAGGTCGGCGCCGATCTTGTCGCAGTACGCCTGCGTGAGCGGCGCGCCGCCGACCATGATGGTGACCTTGTCGCGGATGCCGGCGGTCTCGGCGGCCTTGACGACCTCCTCCATGACGGGCATCGTCGTCGTGAGCAGGGCCGAGCAGGCGATGATGTCGCAGTGCTCGTCGATGGCGGTCTGGACGAACTTCTCCGGCGAGACGTCGACGCCGAGGTCGATGATCTCGATGCCCTTGCTCTCCATCATCATGGCGACGAGGTTCTTGCCGATGTCGTGCAGGTCGCCCTGGACGGTGCCGATGCACGCGCGGCCGATGTTCTGCACGCCCTCTTCCTTGAGCATGGGCTTGAGCAGGTTGATGCCGGCCGTCATCGCGCGCGCGGCGACGAGCATCTCGGGGACGAACATCTCGTTTTTGCTGAATTTGTCGCCGACGACGTCCATGCCGGGCATGAGGCCCTCCTGCAGGATGCTCTGCGCGCTGACGCCCTCGTCGATGGCCGTCTGCACGAGCGCGGCCACTTCCTTCCGCTTGCCGCGGATGACGGCCGAGGTGATATCTTCCAAAATCGCCATGGCGGTTCCCTCCGTATGTAAAACTTTCCTTGAGTATAGCACACGCGGCGGCCGCCGGACAAGTATTTTTCCGGAAAAATCCGGCCGCAGAACAATAATTGGTTGTGACCGGTTTGCAAGCCGGTTGTAATGTGATAGAATTGGCCACAAAGGATGATGAACGATGATCAACGAGACCTCCATCCGCTGCTTTCTGACGCTCTGCACGACGCTGAACTTCACGGAGGCGGCCAAGCGGATGTATATGACGCAGCAGTCCGTCAGCAAATATATCGCCAAGCTCGAGGAGGACGTCGGCTTCACGCTGTTCGTGCGCACGCATCACTATGTGACGCTCACGCGCGCGGGCGAGGAGTTCTGCGCGCTCTTCTCCCGGCTCGACCGCGACTACAGCGACACGGTGCAGCGCATGCGGCAGTATTATGACGAGCTCAACAACTCGCTGCGCATCGGCTATCTGGAATGGCTCGACCTCATGCCCATCATCAACGGCCCGCTCCACCGGATGCGGCAGGAGAACCCCGCGCTCCAGTTCGCGGCCGAAAAGCACCCGCAGTATGAGCTCAACCAGCATTTTCTCAACCGGCGGCTCGACCTTATCATCACGTACCGCGAGTTCGCGCCGAAGGATCCGGGGCTCAAAAAGCTCGTCGTGCTCCAGACGCCGCTCGTGCTGCTCGTCTCGCCGGACAACCCGAACGCGCGGCCGGACGCGCGCGCGTCGGACTTTTTCGACGAGCCGTTCATCAAGGCGGCCTCGAGCGCCGAGACGCTTTCAGAGTCCCGCGCCCGCGCGCGGCGGCAGGTGCGCGAGCTCGGCTTTTCGCCGCGCGAGATCATCATCGCGCCGAACCTCGAGTCGGCGTATGTCGCGACGGAGCTCGGCCAGGGCGTGCTCGTTTCGACGATGCTCAGCCGCATGAGCATGAATTCCGAGCTGCGCTCGTACCCCATCGGCACGATGGAGGAGCTGCAGTGCTTCTGGCACGAGGACGACGAAAACCCGGCCGTTGCCGCGTTCGCCGACGCGCTCACGCGCTGAAAGCCCAGTGTTTACGGGCATTCCAACCGCCGGTTGGAAAGAAAAATACGCGTTCCAACTACGCCTCCATTGCGCGTTTCGCGCAGAAATGGCTATACTGACGGCACAAAGCGCCTGGCGCGGGAAGGATGGATGAAACATGGATACATGGACGATGGGCGGGACGATCGCGGCGCTGCGCAAAGCGCGCGGCATGACGCAGGAGGCGCTCGCCAACGTGCTCGGCGTGAGCAATCAGGCCGTTTCAAAATGGGAATCGAACGCGAGCTGCCCGGACGTGCAGCTGCTGCCGCGCATCGCGGAGGAATTTGACGTGACGCTCGACCGGCTCTTCGGCCGCGAGACGCCGGAGCCGCAGCCGCTCGTGCCGGTGCAGGTCGTGGACGGCCTTCCGTGGGACGACGACGGGAAGCTGCGCGCCGTGTGCTACCTCGGCCACCGGCTGCTCGCGAGCGAGGGCATTTTCACGCACAGCCGCGAGCGCGCGAAGGTCGACGTCTGCATCACGGGCGAGGTCGCGGACGTGCAGAGCGCGTTCGCCGTCCACTGCGGCGACGTCGCGGGCAGCGTCAAGGCCGGCGACGGCGTCACGTGCGGCAGCGTGGCCGGAAATCTGACCGCGGGCGACGGCGTGGAGTGCCGCGACGTCGGCGGCAACGTCACGGCCGGCGACAGCGTTACGTGCGGCAACGTCGGCGGAAACGTCCGCGCCGGCGACAGCGTCCGCTGCGGCGACGTCAAGGGCGACGTCAGCGCGCACGACCGGGTCGTATGTGAGAATGTGGGCGGAAGCGTACACGCCCCCGGCTTCCAGCTCAGAACCTGAGCTGTCAAACGGGACCCGCTTCGCTGGGCTCCCGTTTGAAGGGGCGCGCGCCCTGACTGCGCGCATAATTTGTGCGCCGCGGGCGCACAAATTCCACACTTGCAGGGCGTAAAGAATTTTTCCCGACGCACATGTCGCCGGAAAAAATGATTCCGAATTGATTTCGCCGCTGCGGCGGCGAAACTCTGCGAGGCGAGAAAACAGGGAGGATGCTCATGCATCCTCCCTGAATTTTTTGACGTATTGCAGCAGCAGCTCCGCACACGGCTCCGGGTCGCCCAGCGGCAGGTGCGGGACGCAGACGGGCAGCGCCTCGTCCGTCGCGACGGCGAGCAGCTCGGCTTCCCGACAGTACAGCGGCCGCCCGAGCGCGGCGCGGTGGATCTCGATTTTCGGGTACGCGCTTTTTTTGTAACCCTCGACGAGGGCGAGGTCGACCTCCTGGAGCCGCGCGAGGATCTCGGCGATCGTCGGCTCTTCCGGCAGCGTCTCCTGGATGACCAGGCGGCCGCCGGAGCAGATCGTGACGGAGTCCGCGCCCGCCTCGCGGAAGCGGTACGTGTCCTTGCCGGGGCGGTCCATGTCGAAGCCGTGCGTGTCGTGCTTGAGCACGGCGAGGCGCAGGCCGCGGGCTTTGAGCGCGGGGATGAGCTTTTCCAGGTACGTCGTCTTGCCCGTGCCGGACAGGCCGACAAAGACGACGATCGGCGTTTTTTCATTCATGGCGTTCCACCTGCCTGCGCGCCTGCTCGAATTCGGCGGGCGTGTTGAGATTGACGAACAGCGCCGAATCGTCCGGCGTGAGCGTGACGAGCTTTACTTCATGCAGCAGCCCGCGCAGCCGGAATTCCCCGCGCGAGAGCCGCTCGCGCGCGGGCGCGAGGCAGCTTTTTCGGTAGAGCGCGAACATCGGCTCGGGCCGGCCGTCCAAGACATACGCGCACGCGTCCGCGTCACCGACGGCGCCGCGCAGCCGCTCGGCCGCGATCGCGGACAAAAACGGCATATCGGCCGCCCAGACGAGGGCGAACTCCGTCTCCATGGCGGAAAGCCCCGCGCACAGCCCGCCGAGCGGGCCGCAGCCGGGCGCGTCGTCCGGTACGGCGCGGACGCCGTCCGGCAGCGCCTCAAAATGCGCCATGCTGCCGCACGCGACGAGCACGGGGCAGCCGAGCGACGATCCGAACGCGCACGCGCGCGCGAGCATCGTCTGCCCGCCGAGCTCCAGCTTCGTCTTGTCGCGCCCCATGCGGCTCGACCTCCCGCCCGCGAGCACGAGGGCGGTGACGTCAGGCTTCATAGGCGCGCCTGATCTTCTCGTAGACGTCCGGGTGCGCCGACTCCATGTCGAGCGACTTCATGTCCGGCCCTGTCCAGATGTGAAACGACGTGCCCGTCCCGGCCAGCTCGCCGCCGCAGTACGTCTCGTAGTGCAGCTCGAGCTTTTTCGGCGCGTAGGAGAGCATATGCGTTCTCACCGTGACCGTGCCGGGGTAGCGGACGGGCTTTTTGTACGTGAGATTCAGGCTGACCATGGGCGGGTCGATGCCGAATACGTGCATCTGCTCGAACGAGAAGCCGAGCTTCGCGAGATAATCCATGCGCGCCATCTCGTACCAGACGGGGTAGACGGCGTGGTGGACGATGCCCATCATGTCACAGTCCGGGTAGCGGACGTCGATCGTGATCTCCGTTGTCATATCAGACCTCCAGCGGGGAAGAATTGCAGTAGTTCACGAATTGGTAGCGCACGCCGTTTTCCTCCTCGACGGGCCCCTCCTCGCAGACCGACCAGTTCGGCAGGCGGTCGAGGTCGGGGAAGTACGCGTCGACGGGCACGTCGGCGAGCGTTTTCGTGACATAGGCCATGCGGCAGTACGGCACGAGCTGGTCATACACGCTCTCGCCGCCGATGACCCAGAGGTCCTCGTGGCCTTTTTCGCGCGCGTAGGCGAGCACGGCCTCGACGTCGTGCAGGACGACGGCGCCCTCGGCGGAAAAGTGCTCGTCGTGCGTCAGGATGATGTTTTCGCGGTTTTTCAGCGGCTGCCCGCCGGGAAACGTGGCGAGCGTTTTGCGGCCGAGGACGACGGCGTGGCCCGTCGTGAGCTCGCGGAAGCGGCGAAGGTCCGCGCGGATGGACACGGCGAGCTTTCCGTCCATGCCGATGCCCCAGCGCTCGGTCACATTGACGATGCAGTTCATGCGATCACCTTTATTCTGCCACCGGGATCTTGACGTCCAGCGGCGTAAATTCGTAATTTTTGAGCGAGAACGAGTCCTTCGTGAACGCGTAGAAGTCGCGGATGGAGCGGTCCATGACGAACTCCGGCGCGGCCTTCGGCTCGTTTTTGATAATTTGCTCGACGATGGGGACGTGGCGGTCATAGATGTGCGCGTCGGCGATGACGTGGACGAGCTCGCCGGCCTCGAGGCCCGCGACCTGCGCCATCATGTGCACAAGCACGGCGTACTGCACGACGTTCCAGTTGTTCGCCGTGAGCATATCCTGCGAGCGCTGGTTCAAAATGGCGTTGAGCGTGTGCCCGGAGACGTTGAACGTCATGGAGTACGCGCACGGGTAGAGCGCCATTTCGTGCAGGTCGGCGAAGTTGTAGATATTCGTCATAATGCGGCGCGAGGCGGGATTGTGCGTCAGGTCGTAGAGCACGCGGTCGACCTGGTCGAATTCGCCCTCGGCGTACTGGTGCTTTACGCCGAGCTGGTAGCCGTATGCCTTGCCGATGGAGCCGGTCTCGTCGGCCCACTGGTCCCAGATGTGGCTGCCGAGGTCGTGGACGTTGTTCGATTTTTTCTGCCAGATCCACAGAAGCTCGTCGATGCAGCTTTTGTAGAATGTGCGGCGGATGGTCAGGATGGGAAATTCCTCGCGCAGGTCATAGCGGTTGACGATGCCGAATTTTTTGACCGTGTGCGCCGGCGTGCCGTCCTCCCAGCGCGGCCGGACGGCCAGATCGGTGTCCCAGACGCCGTTTTCGAGAATGTCGCGGCAATTGGCGATAAAAAGTTCGTCTGCTCTGCTCATGTTGTCCTCCCGAAGGTCAGGTTTTTCTTCGAGTATAGCAAAAAGCGGTGCAAACAACAATCCACAAAGTGCATGAACCTTGCACTTGGGGTCAGAATCTGGTAGAATAAACTGGATTGATATTATTTGAGTAAGGAACGAACTGCACAATGGATACGCAAATCACATTTTCCGATCTCGGGCTTTCCGAGAATATTTTGAAGGCGCTTGAGAAAAAGGGCTACGGCTACCCGACCCGCATCCAGGCCGAGGCCATCCCGCCGTTTCTGGAGTGGCGCGATGTCATCGCCAAGGCGCCGACGGGCACGGGCAAGACGTTCGCGTTCGGCATCCCCATGATCGAGCACATCGACGCGGAGTCGGACGACCTGCAGGGCCTCATTCTGGCGCCGACGCGCGAGCTGGCCATCCAGATCTGCGACGAGATGCGCTCGCTGCTTGAGTTCACGAAAAACATCCGCATCGCTGTCGTCTACGGCGGCGCGAAGATCGAGACGCAGATCAAGCAGCTTCAGAAAAAGCCGCAGATCGTCGTCGCGACGCCCGGCCGCCTCATGGACCACTATAAGCGCAAGACGCTGCGCCTGGACAAAGTCCAGACCGTCGTGCTCGACGAGGCCGACCGCATGCTGGACATGGGCTTTTTCAAGGACGTCACCGGCATTCTTGACAAGGTGAAAAACAAGAAGAACATGGGCCTGTTCTCCGCGACGATCTCGCAGGAGGTCATGACCGTCTCGTGGATGTACCAGCGCGACGAGGTCGAGATCACCGTCCCGGCCGACGTGCAGAACAAGCCGGACATCGCGCAGTATTCCATCACCGTCTCGCAGCTTGCGAAGGAGGAGACGACGCTGCACCTGCTCAAAACGCAGGGCTGGGAGCGCGTCATCATCTTCTGCAACACGAAGCACATGTGCCAGCGCCTGTCGGACGACCTGCACCGCGCGGGCATCGACGCCGACTGCATCCACGGCGACATCCCGCAGGCCAAGCGCGAAAAGACGATGCAGACGTTCCGCGACGGCAAGCTCACCGTGCTCATCGCGACGGATGTCGCCTCGCGCGGCATCGACGTCGACGACGTCGACTGCGTCATCAACTATGATGTGCCCGAGGAGAACGAGTACTATGTCCACCGCATCGGCCGCACGGCGCGCGCCGGGCGCAAGGGCGTGGCGTGGTCGGTCATCGGCTCGTTCCCGGAGAAGGCGAAGCTCGACGAGATCGCAAAGTATTCGCATTATACCGTCAAGCCCATGCGCTTTGAGGGCGACGAGCTGGTCGAGGAAGAGGTCAAGGCGCCCGTCTACAAGCGCCGCCGCCTGAAATGACGCGCGCGGAGGAGGGACTGCTGCTTCTGTGCTGCCCGCTCGGCGACGCGCAGGAGCGGCCGCTGACGGGCGCGCAGTACCGCGCGCTCGCCCGCGCTGTCTCCGGCGCGCGGCATGAGGACGACACACTGCGCGACCTCACGGCGCGCGACCTAGAAAAGCTCGGCTGCGCGGGCGAGGAGGCAGAGCGCATCGTGCGCCTGCTCGGCCGGGAGGATCAGCTCCGGCGCTATCTGGCCGCGGCGGAGCGCCGCGGCTTTTTTGCGCTCACGCGCCTGTCGCCGGACTATCCGGCCGCCATCCGGCGCAAGCTGGGGCAGGACGCGCCGGCGGCGCTGTTCTGCGCGGGCGACCGGACGCTTTTCGCGCGCGAGGGCGCGGCGCTCGTCGGCTCGCGCGCGCTTTTGCCTGCGGGCGAGCGGTTTGCCCGCGCCGTCGGGCAGACGGCCGCGCGGGAGGATCTCGTGCTCGTCTCCGGCGGCGCGGCGGGCGCGGACACGGCGGCGCAGGACGCGTGCATCGCCGCCGGCGGGCAGGTCGTGTGCTTTCTGGCCGACGCGCTGGCCGCGCGGGTCAAGACGCCGCCGGAAAATGCGCTCTTCTGCGCCGAGCTTGGATGGGACATCCCGTTTTCTGCGCCGCGCGCGCTCTCCCGCAACCGGCTCATCCACGCGCTGCCGGACCGCGAGCTCGTCGCGCAGACGGACTGCGGCCGCGGCGGCACATGGGCCGGGACGGTCGAAAATCTGCGCCGCGGCTGGTCGGACGTCTACGTCCGGGACGACGGCACGGACGGCGCGAACGCCCTCATCGAGCGCGGCGCGACGCCCGTCGGCCCCGACGGCCTGCCGTCCATCCGGGCACTTGTGCCAAATCAGACGCGGCTTTTTTAGACAGTTTGCAATGTTGCGCGGGCCGGTCGTTGCCTTTATAATAGTTGCAAATCAAATGAAAAGAGGTTTTGCAGATGTCTCTGACCGGTCAGTGGGTCATTAAGATGTGGATCCCGCAGGCGCGGCTCGTCCACCCCGAGATGTTCGATGAAAACGGCAACATGAAAGCGCCGCCTCCTCCGCCTCCCGCGGACGGCCCCGTCGCGCCGCCCATGCCGGAGGTCACCCTCCGCGACCACGGGCAGCCCTCGGGCGACTTTTTCGAGGGCGAGCTGCTGCTCGATCTGACGGCCCAGCCGGACGGCACCCTGACCGGCACGGCCGGCGGCGCGCCGATCTATTCCGGCTTCTATACGGGTGAGGAGTTCATGAAGGTCGACGTCCCGGCAGGCCCCGGCCGCTGGGAGATCTGGCTGCGCGTGGACGGCGAGGGCAATGCCGAGGGCATGGTCTCCGTCGGCGGCGGCAAGGGCTTCCCGAACCTGGCCTACGGCAAAAAAGCCTGAAAAACTGCATAAAAAAGAGCCTTCGCCGCGCGGCGGAGGCTCTTTTTGTTTGTGAAAAGCGCGTAATTCACAAATTATCCATAGCTTTTTTGCCACGCCTGGCATATAATGAGGGCGAATCGCAGCAGGGAAAGGAGGAGACGGGGCTCATCCCGGTAAAAGCGCCAGCGCCTGCCCGCCGGGCAGGACGACGAGGAAAAGCGTGATCGAACATTCGGCGGATGCGCTTTCGCGCCGCTTCGCGCGCGTGACACAGTCAGAAATATGCGGGTGACCGCAAAACAGAGGGGCTGTGAGCGAAGCTGGACAAATGAACTGCGAGTTTGTCCTGATTTTTGCAAAAAAACAGGAGGAACTTTTATTATGTGTGGAATCGTTGGATACGTCGGCCGCGAACAGGCCGCGCCCATCCTGCTCGACGGGCTGCGGCGGCTGGAATACCGCGGCTATGACTCGGCCGGCCTCGCCGTCGTCTCGCCGGAGCATGAGCTCCAGGTCGTCAAATCCGTCGGCCGGCTCCAGGTGCTCGCCGACAAGACGCACGACGGCGCCGACCTCGCCGGCACGATGGGCATCGGCCACACCCGCTGGGCCACGCACGGCGAGCCGTCCGACCTCAACTCCCACCCGCACGTGTCCGAGGACGGCCGCATCGCGGTCGTGCACAACGGCATCGTGGAAAACTATCTCGAGATCAAGCAGTTCCTGCAGAGCAAGGGCGTCACGTTCCAGTCCGATACGGACAGCGAGGTCGTCGCGCAGCTGCTTGAATACTACTACGAGGGCGACATTCTGAAAGCGACGTTCCGCGTGCTCGACCGCATCGAGGGCGCCTACGCCCTCGGCATCATCTGCGCCGACGCGCCCGACCGGCTCATCGCCGCGCGCAAGATGAGCCCGCTCGTGCTCGGCTACGGCAAGGATTGCAGCCTCATCGCCTCGGACGTCACGGCGCTCATCTCCAAGACGCGCGAGGTGTGCTACATGGACGACGACGAGGTCGCCGTGCTGTCAAAAGACGGCATCGAGATCTTCAACGCCATGGGCGACCCCATCGAAAAAGAGCACAGCTTCGTCGACTGGGACATCTCCGCGGCCGAGAAGGGCGGCTATCCGCACTTCATGTTCAAGGAGATCTTGGAGCAGCCCGAGGCCGTCACCAAGACGATCACGCCGCGCATCCGCGACGGGCGCATCGTGCTCGACGACCTCGACCTGTCGCCGGAGTATGTCCGCAGCGTCAGCAAGATCTATATCATCGCCTGCGGCTCGTCGTACCACGTGGGCATGGTGGGCAAATACAACCTGGAAAAGCTGCTGCGCAAGCCGGTCGAGGTCGTGCTCGCGTCGGAGTTCCGCTACTGCGACCCCATCGTGGACGACCACACGCTCGCGCTCGTCATCAGCCAGTCCGGCGAGACGATCGACACGCTCGCGGCCCTGCGCGAGGCCAAGCGCCTCGGCGCGCGCGTGCTGTCCATCGTGAACGTCGTCGGCTCGTCCATCGCCCGGGAGTCGGACGACGTGCTCTACACGTGGGCCGGCCCCGAGATCGCCGTCGCGACGACGAAGGCGTACTCGACGCAGATGGCCGTGCTCGACCTCATCGGCCTGTATTTTGCCGACGCGCTCGGCACGATCACGCCGGAGCGCTACGCCGCGCTTGTGGCAGAATTGCAGCGCATCCCGGAGAAAATGCAGCGCATTCTGGACAACAAGGACAAGATCCAGTATTTCGCCTCGCGCTATTTCAACCACGAGTCCGTGTTCTTCATCGGCCGCAACCTCGACTACGCGCTCGGCCTCGAGGGCAGCCTGAAGCTCAAGGAAATTTCGTACATCCATTCCGAGGCCTACGCCTCCGGCGAGCTCAAGCACGGCACGATCTCGCTCATCGAGCCCGGCACGCTCGTCGTCGCGCTCGGCACCTACGGGCCGCTGTTTGACAAGGCCATGTCGAATGTGCTCGAGGTCAAGGCGCGCGGCGCGGACGTCCTCGCGCTCACGACGGAGCGCCACGAGGCCGAGATGGCCCACACGGCCGACGGCCTGCTCGTCATCCCGGACACGGAGGATATGCTCCTGCCGAACCTCGGCGTGCTGCCGCTGCAGCTGTTCGCCTATTACATCGCCCTCATGCGCGGGTGCGACATCGACAAGCCGCGCAATCTCGCAAAATCTGTTACCGTGGAGTGACCAATATGAATACCATCGAAGCCATCAAAACGCGGCGGAGCGTCCGCCGCTTCCGCCCGGACGTGCCCTCGCACGAGCACATCGAGGCCATCATCGACGCCGCGCGCTTCGCGCCGACGTGGAAAAACACGCAGACGGCGCGCTACACCGTCGTGCAGGGCGCGAAAAAGGACGAGATCTGCGACACGTGCCTGCCGGACTTCAACGCCGCGACGGTGCGCTCGGCGCCTGTGCTCGTCGTGATGTCGACCGTCCACGGCCGCTCGGGCTACGAGCGCGACGGCTCGCCCACGACGAAGATGGGCGACCGCTGGGAGATCTTCGACGCCGGCATCGCCTGCCAGACGTTCTGCCTGGCCGCGCATGAGCTCGGTCTCGCGACGGTCGTGCTCGGCATTTACGACGAGGACAAGCTGCCCGCCGCCATCGGCCTGCCGGAGGGCGAGGTGCTCACGGCGCTCATCGCCCTCGGCTACGCCGACCAGGAGCCGGCCGCGCCGAAGCGCAAGGAAGTGGAGGTCCTCACGCGCTATGTTTGAGGGCTTTTCGCCTGAGGCGTTCGACTTCCTCTGGGGCATCCGGTTCAACAACAACAAAACGTGGTTCGAAGAGAACAAAAAGACGTACACCGACCGGCTCTATCAGCCGATGAAGCAGCTGGCCGCGGAGGTGTTCGAGCCGTTTGAAAGCATGCCGGGCATGCTGTGCAAGGTCTCGCGCATCTACCGCGACGCGCGCCTGCCCGGCTATGCCGAGCGGCCGTACAAGGACTCGCTCTGGTTCTGCATCCGGCGGGAGTGCCTTTCCTGGTCGGAGCATCCGGCGCTGTTTTTCGAGATCGCGCCGGAGGGCTGCACGTACGGCTTCGGCCTCGTCCACCCGAAGGCGGACACGATGACGGCCTTCCGCGCGCAGATCGCCGAGCAGCCGCGCGAATTTCTGAATATCGTAAAAAAGCTCGAGCGTTCAACGGATATCCGCGTCGGCGGCGAGGAATACTACCGGAAAAAGGGAGCCTGCGCGCCGGAGATCGAGCGGTTTTACAATTTGAAAAATGTATCGGCATGGCGCGAGGCTGCGCCGGGGCCGGAGCTGTTCACGCCGGAGCTGTCGGATCAGGTGCGGCAGACGCTCACGGCGCTCACGCCGCTATATTCATTTTTCCTTCGATTCACCGAGCGGCCGCTGGGATGATGTCCCGGCAGCGGCGGTAATTCCTGGTCTCCCGCGGCAGTTTGACTGCACCGCGGGAGATCGCTTTTTTTGACAAGGAAATCCCGCTTGTTTTTGGCGGCGATCATTCCCCGCCGCGCGGGTCATATTAGTCTTGTCATGCGGCGAGAAAGGGTGAAGGGAATGAACAAGCGGCGAATTTTCAAGGGGCTTGCGGCGGCGCTGCTCGCGCTGTGCTTTGCGCTGCAGGCGGCGGCGTACCCGGCGGAGCTCGTGCCGGTCGGGGCGGCCGTCGGCATCCGGATGCAGACCGACGGCGTCGTCGTCACGGGCTTTGACGACGGCGCGCCCGCCCGCGCGGCGGGCTTAAAGACGGGCGACGTCATCCGCAGCGTGGACGGCGCGGCGGTGACGGAGGCGGCGGAGCTGGCCCGCGCGGTGCAGGAAAGCGGCGGCGGGAAGCTGACCATCACGGCGCTCCGGCGGGGCAAAAGCGTGGAGCTGAGCGTCACGCCGGCGCGCGCGGGCGGCGTTTACCGGCTGGGCGTCTATCTGCGCGACGGCATCGCGGGCATCGGCACCGTGAAGTATTTTGACCCGGAGACGGGCGCATACGGCGCGCTCGGCCACGGCATCAGCGACCACGGCAGCACGCAGCTGCTGCCGATCGCGGGCGGGACGCTGCTGCACGCGGACGTCGTGGGCGTCGCGCGGGGAAAGCGCGGCAGCCCCGGCCAGCTCCAGGGCGCGTTCGGCGCGGACGGCGGCATCGGCACGGTCGAGCGCAACACGTCCTGCGGCATTTTCGGGCGGATGGACTATGACGGCGCGCTGCCGGAGGCGCTGCCCGTCGCCTCGCGCGGCGAGGTGAAGGCGGGGCCCGCGCGCGTGCGCTGCACGGTCTCGGGCCACACGGTGCGCGAATTTGCGGTCAACATCGACCGCGTCAGCCCGGACGGCGCGCTCGGGCGCGAGATCGCGCTGACGGTGACCGACCCCGCGCTCATCGAGCAGACGGGCGGCATCGTCCAGGGCCTGTCCGGCGCGCCGATCGTGCAGGACGGCAAGCTCGTCGGCGCGGTGACGCATGTGCTCGTCAGCGAGCCGACGCAGGGCTACGGCATCCTCATCGACACGATGCTGCGCACAGCCTACGGCGAGTAAATTTGTGGATTTCGGCGAAAAAGCGCGCCGTCCGGGAATGTCTTGTTCGGACGGCGCGCTTTTTCCGTTGTGCACATTGGCCAAGGGCAACGAACCTGTTTATGGAAAATTGCAGAATGTGAAATGTGTCGAATCTTAGATTACAAAAATTGGTAGAATGGACTTGAAATAGTAAGAGGATTGTGCTAAATTTAATCCATCGCAGCGATAAACGGAAAAACCGGAAGATATGACCAACGGGAGAGGTAGGAACGATGGAAAAACGTATCACAATTTTGCTTGCAGACGGGAACGAGGACTTTGCGCGGCAGCTGAGGACCGCGATCTCCGGTTCCGAAGGGTATGAGGTCATCGGGATCGCGGCGGACGGCCAGCAGGCGGTGCAGATGCTGGCCGAGCAGAAGCCCGACGTGCTCATTTTGGATCTGATGCTCGCCAAGCTCGACGGCATGAGCGTGCTCAAGAGCGTGAACGCCATGCCGCGCCGGCCGGTGACGATGGTCATCTCGGCCATGCTGTCGGACTTTGCGGCGGCGCAGTCCGTCGCGCTCGGCGCGCAGTATCTCATGCCGAAGCCGTGCTCGTTCCAGGCTGTCATCGAGCGGCTGGGTGAGATCCGCGACGCGCGCTCGCGTCCGGCGGCCGTGCCGGCGGTGCGCACGCCGGAGGTCAACATGGAGGCCATGGTCACGAACGTCATCCACGAGATCGGCGTCCCGGCGCACATCAAGGGCTATCAGTACCTGCGCGAGGCCATCATGATCGCCGTCGAGGACATGGACGTCATCAACGCCATCACGAAGGTGCTCTATCCGCAGGTGGCCAAGACGTTCCAGACGACGCCCTCGCGCGTCGAGCGCGCCATCCGCCACGCCATCGAGGTCGCGTGGGACCGCGGCGACCTCGAGACGCTCCAGCGCTTCTTCGGCTACACGGTCTCCAACACGAAGGGCAAGCCGACGAACAGCGAGTTCATCGCCCTCATCGCCGACCGGCTCCAGCTCCAGCTCAAGCAGATGCAGAGCGCGGCGATGACCTGAAGCGGCCCGCTCGAAGAAATGCCGACATTTCTTCGATACAAAAAACAAGCCCGGCCAGATGGCCGGGCTTGCTTTTTTGAAAGTCTTACTTGTTCAGGGCATCCTTGAGCGCCTGGCCGGCCTTGAAGCCGATGGCCTTGGACGCGGCGATCTGGATGGCGGCGCCGGTGGCCGGGTTGATGCCGGTGCGGGCGGCGCGCTCCTTGACCTCGAACGTACCGAAGCCAACGAGCTGGACCTTCTCACCGTTCTGCAGAGCGGCCGTCACGGCAGCCGTATAAGCATTGAGCGCGGCCGTCGCGTCCTTGACGCTCAGACCGGATTCCTTCGTCATAGCGGCAATGAGTTCCTGCTTGTTCATGGGATTATAGACCTCCATTGTTTGTAATCGTAGTTGCGGTTGATCGCTTCGACTTATTGTAGATGCCGGAGCGGTAATTGTCAATTCCTTTTCCGCCGAAACCCGCCTAAAACCGGCAGAAAACGGCGTATTCGGACACGAATTGGGCTCTGACACAAAAAATCGGGCCGCCGTCTGCGCGCGGCGCGGTTTACAAAGCGCGGACGGATGTGATACGATAAAGACCAAACGATTTTTGAAGGGGGAACTCCTATGCCAAGCCAGGAATTCATCAACCGCCGCGGCAGCATCTGGGAGCGGACGGACTTCGGCGGCCGGCCGTTTCCGGAGATCCGCCGCGAAATGGACGCGCGCGTCATGGAAGAGCTCAAGGTCCCGGAGGGCGTTGAGGTGCACGAGGGCACCGTCGCCGGCGTGCCGGGCCGCTGGGCCAACACGAACCTCGGCACGGGCCGCCTGCTGCTCTATATCCACGGCGGCGGGTTCACGCTCGGCTCGTCCGGCGTCGCGCTGCCGTATGTGACGGAGCTGGCGCGCCGCTTCGGCGCGGACTCGTTCTCGCCGGATTACCGCCTCGCGCCGGAATATCTGTTCCCGACGAACATCGAGGACTGCTGGAACGTCTACACGGCGCTGATAGCGGATGGCTGGAAGCCGGAGAACATCATCTGGTCCGGCGAGTCGGCCGGCGCGACGATCTGCCTTGCGCTGCTGCATCTTTGCAAGGAGCGCGGCGTGCCGTATCCGAAGGCCGTCATCCCGCTCTCGCCGGTCACGGACGCCATCGGCCAGTCGGAAAACGAGGAGGCCGTCATCGAGGGCCTCGACGCCGGCAACGCCATCTGGAACATGTACTGCCCGGGCCAGGACCTGCACGACGTGCGCATCAGCCCGGCAAACGGCGACCTGACGGGCTTCCCGCCCGTGTTCCTGCTCGCCGGCGGCGCGGAGGCGCTGATGATTGACTCGCTCATCTTCGCGAAAAACGCGGCGCAGCAGGGCGTGGACATCCAGCTGAAGATCGGCAAGGACATGATCCACACCTACCCGCTCGACTACCTCGACTACCCCGAGGCGCGCGAGGCGTTTGAGGAGATCAGCCTGTTCTGCGCGGCCCAGTGGGGCGTGTGAGGGAGGGATCACCATGCGGTTTGTGGACCTGAGCGTCCCCATCGTGGACGGGCTGCCGGTCGATCCGCCCGTGCAGATCCCGAAGATCGAATACACGGATCACTATGCATCCGTCGACGAAATGCTCACGTTTTTCCCCGGCACGACGAAGGACGACCTGCCGGACGGCGCGGGCTGGGCCGTAGAAAAGCTCGCGCTCGGCTCGCATACGGGCACGCACGTCGACGCGCCGTATCACTATCACCCGACGATGAACGGCGGCGAGCCGGCCTGGACGATCGACGAGGTGCCGCTGGACTGGTTCTACGGCCCCGGCGTCGTGCTGGACTTCTCCGATCGGCCGGACGGCTACGTCTGCTCGGCCGCGGACGTGGAAGAAAAGCTCGCGGAGGTCGGCCATACGCTTCGCCCCGGCGACATTGTGTTCATGCACACGTCGGCCGCGGATGCGTGGGGCAGCGCGCGGTATCTTTCGGCCGGCTGCGGTTTCGGCCGCGAGGCGACGCTGTGGCTTTGTGAGCGCGGCGTGCGCCTTGTCGGCACGGACGCGTGGAGCTGGGACGCGCCGCTCGGCTCCATCGCCGAGCATTTCCGCCAGACCGGCGACCGCAGCCTCATCTGGGAGGGCCACAAGGCCGGCGCCGAGCGCGCCTACTGCCAGATCGAGAAGCTGTGCAATCTGGACCGTCTCCCGCCCGACGGCTTCACCGTCAGCGCCTTCCCCGTCAAGATCGAACGCGCCAGCGCCGGCTGGGCCCGCGTCGTGGCGATGTTTGAGGACTGAAAATAGAAAAGCAGCCGCGTCAGCGGCTGCTTTTTTCTTGTACCGTGCGGTATTCCGTGACCGTGCCGACGCAGGTGAAGCCAATTTTTTCATAGGCGCGGCACGACGATGGGTTGGCGGCGTCGGCGTAGAGCATGGGCTCGGCGCCGCGGCCGAGCAGCTGCGCGCACAGCTGCGCGACGAGCATCCCGGCGTAGCCACGGCCGCGGAGGGCGCGGTCGGTGACGACGGTGTTGATGCGCGCGGCGCGCTCCGTGTATCCCGCGACCATGGCCATGGCGCAGACCGCGCCGCCGTCGCGCCAGAGGGAGAGCCGCGGCGAGCCGACGCACGAGGCCGCGAAGCGCTCGGCCTCCTGCTGCGGGATGGAGCCGTGGTCGCCGTCCTCCACGAGCTGGCGCAGAAGCGAAGCCATCGCGGGCCGGTCGGCGTCCGTCGGGGCGGAGAGCTCGCCGTGATAGTCCGGCTCTCTCACGCGGCGGCAGACGTAGGCGCGCAGCGCCATATTCGCGCGGACGGACCGCCCGGCCAGCTCCGCGGCGAGCGCCGCGAGCGATCCGAGCGCGCTCGGCACGTTGAGCTGCACGGCATCATTGGCGGCGAGGCGCCCGGAGAGGACGCAGGCGAACTGCTGCTGCGCGTCGCCGTCCGCGCCGGGGCGAAGCCACGCCCAGACGGGCGAGCCCGGATCGGACCGGCAGATGAGAAACTGCCGCCCGTCCGACCACGCAAGCGCCTCCGGCGCGCGCAAAATGGCGGAGAACAGGTTCATCATGACCCGCTCGTCGGGCGAAAGCAGCGTCTCGTACAGCCGCAGCGCCGCGTCCGGCGCGAGGAGATAGCGCGCGTCGTTCATGAGCGTGCCTCCAGTCAAGTAGATGCACCCATTCTACACCGGCCGTGCCGCGCCGTCAATGTCCCTAAAAACCGGGGCCGCCGCGGCGCGGACTTTTTACGCCGATTTTGCCGGATGCCGCATTGCACGGCGGCGGGCGGTTTGATATAATGGAGGAAAATAAGAAGGAAGTAATGTGTTTTGAACGAAATTTTGCAGCGGGATTTCCTTGTGGACTCCCGCGATACCGATCTGCACGGGCTGTGCCGGCCGTCGGCGCTGCTCGGCTTTTTGCAGGAGATGGCGACGGAGCACTCCGAGGTGCTCGGCATCTCGCGCCGCGTCATGCTTGAGCGGCACAACAGCATCTGGCTGCTCGCGCGGCTGTGGTACCGGCTCGACCGGCCGATCCTGCGCGACCAGACGCTCACCGTCCGCACGTGGACGCGCGGCGCGACGGGCGCGGTCAGCTACCGCGACTTTGACCTGCTCGTCGGCGATACGCGCGTCGGCGAAGCCGTGACGAGCTGGGTGCTCGCCGACATTGACAGCCGCAGCATCCAGATTATGAGCAAAATGCCCGAGGTCGTCGGCGCGGCCGTCCCGGCGTGCGTGAAGGACAAAAAGCTCTCGCGCTTTCCGATGCCGAAGGACCTGTCGGAGCTCATGCGCCGCCCGGTCTATTACAGCGACACGGACATCAACGGCCATATGAACAACACCCGCTACGTCGACGTCGCGTGCGACGCCGTGCGCTTTGACCGCATGGCGGGGCAGTACCTGGCCGAGACGATGGTCAACTACTCGCGCGAATGCCTGCCGGGCGACACGCTGTCCATCCTCGGCAAGCAGGAGGGGACGACCTGGTTCGTCCGCGGCGCGGACGAGGCGGGCGCGGCCCATTTTGACACGGCGCTCCGTTTTGCGCCCATCCCGGAAAACGGCTGAATTTCCTGTTGACTTTCCCGCGCGCGGGGAGTAGAATAGCGAAAATAATGATATAATTTCAGATAGAGGAAGGGGAATGTAACATGATCAACACCAATCCGAGCGAAAAATTCCTCAAGGAAGGGCTGACGTTTGACGACGTCCTGCTCATTCCGGCGGCGAGCGAGGTGGTCCCGTCTGAGATCGACCTGCACACGCAGCTCACCGCGAAGGTCAAGCTGAACATCCCGCTGCTCAGCTCCGCCATGGATACCGTTACGGAGAGCCGCATGGCCATCGCCATGGCGCGTGAGGGCGGCATCGGCATCATCCACAAGAATATGTCCATCGACGCGCAGGCCGACCAGGTCGACATGGTCAAACGCTCGGAAAATGGCGTCATCACCAATCCGTTCTTCCTCTCCCCGACGCATACGCTGCGCGACGCCGACGAGATCATGGGCAAGTTCCGCATCTCCGGCGTGCCGATCTGCGATGAGGCGGGCAAGCTCGTCGGCATCATCACCAACCGCGACATGAAGTTCGAAGAGAACCTCGACCGCCCGATCTACGAGGTCATGACGAAAGACCACCTCGTCACGGGCCTTGAGGGCACGACGCTTGACGAGGCGAAGAAGATCCTCCAGAAAAACAAGATCGAGAAGCTGCCCATCGTCGACAAGGACTTCCACCTCAAGGGCCTCATCACGATCAAGGACATCGAGAAGGCGCAGACGTACCCGAACTCCGCGCGTGACGAGGGCGGCCGCCTGCTGTGCGGCGCGGCCATCGGCGTCACGGGCGACGTGCTCGAGCGCGCCGAGGCGCTGCTGTCCGCCGGCGCGGACGTGCTCGTGCTCGACAGCGCGCACGGCCACAGCAAGGGCATCCTCGACTGCGTGAAGAAGGTCAAGGCCGCGTTCCCGGGCATGCAGCTCATCGCCGGCAACGTCGCCACGGCCGGCGGCACGCGCGCGCTCATCGAGGCGGGCGCGGACTGCGTCAAGGTCGGCATCGGCCCCGGCTCCATCTGCACGACCCGCGTCGTCGCGGGCATCGGCGTCCCGCAGATCACTGCGATCTATGACGCGGCCTGCGCGGCGAAGGAGTACGGCGTCCCCGTCATCGCCGACGGCGGCATCAAATACTCCGGCGACATCATCAAGGCGCTGGCCGCCGGCGCGAGCACGGTCATGATCGGCTCGCTGTTCGCCGGCTGCGAGGAGAGCCCCGGCGAGACGGAGATCTACCAGGGCCGCCAGTTCAAGGTCTACCGCGGCATGGGCTCGCTCGCGGCCATGAACAAGGGCAGCAAGGACCGCTACTTCCAGACCGGCAACACGAAGCTCGTCCCCGAGGGCGTCGAGGGCCGCGTGCCCTACCGCGGCAGCCTGTCGGACAACGTGTTCCAGCTCCTCGGCGGCATCCGCTCCGGCATGGGCTACTGCGGCACGCCGACCATCGACGAGCTCCAGCAGCGCGGCCAGTTCGTCCGCATCACCAACGCCGGCCTCGTCGAGAGCCACCCGCACGATATCAGCATCACGAAAGAAGCCCCGAACTACACCGTCAAAGGCTAAAAAAGACAAAGAACAAGAGCCGACTCCTGATAGGAGTCGGCTCTTTTTTGCGTATGTAAGCTATGAATAGATGAATTTGAGATCAACTAGAACCGAAATAGAATGAAAAATATTAAATTCTATATTGACACGGTAAACATCTAGTGTTATCCTCTAGACAAGAGGTGAGGGAAATGAAACGAGTGCTTTCCAAGTGCCCCGGATGTCAGGGACAGCTGAAAATCATAACGCTGCGGTGTGAGGACTGCGGGATGGAGCTGCGAAGCGATTTTGAGCTGAGCGTATTTGACCAGCTAAACGACGAGCAGTATCAATTCCTAATGATGTTTCTGAAAGGCCGCGGCAGCCTGAAAGATGTGCAGGCAGAGCTGAAAATGTCTTATCCCACGGCAGAAAAGAAGCTTGACGAACTGATCGTGGCATTGGGGCTTGCCGAGCCCCAAATTAACAAGGAGGGCAAAGAAATGGATATGAGCAACATGAACGTGGATTATTCCAGCAAAAAAGCGTCGGAGATCATCAAGGCGAAGCTGAAAGAAAACGGCGGTCATGCTACGGTGTATACCGCCCGCGGCCTCCCGTGCGAAATTTACGCGGAGCCGGACGGGGAGACGTTCACGAGCGACAAATTGCCCGGCTATAAATATGAATATGCGGTGTTTGACGATATTGTCGAGTTGATGCGGAAGCAGGGCGGCACGGCGCGCAAGGGGAACGGGTTTTACAAGCTCGGCGCTCCGGGGTGCGAAGAAAATACGATTACCGGTGTTGTGGGACTGTCGCGCGGCATTGAAGTGGGCAAGTCGGTCGGTAATCCGATTTCTACGATAGCGGCGATGCTAGAATGGGGCGGGATCGCCAGCAATGGCCGCGGCGTAGTGACGCTTACGGAGGAATACAAGTGCTTACTTTGATTCGCTGCATCCCGACTTTTGTGTGCTCTATGCTATTTGGTTTGGTGCACGGCATATTTTTCAGACGCAACAGATTTTAAAATGTGAAGTGATTTCGATAAAAGCTCCTGCGTGCAATAGACACGCAGGAGCTTTACTTGTTTGAACGGCATGATTCTTTCGAAAATCAGATTAAATAGAAGAAGATAGCGAAGAACTGGAGCAAACTGCCGATAAAGACGAAGATGTGGAACACCGAGTGCATGAACCGGTGGCTGCGGCCGAGGCCGTAGAGGATGGCGCCGATCGTATAGGCCACGCCGCCGCCGAGCAGGAAGAAAAAGCCCGGCTTTGTGAGCGCCTGCATGGCCAGGTCGAGCCGGCAGATGATGCACCAGCCCATGCCGATGTAGCAGATCATGGAGAACACGCGGTATTTGCGCAGGTCGATGGCCGTCAGCGTCGTCGCGAGCGCCGCGAGGCCCCAGACGATGCCGAAGAGCACCCAGCCCGCCACGGGGTCGATGCGGCGGATGCCGGCCAGGACGATGGGCGTGTACGTGCCGGCGATGAGGAAATAGATCGTGCAGTGGTCGATAATCTGCATGACCTTTTTCGCGCGCTCGTGCTCCGGCGACAGGCCGTGGTAGACGCTCGAGATCGTGTAGAGCGCGATCATGGACGCGCCGTAGACCGAGCAGCCGACGACGGCCCACGGGTCGTGGTGCAGCGCGGAGAAAATGACGCACAGCGCCAGCACGACGACGCCGAGCCCGCCGCCGACGATGTGCGTGACCATGTTGAAGATCTCCTCGCCCCGGGTGTAGTCCGGGAGCGTGCGGTCGGAAATGGGGGTGCGCTTCATGGGAAATGCCTCCTGAAAAACATAATTGCAATTTTGAAATGTGATTATTGATATTATATCCGCTCGCCGCCGTTTGTCAATTGACAAAGCGGGAAAAGCGAAATAAAATGATACCGTTCAGAAGAAAGGAGCGATCTGCTATGGATTACAAAGCGAAGATCGAGGAATATTTCGCCGAGCACGCGGGCGAAATGGTCGAGGACATCAAAAAGCTCGTCCGCATCCCGAGCGACAAGGGCGCGGCGCAGCCCGGCATGCCGTATGGCGAGGGCCCGGCGCGCGCGCTGCACGCGGCGCTCGAGATGGCCGAGGGCTACGGCTTTGCCGTGAAAAATTACGATAACTACGTCGGCGCGGCCGACCTCGGCCCGGCGGAGCCGGGGCTGGACATTCTGGCGCATCTGGACGTCGTGCCCGTCGCGAACAACTGGACGGTGTGCGACCCGTTCGACCCGATCGAAAAGGACGGCAACCTCTACGGCCGCGGCACGGCCGACGACAAGGGCCCGGCCGTCACGGCGCTGTACGCCATGCGCTGCGTCAAGGCGCTCGGCATCCCGCTGAAAAAGCGCGTCCGCTGGATCGTCGGCACGGACGAGGAGTGCGGCTCGAGCGACATCACGTACTACTACGGGAAAGAGCCCGAGGCGCCCATGACGTTCTCGCCGGACGCGGCGTTCCCGCTCATCAACCTGGAAAAGGGCCGCTTCGCGACGGACATCACGGCGGAATTCGCCGCGGCCGAGTCCGGCGCGCGCCTTGTTTCCATCTCCAGCGGCTTCAAGGGCAACGTCATCCCGGAGTCCGCGCTGGCCATGGCCGCGGGCATCACGGCGGCCGAGGCCGAGCCCATCTGCCGCGCGGCGGCCGAGCGCCTCGGCGTCACGGTCACGCTCAGCGAGCAGGACGGCCTGCTGCACATCGCGCTCAAGGGCGAGGGCGGCCACGCCGCGTTCCCGGAGGGCGCGAACAACGCGCTCACGGCGCTTCTGGACGTCGTCTCCGCGCTGCCGCTCACGGGCGGCCTTGCCGATTCCGTGCGCGCGCTGCACGCGCTCTTCCCGCACGGCGACTGGCGCGGCGCGGCCGTCGGCGTCGCGCAGAGCGACGACGTTTCGGGCGACCTCACCATCAGCCTGAACATGATCACGGGCACGGAGACCGGCCTGAAGGCCACGTTCGACAGCCGCGTCCCCGTCTGCGCGACGCACGAGAACGTCTACGAGGTCATCGACCGCCGCTGCCGCGAGGCGGGGCTTCGTATGGTCCCGAGCGAAATGGTCGCGCCGCACTATGTCCCGGGCGACACGCCGTTTGTCCAGACGCTCCTGCGCGCCTATGAGGACTGGACGGGCAACCGCGGCGAGTGCGTCTCCATCGGCGGCGGCACGTACGTCCACGAGCTGAAAAACGGCGTCGCGTTCGGCTGCACCATGCCGGGCGTCGACAACCGCGAGCACGGCGCGGACGAGTTCGCCATCGTGGCCGACCTCATCACGAGTGCGAAGATTTTTGCGCAATCCATTATTGAGTTGTGCTCCTGATCAAACGGGACCCGCTTCGCTGGGCTCCCGTTTGAGGGGGATCGCGCCCTGACTGCGCGCATAATTTGTGTGCCCATGGCACACAAATTCCACACTTGCAGGGCGAGTGGTATTTTTTCCGACGCACCGGTCGCCGGAAAAAATGATTTTGAATTTCTTTCGCCGCTGCGGCGGCGAAACTCTACGAGGTTTCCGAGTAAATGGAAAAGCCTGCGCGGCGTTTTGCCCGCGCAGGCTTTTTTTACGCCTTTTTATGGACGACCTGCTGGAATACGACGAACAGCGACGAGAACAGCACGCCCATGGCGATGCCGATGGCGGCGAAGATGAGGTGCCGGCCGTAGAGGATGAAATCCGCCGTGTTGCCGCTGACGAGCGAGGCCATCGTGTAATAGAGGTCCGAGCCGGGCAGCGGCGGGATGAGGCTCGGGATGAGGAACACCGTCACCGGCGCGCGCAGCACGCGGGCCGAGAGCTCGGCATACGCCCCGCCCGCGACGCTCGCGACCGTAAAGCACGCGAGCGTGCTCGCCCAGTGGTGCGCGCAGAGCAGATAGACGCAGATGGTCAGCGTGCCCGCGATGACGGCCGGGACGAGCCGCCGGCGCTGCACGCCGAAAACGACGGAGAAGCTGAGCGTGCCGACCGCGGCGGATAGGATGCGCGCGGCGTCCGACGCGGCGCGGACCGTGACCGGCGTGGGCAGCAGGAGCAGCGCGCACGCGAAGCCCGCCGCGATGGCAAGCGCCGTCAAAAGCGCGTCTGCGATGCGAAGCAGGCCCGTGATCGTGTCGCCGAGGAGCATATCGCGCAGGCCGTTGATGAGCAGCAGCCCCGGGATCTGGAGCATGATGTCGCCGATCATGATCTTATCGGGATGCAGCGCCGGGATGAGCCGCCCGAGCCCGGCCGCGGCCAGGCCCATGAGCGCGGCCGTGAGCAGCGTGTAGACAAAGCGGTTCGGAAAGCGCGGCAGCAGAAACCGGTCGGAAAGACAGAGCAAAAGCGCGATGGCGGCCGCGACGAGCGCGTCGGGGAAGCTGCCGCCGAAGAAGATGCAGAACGCGCCCGCGCCGAGCAGATA
>CAVFYN010000128.1:0-5213 GCA_963626425.1 Bacteroidaceae bacterium
ACCTCACGCCGTCGCAGAACCGCGCGCTGGAAAAGCTGACGGAGGTCACGGTGCTCGACCGCAGCGCGCTCATTTTGGACATTTTCGCCCAGCGCGCCAAGACGCGCGAGGGCAAATTGCAGGTCGAGCTGGCGCAGTACAAATACCTGCTGCCGCGCCTTGCCGGCATGTGGACGCACCTGGAGCGCCAGGAGGGCGCCATCGGCTCGCGCGGCCCCGGCGAGACGCAGCTCGAGACCGACCGCCGCCTCATCCGCCAGCGCATCACGCGCCTGGAGGCCGAGCTTGCCGAGGTGCGCCGCATCCGCGCCGTCCAGCGCGACCGCCGCATGAAAAATTCCGTGCCCGTCGTCGCGCTCGTCGGCTATACGAACGCGGGAAAATCCACGCTTTTGAACTACCTGACGGACGCCGGCATCCCGGCCAACGACCGCCTTTTTGACACGCTCGACACCACGACGCGCCAGCTGGCCGTCTCCGACACGTGCCAGGCGCTTTTGTCCGACACCGTCGGCTTCATCGCCAAGCTGCCGCACCACCTCGTCGAGGCGTTCAAGGCCACGCTCGAGGAGCTTGAGTACGCCGACCTTCTCATCCACGTCATCGACGCGTCCGACCCCGAGCGGGCCGACCACGTCGCCGTCGTCGACCATCTTATCGCGCAGCTGGCCAAGCCCGGCGTGCCGGTCATCGAGGCGTACAACAAGTGCGACCTCGTCACGGACGCGGACATCCCGCGCGGCCGCGCGCGCGTGGCCATCTCGGCCAAGGACGGCACGGGCGTCGACGAGCTGCGCAGGCTCGTCGAGCAGGAGCTCGGCCGCGGGCTGCACCACGCGAAATTCCTGCTGCCTTACGCCATGGCCGGCCAGCTCGACCGGCTGCACCAGACGGCGCAGGTCCTCTCCAGCGAGTATACGGAGGGCGGCATCCTGGTCGAAGCCATCTGCGACGACGCCGTGTACGGCCGCCTGCGCGAATTTGTGCAGGAGGGCTGAGCATGGAGGAATTTTACGTTCCGACCGGCGCGGGCGAGGCGGAATTTGTCGAAAAGCGCTCGCGTTTCATCGGCCGCATCTTCCTGTGCGAGGATGAAGCCCACGCGCTCTCCGAACTCGAGCGCATCCGCAAGCAGCACTGGGACGCGACGCACAACGTCTACGCCTATATCATCCACGACGGCCCGACGCGCTACTCCGACGACGGCGAGCCCGGCGGAACGGCCGGCATGCCCGTGCTCGAGGTGCTGCGGCGGGAAAAGCTCGAGAACGTCCTGTGCGTCGTCACGCGCTATTTCGGCGGGACGCTGCTCGGCGCGGGCGGGCTCGTGCGCGCGTATGCAAAGTCGGCCAAGCTCGGCGTCGACGCGGCGGGCATCTCCGTCAAGCGCATCTGGCAGGCGCTGGACATCCCGTGCCCGTATAACCTCTTCGAGCGCGTCCGGCAGGAGACGGCCGCCTTCGGCGGCATCGTCGCGGACGTGGAGTACGGCGCGGACGTCTGCCTGCGCTGCCTGTTCCCGAAGGAGCAGACGGCGGGCTTCCTCCGCCGCCTGACGGACCTCTCGTCCGGCTCCATCACGCCCGTGCCCGGCCCGGAGGAATACCGCGCCGTGCCGCTGGAAAAATAATTTTTCCGGGAAAACAGGATTTTCCGATTTCCCTGCGTATTGAATAGGTAGAGAACGATGAGGAGGCGAGCGGTAATGGACATCCGCGAACAGCTCGAGCAGGAGGAATTTGACCGCCTTGCGCCCTATGCCGCCCACGCGCGCGACTCGCGCGGCCGCGCCCGGCCGGACGAGCCGTGCACCGTCCGCACGTGCTACCAGCGCGACACGGACCGCATCCTGCACTCGAAATCCTTCCGGCGGCTCATGCACAAGACGCAGGTCTTTCTGCAGCCGGAGGGCGACCATTACCGCACGCGCATGACGCACACGCTCGAGGTCGCGCGCATCGCGCGCACCATCGCCCGCGCCCTGCGCCTGAACGAGGATTTAACGGAGGCCGCCGCGTTCGGCCACGACCTCGGCCACACGCCGTTCGGCCACGCGGGCGAGTACGCCCTGCGCGAGATCTACGGCGATTTTCACCACAACGAGCAGTCGCTGCGCGTCGTCGACACGTTAGAAAAAGGCGGCGATGGCCTGAACCTCACCTACGAGGTCCGCATGGGCATCGTCGGCCACACCGGCCCGCGCATCCCCGAGACGCTCGAGGGCCAGATCATCCGCTACGCCGACCGCATCGCCTACATCAACCACGACATCGACGACGCCATGCGCGCCGGAATTTTAACCGACCGCGACATCCCTGAGCGCATCTCCGCCGTCCTCGGCGGCAACCACAAGCAGCGCATCAACACGCTCGTGACGGACATGATCGCCGCCTCGGCGGGCTCCACAGAGCTTGCCATGACGTCGGAGATCAAAACGGCCATGGCCGACCTTCGCGACTTCATGTTTGAAAAGGTCTACCGCAACCCCGTCGCCAAGGGCGAGGAGGGCAAGGCGAAGGAGATCGTCAAGCGGCTTTACGAATACTATCTTTCCCACCCCGAGGCCATGAGCGCGGAGTATCGCCGCATCGCGGAAATAGACGGCACGGCCCGCGCCGTCGTGGACTACATCGCGGGCATGACGGACAAATACGCCATTTACAAATTCAGCGAAATTTTCATCCCGACGGCCTGGCAGCTGCGGGATTAAGCCCCCGGAATCATCAGGAAAGGAGGCACCGGCATGGCATTTTCACCCGCATTTTTAGACGAGCTCATCGCGCGCAGTCCCATCGACGACGTCGTGGGGCAGTACGTGTCGCTGACGCGGCGCGGGTCGAACCTGTTCGGCCTGTGCCCGTTCCATTCGGAAAAGACGCCGTCATTTTCCGTCGCGCCCGACAAGGGCATTTTCTACTGCTTCGGCTGCCACAAGGGCGGCGGCGTCATCCGCTTTATCATGGAGCAGGAAAATCTCGACTTCCCCGACGCCGTGCGCTTCCTGGCAAAGCGCGCCGGGATGGAAGTTCCAACGGATGACGGCTACGAATCTACATATAAAAGAAAAGAGCGGCTCTGGGCGCTCTGCCGCGACGCGGCGCGCTATTTCCACGCCTGCCTTGTCGACGAGCGCCTCGGCGCGCCCGGGCGGGAATACCTGGACAGCCGCGCCGTGCCGCAGTCCATCCGCACGCGCTTCGGCCTGGGCTACGCGCCCGACGGCTGGAACGGGCTCATCGACGCCATGGCGAAAAAGGGCTATGAAAAGCAGGAACTCGTCGACGCTGGCCTCGCCGTCGCCAGCCGCGAAAAGGGCACGATCTACGACCGCTTCCGCGGCCGCGTCATGTTCCCGATCATCGACGTGCGCGGCAACATCATCGGCTTCGGCGGCCGCATTCTGGGCGCGGGCGAGCCGAAATATTTGAACTCGCCCGAGACGATCATTTTCAACAAGCGCAAGAATCTCTTCGCGCTCAACATCGCCAAAAAGAGCAAGCAGGGCCGGCTCATCCTGACCGAGGGCTACATGGACGCCATCACGCTCCACCAGTACGGCTTTGACTGCGCCGTGGCCTCGCTCGGCACGTCGCTGACGGAGGATCACGTGACGCTGCTCGCCAAATACACGCGCGAGGTCGTCATCACCTATGACGCCGACGCGGCCGGGCAGAACGCGACGCAGCGCGCCATTTCGCTGCTCGAGCAGAGCGGCGTGCAGGTGCGCGTGCTGCGGGTAAACGGCGCGAAGGACCCGGACGAATTCCTCAAAAAGTACGGCGCGGACCGCTTCCGCCTGCTGCTTGAAAAAACGGAGAACCCCGTGGAGTATCAGCTGCGCACCATCGCGGCGCAGTTTGACCTGACGCAGGACGACCAGAAGGCCGAATTCGGCAAGCAGGCCGCGCGGTACCTCGCCACGTTGCCGAGCGCCATCGAGCGCGACCTGTACGGCGCGCGCGCGGCCGAGCAGGCCGGCATCACGCCGGAGGCCATGGGGCAGGAGATCAAAAACGCGTTCCGCCGCCGCGTGGAGGCCGCGAAGAAAAAGCAGGAAAAGCAGGACCTCGCACCCGTGGAGGCCTTGCAGCCGAAGGCGCGGTCGCTGCACTATGAAAACGTGCGCTCGGCGCTGGCCGAGGAGGGCGTTCTGCGCCTTGTCCTGACGGAGCCGGCGCTTTTCGACAAGCTCGGCGCGCTCGCGCCGGAGCAGTTTTCGTCCGCGCTGCTCGGCCGGGCGTATGCGGCGCTGAAAAGCCTGCATGCGCAGGGGCTCACGCCGTCGTTGTCGCTGCTCGAGGCGGATTTCACGCCCGACGAGCTGGCGCACCTGACGGCCGTGGCGCAGCGCGACACGGTCGTGTCGGAGGACGAACTGGACGATTATGTGGCCACGATCCTGCAGGAGAGCGGCCTTTCGCAGTCCAAAAAGGACAAAGACGTCAAACAGATGTGGGAACAACTCAAACAAACCAAAGGATACGGAGGATAAGCCATGGCGACGAAGAAGACAAACCCCGTAGACGAGACCGTTCTGGACGAGCAGACGCTGCCCGAGATCGAGATCGACGCTCCCGCGGCCGCGCCCGAGGCGCTGCCGGACACCGAGCCGGAGTCCGCCGCCCCGGAGGGCGCGCAGACGCCGGAAAAGCCCGCCCGGACGCTCGATGACCTCATCGCGCAGGGCAAGAAGGACGGCAAGCTGCCCAGCCGGCTCGTCATCGACACGCTCGACGCCGTGAACGCCGACCCGGATCAGACGGAGCATTTTTACAACACGCTCGAGGCCGCGGGCGTCGAGATCGACGTCGACGACATCCTCGAGGTCATCCAGGGCGTGAACCTCGACGAAAACGCCGAGCCGGCCGACGCCGAGATCAAGCAGATCGAAGAAGAGGAGCTCGTCGACCCCGAGGCGCTGATGGATACGCTCAGTGTCGACGACCCCGTCCGCATGTACCTCAAGGAGATCGGCAAGGTCCCGCTGCTCACGGCCGACGAGGAGATCGAGCTGGCCAAGCGCATGGCCGACGGCGACGAAAAGGCGCGCGCGCGCCTGGCCGAGGCGAACCTGCGCCTCGTCGTGTCCATCGCCAAGCGCTATGTCGGCCGCGGCATGCTGTTCCTCGACCTCATTCAGGAGGGCAACCTCGGCCTCATCAAGGCGGTCGAGAAGTTCGACTACACCAAGGGCTACAAGTTCTCCACCTACG
>CAVFYN010000129.1:0-6395 GCA_963626425.1 Bacteroidaceae bacterium
CCTGTGCAAGGGGAGGTGTCATGGCCGCAAGGCCATGACGGAGGGGTTGGCGGGATGCGGCGGCGAATTTTCGAGAGCGCACGACCGCGCCCTCAAACTCCAACCCCTCAGTCAGCTTCGCTGACAGCTCCCCTTCCTCATTGAAACCGCCCACGGGGCGGGAATAAGGATAGGGGGCTACGGCCTGCACAGGGGAGCTATGGCGCGGCGCAGGATTTGGGCGCGGCGAAATCGAAGGACGCGCCAAAGCCTCCCCTGAAAGGGGAGGTGGCACGCCGTCAGGCGTGACGGAGAGGTTTTGCGCGGTATCGAATTTCCGATGCGCTCTGCAATACGGCGGCGTTTCAACCTCTCAGTCGGCTCCGCCGCCAGCTCCCCTTGCAGGGGAGCCATCCGGAAGCCGCGTGCCGCAACCGGCGCAGAGCAGACGCCCACGCCGATTGC
Organism: Bacteroidaceae bacterium; assembly: GCA_963626425.1. Taxonomy (GTDB): domain Bacteria; phylum Bacillota; class Clostridia; order Oscillospirales; family Oscillospiraceae; genus CAKTOF01. The sequence continues at coordinate 445 of CAVFYN010000129.1, forward strand.
GGTACAAGAAAAATTAAGACCTGTCACCCTGAGCGAAGTCGAAGGGTCTGCCGATTGCGGTAGTTTTCCGCGCGTTCCAGAGCAAACGTTTATACCGACCAGACCCTTCGGCTCCGCTTCGCTTCGCTCAGGGTGACACGAATTTGTGGATGCGCTGAATGGAGTGCAAACGCCCACCCCCCGCGCCCCCCTTCGGGGCGCATTCTCATCAAAGGAGAACCGCTATGTCATCAAATCGCAGAGGCCGGATCAACGAGGAGCTCCAGCGGGAGCTGTCCTCGCTCATCCGTGATCTGAAGGACCCGCGCGTGCAGGGCATCGTCTCTGTCACGCACGTCGAGGCCACGCCGGACCTGCGCTATGCGACGGTCTATATCAGCGTGCTCGACAAGGAAAAAAGCGCCGAGGTGCTCAAGGGCCTGAAGTCCGCCGCGGGCTTTCTGCGGCGCGAGCTCGGCTCGGCCATGATGCTGCGCTACACGCCCGAGCTCGTGTTCGAGGAGGATCACTCCATCGAAAAGGGCGCGCGCATTTTTGAGATCCTGAGCAAGCTCGAGCGGGAGGAGAATCCCCATGACGATTGACGTCAAGACCGCCGCGCAGTTTCTGCGCGAGCACGACAACTATCTCATCCTGACACACCGCCGCCCGGACGGCGACACCGTCGGCTGCGCCGTCGCGCTCTGCCGCGGGCTGCGCGGGCTCGGAAAGCGCGCGGATATTCTGCAAAATCCGCAGTTCACGGCGCGCTACGCCGAATATCTCACGGGCCTGACGACGGACGAGGCGCCGGACGGCGCCTGCATCGTCTCGGTCGACACGGCCTCGACGGGGCTGCTGCTGCTCGGCGCGGAGGCGCTCGCCTCGCGCGTGGAGCTGGCCATCGACCACCACGGCACGAACGACGAGTACGCCAAGGCGACGCTCGTGCGCGGCGAGCTGGCCGCGTGCGGCGAGCTCATCTACGAGGTCCTGCGCGAGCTCGGGGCAGTCATCACGCCGGAGATCGCCGAGGCCATCTACGTGGCCGTTTCGACGGACACGGGGTGCTTCCGCTACTCGAACACGACGTCGAACACGCTGCGCGTCGCGGCCGAGATGAAGGACCTCGGCGCGGATACGTACCACGTCAACAAGGTCATTTTCTCGACGAAATCGATTGCCCGCCTGCGGCTGGAGGCGTTTTTGATCGACACGCTCGAGCTGCGCGCGGGCGGAAAGGTCGGCATCTGCGTGCTGCCGGCGTCCGTGCTGCTCGATCTGGGCGCGACGGAGGACGACGCGGACGACATCGCGGGCTTCGCCCGCAGCGTTGAGGGCGTCGAGGTCGCCGTCATGCTCCGCGAGGTCGAGGGCGGCCGCGGCAAGATCTCCGTCCGCACGGACGGCGACCGCATCAGCGCCGCGGCCATCTGCAAGCGCGTCGGCGGCGGCGGCCACAAGGGCGCGGCGGGCGCGACGCTCGCCTGCGGCATCTCGGAGGCGAAAACGGCCATTTTAGAGGCCATCGGCGCCGAGACCGGCCTGAACGTGGACGCCTGAAACCGCCAAAAGCCAAAGGAGGACGACGCTATGCCAAACGGGATCGTCATCGTCGACAAACCGGCCGGCTGGACGAGCCACGACGTCGTCGCGAAGCTGCGCGGCGTGTTTCACGAAAAAAGAATCGGTCACGGGGGCACGCTCGATCCGATGGCGACGGGCGTGCTGCCCGTTTTCGTCGGCCGCGCCACCCGCGCGGTCGAATTTTTTGAGTCGAGCGAAAAAGAATATGACGCGGGCCTGCGCCTCGGCATGACGACGGACACGGAGGACACGACGGGGACGGTGCTGACCGAGTCTCCCGCCGCCGTGACGCGCGAGCAGGTCGAGCAGGCCGTCGCGGCTCTCTGCGGCGAGCAGATGCAGACGCCGCCGATGTATTCGGCCGTCAAGGTCGGCGGGAAGAAGCTCTATGAGCTCGCCCGCGCGGGCAAAACGGCCGAGCGCAAGCCGCGCGCCATCACGATCTACGAGACGGAGCTGCTCGGCGGCGACGGCGCGGAGTACACGTTTCGTGTGCGCTGCTCGAAGGGGACGTACGTCCGCTCGCTCTGCCGCGACCTCGGCGAGGCCCTCGGCTGCGGCGGGTGCATGTCGTCGCTCCGCCGCACGGCCGCGGGCGCGTACTCAGAGCGCGACGCCGTGCCGCTCGACGAGATCATATCGTCGGCCGAGCCGGAGAAATTCCTCCGCCCGGTCGAGACCATGTTCCCGTCCGCGCCGCCGCTCTACCTCGGCGAGCGCGAGGTGAAAAAGGTCAAAAACGGCGCGGACGTGCCGCTCACGGGCCTGCCCGCCGGGCAGTTCCGGCTGTATGCGCCGAGCGGCGAATTTCTGGCGCTGGCATCAAACGACGGGGCCGTGCTCCATACGATCAAGAGTTTTTACGAGGTGAACTGACGTGCCGCGTGTCATTGCACTTGGTTTTTTTGACGGCGTCCACATCGGCCACGCCGCGCTTTTACGCTGCGCGCGCGCGCGGGCGGACGCGCTCGGCGCATCCGCAGCCGCGCTGACGTTCGACCGCCACCCGGACGAGCTCGTCACGGGGCAGCCGGTGCCGCTCATCAATTCGCGGACGGACCGCGAGTGGCTGCTGCGCGAAAAATTCCATATGGACGAGGTGCTGTTGCTGCACTTTGACCGCGAGACGATGCACATGCCGTGGCGCAGCTTCGCCGAGGATTACCTCATCGGCGAGCTCGGCGCGGCGCACCTTGTCTGCGGCCACGATTTCCGCTTCGGCGACCGCGGCGAGGGCAATCCGGAGCGGCTGAGCGCCCTGTGCGCCGAGCGCGGCGTCGGCTGCGACGTCATCGGCCGCGTGGAGCTGGGCGGGCGGACCGTCTCGTCGACGTACATCCGGCAGCTGTTAGCGGACGGCGACGTCGAGCAGGCCGCGCGCTATCTCGGCCATCCGCACCTGCTCTCCGGCACGGTCGTCCCCGGCAAGCAGCTCGGCCGCACCATCGGCATCCCGACCGCGAACATCTACGCCCCGGACGGCGTGCTCCTGCCGCGCTTCGGCGTGTATGCTGCGCGCGTGACGCTCGAAAACGGACAGGCCTACCCCGCCGTCACGAACGTCGGCGTCCGCCCGACCGTCGTGGACAAGACCGGTATCACCGTCGAGCCGTGGCTCCTCGGCTTCGACGGCGACCTGTACGGCCAGCGCATCCGCGTCGAGTTTTTCCGCTACCTTCGCGGCGAAACAAAGTTCCCGAACCTGGACGCCCTGCGCGCCGAGGTCATGAAAAACGCCGACGAGACGAGAGCGTTTTTCGCGGAGTTGGGAGAGTAAATCGGGAAAAACAAACCCCGGCACGAGATATCGTGCCGGGGTTTTTGTATAGTATGCGGTGAAATTAAAGCGCACGCCCAAGCCTCCCCTGAAAGGGGAGGTGGCACGGCGGAACGCCGTGACGGAGAGGTTTTCGCGGTATCGAATTTACGGAAGCGCTCTGCAAAACGAGAGCTTTGAACCTCTCAGTCGGCTCCGCCGACAGCTCCCCTTGCAGGGGAGCCAGCCGGAAGCCGCATTCCGCAATCGGTGCACAGCAGACGCGAAGGCGCAGTCGTAGGGGCGGATATTATCCGCCCGGCGAATTTTCGCTGCGCCTCGTCCCAACGCCGTAAGGCGGGATGACCCCATCCCGCCGCTTTTTGCACCGCGGCCTGCGTTATGCCCGCACCTCACCGCCACGAGACCATGAGGTTTTCCCACTTTTCGGGCGTTACATACAGCGCGCCGCGCGGGCAGTCGTCCTCGCAGGCGGCGCAGCACATGCACTCTTCGGGGTATTTTGCGACGGCTTTTCCGCCCTCGAGCCGCAGCACGTCCATCGGGCACGACAGCACGCAGATGCCGCAGCCGACGCATTTTTCCCGGTCGACCGGTTGGATCGCCATGTTACACGCCCTCCTTTTCTGCCGGTTCGTCCCATTTTTCCCACGCAAGCCACCGCTCGCGGTAGTTCGGCTCGCCCTGCGGGCGCCACGCGTCCGGGACGGGGACCTTGTCCATGACCATTTCGCCGCCCTCGCCGCGGTGCATCCGGCCCCAGGCGAGCCATTCGGCGTCGTTTTCGCGCGGGAAGTCCTCGCGGTAGTGCCAGCCGCGGCTCTCCGTGCGGAAAAGCGCCGCGCGCAGCATCATTTCGGCGTTCAGGGCCATGTTTTCCGTCTCGTGCGCAAGGCGCAGCATGTGCGCGTCCTCTGCGCGCATTTTCGGGATGAGATGACTGCGCAGGAACGAGACGAGCTCGAGCGTCGCGCTCAGGCGGCCGCCCTCTTTGATGTGCAGAATATAGTAGGGCATCATGTAATTTTGCAGCAGCTGCGTGACATAGCGCGGGTCAAAGCCCGCGGCGCGCCGGCCGTAGGACGAAAGGTGCGCCATGGCCGCGCCCGTCTCGTCCGGGGAAAGCGCCGGGCGCGATGCGCCGCGGACGAATTCGGCCGCGTCCGCCGCCGCTCTGCGCGCCGCGACGGCGGCCGGGGACAGGCCGGGAGGCGGTCCCTGGATGATCGCGCCCCACATCCAGCTGGCCAGGCAGTCGCCCGCGGCGTAGAGGCCGGGGACGGTCGAGCGGCCCGTCGTGTCGACGCTCCACAGGCCCGTCGCCTGCTCCTGGCAGCCGCCGGCGGCCGCGCCGCCGATCATGGGATAGCGCCCGCCCGCGTGCGGGTCGAGGCCGACGCGCTCGATCTCCTTCGGGTTGCCGCGCTTTTTGAGATATTCGTCGATGGAGCGCAGGTCGTTGTCCGTGCACTTGCCGAAGTCCCAGTACACCGGCCCGTAGCCCGCGTGGATGACGGACGCCATCGTGAGGTCAAAGCCCTTGTTCGGGATGCGGCGGCCCGCGGCGTCGTCGAACTGGAAATAGGCGGGGTACATCTCGCCGTTGCCCTTCCACATCGGGTCGCGCGCGATGTTTACGTGCATGTCGGGGAATTCCTTGCCGCTGATGTACGCGCCCGCGCGGTAGGCCAGCGCGTCGGCGTCGCCGGTCTGGCCGCTGATGTTCATGCCCGGCGAGCGGAAGTAGCACCGCCCGGCCGTCAATATGACCGCGCCCGCGTCGACGATGAGCGCCTCGCCGGAATCGAGCGAGAACCCGGCCGCGCCGCGGCAGACGCCGCCGTGCACGAGAAGATCCGTGACCATCGTGCGGTCGAAAAAGCGCACGCCGATCGACTGCGCATAGCGCCGCAGCGCCGGCGTGACGGCGCGGTGGCTGAGCGGGATGGTGCCGTAGTGCGTGTGCGGGTCGTCGTCGTGGTGGCCCGCGGCGTCGTCGCCGATGATGGACTGGCGGAAAAATCCGGCCATGTCCTCCTCGGCGATGGGGAACGGGACGCCGAAGCGCTTGAGGTCGAGGTACGTCCCCCACGAATCCTGCAAAAACGCCTCGGTCCAGCTGCGGTTGTTGAGGTAGGAGCTGTTTGCGTTGATCCAGCGCAGCGTCGCGTCGTAGTCCATGCCCCAGTCCTCGTTGAACACGGCCCAGAAGCCGCTGGCCATGATGCTCGCGCCCGCCTTGCCGGCCCCGGCCTTGTCGAGCACGAGGACGTCGAGCCCGCGCTCTCTCGCCGCGATGGCCGCGAAGCACCCGGCCGTCGCGCCGCCGATGACGAGCACGTCGCAGCGCACGGTTGTTTTGTCCATTGTGTCACATCCTTTGATCGTTCCCGGCGCAATGCGCCGCGGGCGACGCCATCGCCCGTTTTGTTTGGTATTATCGTACATCATTCGGATGCGAAATTCAATGATTTTTTGGAGAGATGCGCTAAAATCCGGGCAGGGGAGTAAAAAAGCCTCCCCTGAAAGGGGAGGCCCGACGCGGGGCGGCGGTTGAACCTCTCAGTCGGCTCCGCCGACAGCTCCCCTTGCAGGGGAGCCAGCCGGA
>CAVFYN010000130.1:0-3291 GCA_963626425.1 Bacteroidaceae bacterium
GAGTTTTCGGCTTACAATCCCCCAGTCACGCCGTGGGCGTGACAGCCCCCTTTGCACAAGGGGGGCTTTGGCCGCGGTGGTTTGGTTGGGCGCGGTGTGTGGCGGGGCGAGCGGATGGTATCCGCCCCTACAGGGGCGCGGCGCGTGGGTTTTGGCGTCGGGCGGGGCTTTTTCCTTTTTTGGACGGCGACTTTTTTGGGGCGGTCGAGGCGGGCGATGCTGCGGTGGAGGGTTTTGTCGTCGCGGTGGGTGTAGACGTTGGCGGTCGTGGAGATGTTGCTGTGGCCCATGAGCTCTTTGGCGACGTTGATGGGGACGCCGGCGTTCTGGAGGTCGGTGCAGAACGTGTGGCGGAGGCAGTAGGGGACGAGGTCGGGCGGGAGGGGGCCGCCGCGGGACTCCATTTCCGCGCGCAGGCGGTGCCAGAGGCGGTAGAGTGAGTTGTGGCTGTGGTGCGAGCCGTCCGCGCGCGGGAAAACGTAGGCTTCCGGCGCGGCGCGCAGCGGCGCGAGGCGGGCGGCGAGGGCGCGGCGCATGGGGATGAGGCGGTTGCCGGCCTCGGTTTTCGGGCCGCGGATCGTGCGCTGCGTGCCGCTCTCGAGCGCGCGGGAGACGGTGATCTCGCCCTTTTCAAAGTCGACGTCCGACCAGCGCAGCACGGCCAGCTCGCCGGGGCGCATGCCGGTCATGAGCATGGCGTAAAATAAAACTGCGCCGGGCACGAGCGGCTCGGTCTCGAGGAGCAATCGGCGCTCGCGCTCCGTCAGCGACCGGCGCGAGCGGCGGGTGCAGGCCGGAAGCTCGAGGCCGTCGGCGGGATTGTAGGCGATCAGGCGCGAGCGCAGCGCGCGGGAAAATAACTGCTGCATGAGCGAGCGCAGCTTGCTCAGGTGCGAGTACGACATCCCGGCCGACGCGTTTAAGATGGCCTGCAGATCGCCGTCCGTCACGGCGGGCAGCGGCAGATCGCCGACGGCCGGGAGAATATACTTGCGGAATTTTTCGTCGTAGGAGGCGAGGCTTTTCGCGGTGATGCCGCTGTCTTTTTTGTACAGCGCGCGCCAGCGGGCGTAGTAGGCGGAGACGGTTGGGGTGTTGGGCGACATGGTGATCCTCTCTTTCTTTGGATAAAGCACAGAGGTGAGGATAGCATTTCGGCGATTTTCCGTCAACTTTTGCCGCCGCAGGTTACAAGTGTGTTACAACTTGCCCGGAAATGTTGACCGCGGCGGGGCGTTCCCGTATACTAAAATGGAACCTTAAGATTTGGAAAGGAGCCGTGACGCCATGAAGCGGATGTGCAGATGGCTTTTTACGCTCGCGCTCGCCGCGGCGCTTTTGTGCGGGTCGGCGCTGGCCGCCGCGCCCACGTTTACGGACAGCGAACGCATTGAAAATACCGGCGCCGTCGAGATGCTGTGCGATCTCGGCATCATCTCCGGCTACGGCGACGGCTCGTTCCAGCCGGGCGGGACCGTCTCGCGCCAGGCGGCGGCGAAAATGGTCGCGCTCATGCTGACGGACAGCCCGCGCGCGTCCGGCGGCGAGCGGTTTTCGGACGTCCCGGCCGATTCGCAGTTCGCGCCGGCCATCTATTTCTGCGCCCAGCGCGGCATTTTGTCCGGCTACGGCGGCGCGTTCCGGCCGAATGAGCCGGTCACGGCGCGCGCGCTGGCGAAAATGCTGCTCGGCGCGCTCGGGTATGACACGGCGGGCTACGTCGGCGCCGGCTGGGCCGACCGCGTGGACGCGGACGCCCGCGCGGCCGGGATCTACGACGGCTTTTACGACTATTACGACCAGCCTATCACGCGCGACAACGCGTGCCTTCTGATGTTCAACGCGCTCGGCAGCTACGCCGTGCGGGCCTACGGCGCGGACGGCAAGCCGCAGTATTACCTCGACGAACTCATGAATCCGCAGACGCTGCTGGAGTATCGCTACGGCGTCGTGCGCTATTCGGAGCTGCTCGTGGCCAACGAGTACGCGAGCCTGACCGAGGCCGACGGCCGTCTGGACGCGGGCTACTCGCAGCTGGAGCATCACCGCGCGCTCGCGGTGTCGACCGGGCTGGAGATGCTCGGGCGCAACATCGTGCTCTACGCGCGCGGCGGCGAGGTCATCGGCGTGCCGACGTACAGCCCGTATGAGGGGTATTACACGTTCGAGAATTTCTTCGACCTGGCGCAGGTCCTCGCGCGCGTCGGCATGACGATCGGCGACGAGACGAAGTTCTACTATAATTACAACGAGTCCGACCGGCTGGCCATGGTCCGCACGGGCGAAAACGCCGAGATCACGATCGTCGACCACACCGGCGACGGCGTCATCGACCTCGTCCTTGTCGTGGAGTACCGCGAGGCCGCCGTCGTCTCGGCCGAGGACGGGAAGGTTTTCGCCCAATTCGACGAGGGCGACCCGTTCCCCGTCACCATGACCGACGGCACCGCCCCGCAGGAGGGCGACACCGTCAACGCCGCCTGGATCGGCGGCCGGTGGCTGGCGAAGATGAAATAAGGTGAAAAGAAAGACCGGGCTGCGGAAGCAGCCCGGTTTTTTGTATGCGCGGGGCGGCAAAAATTGAGGGGCGCGGCAAAGCCTCCCCTGAAAGGGGAGGTGGCACGGCCCATGGCCGTGACGGAGAGGTTTTTGCGGCCGCGAATTCACGATGCGCCTGTAGGGGCGACCCTTGCGGTCGCCCGGCGGCCAAATGCGGGACGAGGGCGTTTCAACCTCTCAGTCGCCTCCGGCGACAGCTCCCCTTGCAGGGGAGCCATTCGGAAGCCGCGTGCCGCAACGGGTGCGGCGCAGACGCGCGGGCGCAGTCGTAGGGGCGGATATCATCCGCCCGCCGGATTCCCGCCGCGGTCCGTATCATAAACGTAGGGCGGGATGACCCCATCCCGCCGTTCGACCGCGCCGCCGAATTCCCGCCGCGCCCAAGCCACAATCTGCGACCCAACAACGTGGTCGCAGATTGAAAGGAGGAGCAGCGGAATGAGTAAGCTCTGCCGCTGGCGGCAGAGCGCGCGATATGGAGCTTGCGACGACGCGGGAGGTGTCACGGCGGTAGCCGTGACGGAGGGGTTGGCGGGACGCGGCCACGAATTTTCGATGGCGCACTGCCGCGCCCACGACCTCCAACCCCTCAGTCGCCGTTCCGGCGACAGCTCCCCTTGCACAGGGGAGCCTTGGCGCGTTCCGCAATCGGCGCATTGCCCTTTTGGGGCGCCGGCGCGCAATCGGCTTCGCGGGCGGATGATATCCGCCCCTACAGGGCGCCGGCGCGCC
>CAVFYN010000131.1:0-3899 GCA_963626425.1 Bacteroidaceae bacterium
CCACATAGCCCTCCACGCCGGTCATCTGGCCGGCAAACGCGATGGACGGGTCCTTTTTCGCGCGGTAATACCGGTCGAGCAGGCGCGGCGAATCCAGAAACGTGTTGCGGTGCATGACGCCGTAGCGGACGAACTCCGCGTTTTTGAGCGCCGGGATCATGGAGAACACGCGCTTTTGCTCCGGATGGCGCAGGTGCGTCTGGAAGCCGACGATGTTGTAGATCGTACCGTCCGCATTATCGCGGCGCAGCTGTACGACGGCGTAGGGCTCCTTCCCCGTTTTCGGGTCCGTCAGGCCGACGGGCTTGAGCGGGCCGTGGCGCAGCGTGTCAAAGCCGCGGCGGGCCATGACCTCGACGGGCATGCAGCCCTCAAAGACCTTGCCGTCCTCAAAGCCGTGCACGGGCGCCTCCTCGGCATTTGCCAGCTCCTGCACGAACGCGGCGTACTCGTCCGGATCCAGGGCGCAGTTGATGTAGTCCGCGCTGCCGCGGTCATAGCGCGAGGCGAGCCACGCACTGTCCATGTCGATGGACTCGTATGTCACGAGCGGCGCGGCCGCGTCGTAAAAGCTCAGATAGTCCGCGCCGCCGAAATAGTCGGAAATGGCCGCGGCGAGCGCGTCGCTCGTCAGCGGGCCGGACGCGATGACGGCCGGGCCCTGCGGGATTTCCGTCACCTCGCCGGGGACGACGGTGATGAGCGGATTTTCGCGGATGCGCTCCGTCACAAGGCGGGAAAAGCCCTCGCGGTCGACGGCCAGCGCGCCGCCGGCCTCGACGCGCGTTTTCTCCGCGCAGTCCAAAATGAGGCTGCCGAGGCGGCGAAGCTCCTCTTTGAGGAGGCCGACGGCGTTGTGCAGCCCGTCGCCGCGCAGCGAGTTCGAGCAGACGAGCTCGGCGAAGAGCGCGGAGTGGTGCGCCGGAGTCATTTTCTCCGGCTTCATTTCATAAAGGCGGACGGCGACGCCCTGCCGGGCGATCTGCCACGCGGCCTCGCACCCGGCAAGGCCCGCGCCGACAACGGTCACTTCAGCCATTGTCCGCCTCTTTCTCCGCGGTTTTCTTCGCCGTCGATTTCTTCGTCGTGGTCTTCTTCGCGGTCGTGGTCTTTTTCGCGGCCGTGGATTTCTTGGCCGCGGTCGTCTTTTTCGTCGTGGTCGACTTCTTGGTCGTCGTGGATTTTTTCGCCGCCGTGGACTTCTTCGCGGCCGGCTTTTTCTCCGGCTCGGGCTCAGTCACGATCTCGGCGGTGTCGACCGTCGCGGGCGTGGCGGGCGGGGCCTTGCGCTTATAGCCGCGCTTGTCCTCGGGCAGGAAGTTCTCGCACGCTTCGTTGATGCAGAACGGCGTCATGCGGTCGCGGCCGGATTTTTTGAACATCGTCTGGCCGCACTTCGGGCAGTCCTCGGCCGTCGGGACGTCCCACGTCATAAAGCCGCAGTCGCGTCCGCGCTCGCAGGCGTAGTAGGCGTAGCCCTTCTTGCTCTTGCGCTTTAAGATCGTCGAGCCGCACTTCGGGCAGCGGCCGGGCATTTTTTCGACGATGGGCTTCGTGTTCTTGCACTCCGGATAGCCCGGGCAGGCCAGGAACTTGCCGAACCGGCCCGTCTTGACGACCATGTTGCGGCCGCACAGCTCGCAGATCTCGTCGGTGACCTCGTCGGGCACCTTGATGCGCGTGTCCTTGAGGGCCTCCTCGGCGTCGAGCATCTCCTGGTGGAAGTCGCCGTAGAAGTCCCGCAGGACCTTTTTCCACGGGATCTTGCCGGCCTCGACCTCGTCGAGGCGGCTCTCCATGCCGGCGGTGAATTCCACGTCGATGACGTCGCGGAAGCGCTCTTTCATCAGGCCGGTGACGACCTCGCCGAGCGGCGTCGGGAACAGGCGCTTGTCCTGCTTGTTGACGTACTCGCGGTCCTGGATCGTCGCGACGATGGACGCGTACGTCGACGGGCGGCCGACGCCCTTTTCCTCCATGGCGCGCACGAGCATGGCCTCGGTGTAGCGCGACGGCGGCTGGGTGAAGTGCTGCGCCTTGTCCGTTTTTCCGAGCACGAGCGGCTCGCCCTCGGCAAGGTCGGGCAGCGGCGTCGGCTTTTCCTCCTGCTCGTCGTCGCGGCCCTCTTCGTAGACGGCCGTGTGGCCGGTGAATTTCACGCTCTGGTGGTTGGCGCGGAACAGGTGCCCGGCCGACTCGCAGTCGATGGCGACGGCGTCGTAGATGGCGTCGGCCATCTGGCAGGCCAGAAAGCGGCTCCAGATGAGCTTGTAGAGCCGGTACTGCTCGCGCGTCAGGTCGCCCTTGATGGACTCCGGATCGAGCCGGACGACGCTCGGGCGGATGGCCTCGTGCGCGTCCTGCGCGTTGTTTTTCGACTTGTACGTGCGCGCGCCGTTGTAATACGCCTTGCCGTAGCGCGAGGTGATGAACTCGCCCGCGGCGGACAGCGCCTCCTCGGAAAGGCGCAGCGAGTCGGTACGCATATACGTGATGAGACCGATCGTACCCTCGCCCGTGATGTCGACGCCCTCGTAGAGCTGCTGCGCGATGGTCATCGTGCGGCGCGGCGTCATGTTGAGCTTGCGCGAGGCCTCCTGCTGGAGCGTCGAGGTGATAAACGGCGGCGCGGGCGACTTTTTGCGCTCCGTGCGCTTGACGGTCTTGACGGTGAACGGCGCGGACTTTACATCATTTAAAATAGCGTCGGCCTCGGCCTCGCTGCCGAGCTCACGCTTTTTCTCCTCGCCGAAATATTTCGCGGTGAACGTGCCGGGCTTGTCCACGCGGTCCAGCTGGACCTCGATGGTCCAGTATTCCTGCGGGACGAAGGCGCGTATCTCCTCCTCGCGGTCAACGACAAGGCGCGTCGCGACGGACTGCACGCGGCCGGCGGACAGGCCCTTGCGGATCTTTTTCCACAGAAGCGGGCTGAGCTGATAGCCGACGATGCGGTCGAGAATGCGGCGCGCCTGCTGCGCGTCGACCAGGTCGTGGTCGATGTCGCGCGGCTTGTTGATGGAATCGGTGACGACGTTCTTCGTGATCTCGTTGAACGTCACGCGCCGGGCCTTGTCGTCCGGCAGCTGCAGAAGCTCTTTTAAGTGCCACGAAATGGCCTCTCCCTCGCGGTCCGGGTCGGTCGCGAGATAGACGGTCTTGGCCTTGTCGGCGGACTTCTGGAGGTCCTCGATGATGTCCTCTTTGCCCTTGAGCGGCTGGTATTCCGGCTCAAAGTCGTGCTCGAGGTCCACGCCCATCACGCTCTTGGGAAGATCGCGCAGGTGGCCCATGCAGGCCTTGACCTGATAGTCCGGCCCGAGATATTTTCCGATCGTTTTCGCCTTGGAAGGCGACTCCACGATGACGAGATTCGATGCTGTTTTCGCCATGGTATTCCTCCGTTTTTCAGGGGAGCGCGTCCGGCTCCTCCTGCTGATAGGCAAGGCGGTAGCGCCGCCCGGCCAGTCGGACGACGAAGCCCCGGACCTCCAGAAGCGTCAGCGACGCGAGGATGCGGGAGGCCGGTATCTGCGCCTGATCGATCAGCTCGTCCACGCTGCGCTCGCCGTCGGCGAGCAGCGAGACGATGGCCCGCTCGTCCTGGGACAGGTCGTCCATTTTATCTCGTAGGTCAATATAAACCCTCGGTTTGCCGTTGTCAACGGATTTCTTGTCAGATCCTGCCGGCGTCTGCACGTCGCTCGCCACGCGGGGAAGGGCCGCCTCGTGCGCGCCGGGCTGCTCGTCCGGGGCGAGGCCGACGCTGACAGAGCCCGTGTATTCATGCAGCTTTTCCGGGAAGAGATGGATGTATTCCCGCGCGACATCCCAGCCGGATTCGGCGAACAGCGCGCCTTCTTTTAAAAGCCGGTTGCTGCCGAGCGACGACTCCACGC
>CAVFYN010000132.1:0-4850 GCA_963626425.1 Bacteroidaceae bacterium
GCGCGCGTCCGACTACGGCGGGACGTATTCCGGCATGCTCCGCTATCTCACCGAGCAGGGCTTTGACCCGCTGACGCAGTCGGCGCAGTACTACGCCCTCTCGGGCGAGGATGCGCCGGAGGTCAACCGCGTCATCGTCCAGGTCGGCGACGCCTCGCGGTATTATATGTACCTGCCCATCTCCCTCTCGCAGACGTACCTGACGCAGTCGCGCGACGACCGCGACGCGCGCGTGCGCCCGAGCGGCCTGTTCGGCGCGACGATCTACTCACTCGACGAGCGCTCGTCCGGCCGCCCGGCGGAGCTGACCGTCCGCGCCGCGTGGGTCAGCGATCCGGAGACGGACGAGCAGAAGGCCTACTGCGCGTCCGAGGCCGTCTACCGCGACTTTGTCTATGACACGTATACGACTGCCGATTCGTCGCTCAAGCCGCTGCTCGACGCGCTGTTCTGGGACGACTATGACCCCGAGCAGGACGGCGTCTACAGCGCGGTTGCCCACGTGCGCGACTGTCTGGAGGAGCACATCACCTACACGCGCGCGCCGCAGACCGCGCCGGACGGCGAGGATCCCATCGCCTATTTCCTCACGACCTCGCGCGCGGGCAACGCCGCGCTCTACGCATCGGCCGCCGTGCAGGCGCTGCGCTGCCACGGCATCCCGGCGCGCTATGTCGAGGGCTATTACCTCTCCGCCGCCGCAGCCGCCGCGAGCGGCCAGACGGCCGCGGAGCTCACGCCGCAGGACGCGCACGCGTGGGTCGAGGTCTATTTTGACGGCATCGGCTGGCTGCCGGTCGACGTGACGCCGGGATATTACTTCGACGCGCTCACGCTCCAGCAGATGGTCGCCATGCCCGACGCCGTGCACAAGACGGCCTCGCTGGACAATTCGCAGTCCATCGCCGACGGCCTGAGCGAACCGGGTGAGACGACGTCGCACCCGCTGCCGAGCGCCGCGGCCGTCGCGAAAAACGTCGCGCTCATCGTGCTCGGCCTGCTGGCCGCGCTCGTGCTGATCCTGACGGTGCTGGTCGTCGTGCTCGAGGTCGGACGGCTTGTCCACCTGGCCGTCTCCCGCGCAAAATTCGGCCGCGCGGACAGCGCCGAGCGCGTGCGGATGCTCGCCGGATACATCTATGCCATCCTCGCCCTGCGCGGCGTGGACGCCTGCCTCGGCTGGCAGGTCGACGAGCTCGACGCTGCCCTCCCCGACCGCATCCCGGGCGTGAACCCCGGCGACTACAAGCGCGCCGTCTCCCTGCTGGAAAAGGCGTACTACGGCGGCGAGGCGCTCGCGCCCTATGAGATCCGCGCCCTGCACGCGTTCATCGACAAGCTCTTGAAATTCGACCGCCCGCTGCGCTGCCGCGCCTACTGGCGCCTGCGCTACTATTGGCTGCTCGGCCGCGTCCCGCGCGACACCCGCCGCGCCATGGGCCTGCCCGCTGCGTGAATACCAAAAGCGCCCTGCACAAGCCGTGCAGGGCGCTTTTTTTACAGCCAGCTCTTCTTTTTCCGCGGGCAGCGGATCTGCTCGGGCCGGACCTCGACCAGAATGATGTCCTCCCCGATGCGCCGGATGGCCTGCCACGGGATGACGTAGTCGTCCTCCCGCCCGAACAGCCCGAAAAACCGGCACGGCCCCGGCACGATGATCGAAACGATCTTCCCCGAGAGCACGTCGAACTCCACATCGTTCGCATACCCCAGCCGGCTCCCGTCCGAGATGTTGATGACCTCCTTGCACCGCAGCTCCGTCACCCGACACATCACACCGAATCCCTCCCCCTCGCAGGCGTCTGGGAAATTCTATGCGCAGCCGGGTTCGGATATGCGTAAGTCAGGTCGTGCGGTACTGCTCGTCGGCGTAATCCGAGCCGGTCGCCTCACGGAAGCGCTCGGTGAGCGTCATGCCGCGCTCTCCGAGGTTGCCGGCTGTTGCGTCGGGCCCCTTGGGCGGCTGGCGGAACATGACGACCTGGTCGATCTTTCCCTCGCCGTTCCAGAAGTCATAGATGTTGAGCCAGTAGCAGTTCTTGTTGTTCTTGAGCACGTCATTGAGGTACCACAGATCGCGCTTTTTCTGACAGCGGTCGCCGCCGTAGAAGTCCAGGCAGTAGATGGCAAGATCATCCGTCAGCTCAAAGACGTGCTGCCCCCGCTCGATCGGAGCGAATGAGCCGATGGCATAGTGACCGTAGTGCGCGATGCCGTCGTGCTCCATAAGGTCGTTGAAGCGGTCGCCGTCTATGATGAGCTTGTTCCCTTCGATCCGGTAGAGATAGCCAAACCCCTTCGGGCAGCCGAAGCCGTATTCACCGTAGAAGTCGACGCCGGGCTCCGGCTTTTTCTTGCCGCAGGCATAGCCGTTTTCGTCGAAGAGCATGACCTGCGGCGTCTCCGTGATCATGGGGAAAATGTACTCGTCGGACAGATGAAGATCCCAGTATTCCTTCGTGCACGGATACCGGCGAAGCTCACTTCCGACCAGATATTCGATCCGATAGCCCGTCGGGCTGGACGGCTCCTCCCAGAATCGCTGGATGAATCCGACTTTGTCGCGTTCGATCAGCATGGTGTTCTCCTTTCAGTCCGCAAACCAGCGCTCGTCCTCATAGCGCGAGCCGCTGGCCTGCTCAAAACGCTGCGCGTTCGTCAGCTTGACTTCGTTCAGATTGCCGGCCGTTGCGTCAGGCCCCTTAGGCGGCTGGCGGAACATGACGATCTGGTCGACCTTGCCCTCGCCGTTCCAGACGTCGAACAGATTGAGCCAGTAGCAGTTTTTATTGTTGCGGAGCACGTCGTTGAGGTACCATTTGCTGCGGCGCTTCTGATAGCGGTCGCCGCCGAAGAAGTCCAGACAGTAAATGCCGACATCGTCGGTCATCTCAAAGACGAGATCCTCGTTTGGAACAGCCGGGAACGAGCCGTAGCGGTATGTATTGTAAAACGCGATGAGGTTTTCGCCGAGCAGCTCGTTGAAGCGTTTGCCGTCGACGATGATCCGGTTATCTTCCACGCGCAGGATCGTGCCGAAGCCGCGCGGGCAGCCGCAGCGATATGCGCCGAAATAGCCGTTGCCCGGCTCCGGCTTTGCACCGCCGGTCAGGACACCCTCCGCGTCATACTTCGGCAGGATCATATTCTCCTGCACGAGCGGGAATATGTATTCTTCCGTGTGCAGAATGTCCCAGTATTCCCGGCTCATCGGGACGGTCCGCACGGAGTCGTCCGCGACGTACATCAGCCGCATCGAATAGCCGGTCGGCGAGGACGGGTCTTCGTAATATCTCTGTACAAATGCGTAGTTTTCTTTTGCGATCTGCATGGTCTCTCTCCTGTCAATTGAAGTTCAGCCGCCCTGCTCCTGCGCGCGGAAGCAGGAGACGAAGTGGCCGGGCGTAAGCTCTGTCAGCTGCGGCTCCTCGGCGCGGCAGCGGTCGGTTGCATAGATGCAGCGGTCTGCGAATCGGCAGACGGGCTTCGGATCGACCGGGCTCGTCAGCTCGCCCTTTAAGATGATGCGTTTTTTTCGGTTGCGGATGCTCGGTACCGGGATGGCCGAGAGCAGCGCCTGCGTATATGGGTGCATCGGTCGGTCGAACAGCGCCTCCGCCGGCGCTTTTTCGACCATCTGGCCGAGGTACATGACCGCGATCTCATCCGAGAAATAGTTGACGACCGACAGGTCATGCGTAATGAAAATGTACGTCAGACCGAGCCGCTCCTGAAGCTCCTGCATCAGGTTGAGGATCTGCGCCTGTATGGACACGTCGAGCGCGGAGACCGGCTCGTCGCACACGATAAATTTCGGCCCCATAGCCAGCGCGCGGGCGATGCCGATGCGCTGACGGCGGCCGCCGTCGAGCTCGTGCGGATATGTTCCCGCTAGATTTTCCGCAAGGCCGACCGTCTCCATCAGCTCGGCAACTCGGCCATCCAGCTCATCGCGCCCCTTGCAGACGCGGTTTAGGACCAGCGGTTCGCGGATGGTCTGGCTGACGGTTTTCCGCGGGTCAAGCGAGGAATACGGATCCTGAAAAATGATCTGCATATCCCGCCGCTGCCGGCGCATCTGCTCGCGCGAGAGCGCGGCGATGTCGCGGCCCTCGAACAGGATCTGCCCGCTTGTCGGCTCCGTCAGACGCAGGATCGTGCGTCCGAGCGTCGATTTGCCGCAGCCGGACTCGCCGACGATGCCGAGCGTTTTGCCGCGCCCGATCGTAAACGACACGTCGTCGACCGCATGCAGCATCCCGCGCGGTGTTTTGAAGTACTTTTTGAGGTTTTTAACCTCGAGCAGCGGCTCATTCACGGTCCCACACCGCCTCTCCGATGTTGTTCTCGCTGTAGAGATGACACTCTACGTAGTGATGCTCATTCCGGTACGTACGCGGCGGCTTTTCTGCGCGGCATTGATCCGTCGCAAAACGGCAGCGCGGGCTGAACGCGCACCCTGCGGGCAGATTGCGCGAATCGGCCATAAGCCCCGGGATCGGCTTCAGCTTCTGATGCCGGTCGGCCAGGTTCGGCAGCGAGTCGAACAGGCCGCGCGTATACGGATGGCGCGTGTTTTCAAAAATGTCCTCCAGATCGCCGTACTCAATAACGTGACCGGCGTAGATGACGGCGACCATATCGCAGACCTCTGCGACGATACCGAGATCGTGCGTGATCATGAGCATGGATGTCCCATGCTCCTCGCGAAGGCGCACCATCATGTCAAGCACCTGTGCCTGAATGGTGACGTCGAGCGCGGTCGTCGGCTCGTCGGCAATGAGCAGCTGCGGGTTGCAGGCCAGGGCGATGGCGATGACGACGCGCTGCTTCATGCCGCCGGAGAACTG
>CAVFYN010000133.1:0-18971 GCA_963626425.1 Bacteroidaceae bacterium
CGAGCGCAGGCCCTTGCCGGCGCGCAGCTCCTCGCGGACGCGCTCGTAGATGACGACGTTCGCGTCGACGGCCATGCCGATGGTCAGGATGATGCCGGCGATGCCCGGCAGGCTCAGGTTGATCTTGCCGACGGACAGGACGATGCAGAACAGCGCCGTGTACATCGTCAGCGCGATGCAGGACACAACGCCCATGACGCGGTACATGATGATCATGTAGACCATGACGAGCGCGATGCCGATGAGGCCGGCCATCAGGCTCGTGGACAGGCTCTTTTCGCCGAGCTGCGCGCCGACCTGCTGGAGCTTGACGCACTCCATGGAGAACGGCAGCTGGCCGGCGGTGATGATGCTGGCGAGGTACGACGCGGCGTCGGCCGTCGCGTTCGAGCCGAGCGTGATGATGGCCGTGTCGGAGTTGATGCCCGTCGAGGCGTACTTCGACTTCTCAACATACGGGCGGGAGATGGACTCGCCGTCCATGACGATGTCCAGGTAGTTGTCCGAGCCGGAGCGGCTGGCGACGGCCTTCGTCGCGGCCGTGAACTTCTCGGTGCCCTCGGCCGTGAACTCGAGCTTGACGTGGTGCGTCGAGAGGCCGGAATTGTCGACGGGACCGTACTCATACGTCGCCTTCTTGATGTCGCCGCCGCTCAGCCAGACGGTGCCGTCGGCGTCGCGGAACTCGATGACGGCCGTCGTGCCGAGGTCCTGGACGGCGCTCTCAAGGTCGGACACGTCCGGCAGCTCGACGACGATCTGCGTCGAACCGGCGCGGTAGACGTTCGCCTCGGTGTAGCCGAGGTCGTTGCAGCGCTGGCGCAGCATGGCAACGGCGCTCTCCATGCCGTCGGCGATCTCCTCGTCGGTCGCGCCGGTGGCCTCGTACGTGATCTCGGCGCCGCCGACAAGGTCCAGGCCCAGCGGCACGCCGTCACGGACGCTGTCGATCTTCACAAAGCCCAGGTTGAGGCCGCACAGGGCGGTCACAACGAAAAGAGCCGTCAGCGCGAAGATGACAACGACTGAAATAACACTCTTTTTCATTCGGTTGACTTCCTCCTAGCCGTGCGCGCCGGATGTTTGGGCGCGCGCACAGCGGTCATTATATTGCGCTTGGCGCATTCTGTCAAATCAAACTTTCAGGTCGTAGGTCCTGCCGCTGAGCACGTCGGCGTATTTTTTGCGCATCGGCTCGACGTAGGTCTCGATGAGGTCCGTCACCTGCTCCGGGCAGCAGCCGATGTACGCCTCGGGCTTCATGCTGGCCATGATCTGCTCGCGCGTGAGGCCGAAGGCGGGATCGGACGCGATGCGGTCGATCATGTCGTTGTCGCGGCCCTCCTCCTTCACGGCCTTGCCGGCCGCGATGGCGTGCTGGCGGATGCGCTCGTGCAGCTCCTGCCGGTTGCCGCCGGCGCGGACGGCGTCCATGAGGATGTTCTCCGTCGCCATGAACGGCAGCTCCTCCATGACGTGCTTGTGGATGACCTTTTCGTAGACGACAAGGCCGCTGGCGACGTTCAGATAGATATTGAGGATGGCGTCGACGGCGAGGAACGCCTCCGGGATGGAGATGCGCTTGTTGGCCGAGTCGTCGAGCGTGCGCTCGAACCACTGGTTGTAGGCCGTGAACGCCGGGTTGAGCGCGTCGCAGATGACGTAGCGCGCCAGCGAGCAGATGCGCTCGCAGCGCATCGGGTTGCGCTTATACGGCATGGCCGACGAGCCGACCTGATTGCGCTCGAACGGCTCCTCGATCTCCTTCATGTGCGCGAGCAGGCGCAGATCCGTCGCGAATTTGCCGGCCGACTGCGCGATGCCGGAGAGCGTGTTCAGCACAAACGAGTCCGTCTTGCGCGAATACGTCTGGCCGGAGACGGGCACGACGTCGTCGAAGTTGAAGTCCGCGGCGATCTCCTTCTCGGCGGCGCGGACCTTGTCGCGGTCGCCGTCGAACAGCTCGAGGAAGCTGGCCTGCGTGCCGGTCGTGCCCTTCGAGCCGAGGAGCTTGAGCGTGGAGATGCGGTACTCGACCTCTTCAAGGTCGAGCAGCAGGTCGTTGAGCCAGAGGCTCGCGCGCTTGCCGACCGTCGTCATCTGCGCGGGCTGGAAATGCGTGTAGCCGAGCGTGGGCAGCGACTTATACTGATCGGCGAACACGGCGAGGCGGTCGATGAGATTGACGAGCTTGTCGCGGATGATGTAAAGGCCCTCGCGCATTAAGATCATGTCGGTGTTGTCGCCGACGTAGCAGCTCGTTGCGCCGAGGTGGATGATGGGCATGGCCGTCGGGCAGTGCGCGCCGTAGGCGTGGATGTGCGCCATGACGTCGTGGCGGAGCTCTTTTTCCTTCTGCGCGGCGAGCGGATAGTCGATCTCGTCCTTGTGGGCGACCATCTCGTCGATCTGCTCCTGCGTGATGGGCAGGCCCTGATTCTTCTCCGCGCGGGCCAGCGCGATCCAGAGCTCATGCCAGGTGGTGAACTTCTTATCGGGCGAGAACAGATACAGCATCTCTTCGCTGGCATAGCGCGAGGAGAGCGGGCTCTCGTAGCCGTTGGTTGCCATTGCGATCCCTCCAAAATAAAAATCAGCGTACCGTTGGTCACAGTACGCTGATTATACACGATTTCCCGCGAAATTACTACCCTTTCAGGAACTTTTCCAGCCGGTCGCAGCCGGCCTTGATCGTGTCCATGCCGGTGGCGTAGCTCCAGCGGACATAGTCCGGCGCCCAGAAGCCCGAGCCGGGCACGACGGCGACGAGGCCGGTGTGCAAAAACGCGTCGGCGAAGCTGTCGCCGTCTTTGACCGTGATGCCGCCGAACGTGCGGCCGTAGAGGCCGCTGACGTTCATCATGACGTAGAACGCGCCCTCGGGCTTGAGGCACGAGACGCCGTCCATGGCATTGATGCGGTCGACAAGGTACGTTCTGCGCTGCTCAAACGCCTGGCGCATGGTCTCGACCTCGTCCTGCGGGCCGTTTAAGGCGGCGATGGCCGCCCACTGCGACACGGTGGACGCAGAGCCCGTCGAATGGCTCGCAAAGCGGCCCATGACGCCCGCGATCTCGCGGTTTGCAAGCGCGTAGCCGATGCGCCAGCCGGTCATGGCGTAGGCCTTCGACACGCCGTTGATCAGGATGGTGTGCTCTTTCACGTCCTCGCCGAGCGTCGGGAACGAGGTGAACTTGCAGCCGTCGTAGACGAGCGTCGCGTAGATCTCATCGGCGATGACGTAGAGGTCGTGCTTCAGGCAAACATCCGCCAACGCGCGAAGCTCGGCCTCGGAATAGAGCATGCCGGTCGGGTTGGACGGGTTATTGAGCATGAGGCACTTCGTCTTGTCCGTGATGGCGCCGGCGAGCTTTTCGGGGCTGAGCTTGAAGTGCTCTTCCTCCGTCGTCTCGACGACGACGGGCACGCCGCCGGCCAGGCGGACCATTTCAATGTAGCTCACCCAGAACGGCGCGGGCAGGATGACCTCGTCGCCGGGGTTTAAGATCGCGCACAGCGCGAGGTAGACCACGTGCTTCGCGCCGGACGAGGTGAACACGTTTTCCGGCGCGTAGTCGAGGTCATAGTCAGCCTTCATGCGGCGGCAGATGGCCTCCTTGAGCTCGACGGTGCCGGACGCGGCGGTGTATTTCGTCTTGTTTTCCGCGATGGCGCGCACCGCGGCCTGTTTGATGTGCTCCGGCGTCGGAAAATCCGGCTCGCCCGCACCAAAGCCGACGACATCAATGCCGTCGGCCTTCATCTGCTTGAACAGCGCATCGATCGCAAGCGTGCTCGACGGGGCGACCGCGGACGCTACGGTGGACAATGGCTTCATGAGATCCTACCTTTCTAAAGCTTCATCATATCTTTCGCACAGATTATAACCTGCCACTTGCAAAAATGCAAGTGAAAACTTAAAAAATACTGCAATTTTCGCGTCATTTTGAAATTTGCAAGAATTTCGTTTGCAAATTCATGTCAAAAAATATCCAGACCGAAATTTTTCGGTCTGGATATTGCAAATTCCGAAATTAAAGTTTGCCCACGATGAGGTCGCCCATGGCGGCCGTGCCGATGGGATCGCCGCGGCCGGCGAAGTCGGCCGTGTGGTAGCCCTCGGCCAGGACGGCGTCGACGGCGTTTTCAATGGCGTCCGCCTCGTCCGGCAGGTGGAACGAGTAGCGGAACATCATGGCCGCGGACAGGATCGTCGCGATGGGGTTGGCCTTGTCCTGCCCCGCAATGTCCGGCGCGGAGCCGTGGATCGGCTCGTAGAGGCCCGGCGCGCCGTCGCCGATGGAGGCCGACGGCAGCAGGCCGATGGAGCCCGTGACCATGGACGCCTCGTCGGAGAGAATATCGCCGAACATGTTCTCCGTCACGACGACGTCGAACTGCGACGGGTCGCGCACGAGCTGCATGGCGCAGTTGTCGACGAGCACGTCGGAATACTCGACGTCCGGATACTCCGCGCTCAGCCGGTGCATGACGCTGCGCCACAGGCGGCTCGTCTCGAGCACGTTGGCCTTGTCGACAGACGCGAGCTTTTTGCGGCGAAGGCGCGCCAGCTCAAAGGCGCGGCGGCCGATGCGCTCGATCTCCATCTCGGAGTACGCCATGAGGTCCGTGCACTCGACGCCGCGGTCGATGGTCTGGTAGCGGTTGCGCTTGCCGAAGTAGATGCCGCCCGTCAGCTCGCGGACCATCATGAGGTCGATGCCGCGCTCGGCTGTCTCAGCCTTGAGGGGGCTTGCGGATTTGAGCGCCGGGCGGAGCGTGGCCGGGCGCAGGTTCGCGTACAGGCCGAGGTCCTTGCGGATGGCGAGCAGCGCGGCCTCCGGGCGCTTTTCGGCGCTCACGCCGTCCCACTTCGGGCCGCCGACGGCGCCGAGCAGCACGGCGTCGCACGCGCGGCACTTCTCGGCCGTGCCGTCCGGATAGGACTTCCCGACGGCGTCCGTGGCGCAGCCGCCCATGAGCACATCCGTATAATAAAATGTATGGCCGAAGCGCACGCCGATGCGGTCCATGACGCGCACGGCCTGGTTCACGACCTCGGGGCCGATGCCGTCGCCCCGGATGAGCGCAATTTTGAACTCCATTACAGTCCCCTCGCTTTCAGGCTTTTCAGAAGGCCGCCGGCCTCGATGATCTCCGTGATGAACGGCGGGAACGGCAGCGCGTGGAACGTCTGCCCCGTCGTCTCGTCGACGATCTCGCCCGTGTCGGTGTCGACCGTGACGCGGTCGCCCTTCGAGATGGCCGCGGCGGCCTCGGGGCACTCTAAGATCGGCAGGCCGATGTTGATGGCGTTGCGGTAGAAAATGCGGGCAAAGCTCGAGGCGATGACGGCCGAGATGCCGCTGGCCGCGATGGCCACGGGCGCGTGCTCGCGCGAAGAGCCGCAGCCGAAGTTCCACTCGGCGACCATGATGTCGCCGGGCTGCACGGTCTTGACGAAGTCCGTGTCGATGTCCTCCATGCAGTGCGACGCGAGCGCGGCATGGTCCGGCGCGTTGAGATAGCGCGCGGGAATGATGACGTCCGTGTCGACGTTCGAGCCGTATTTGAACACATTACCGGTGAATTTCATCGTTCGCTCTCCCCTTTCTCAAAGATCGCCCGGCGCGCACAGCCCGCCCGCGACGGCGGACGCGGCGGCAACGGCCGGCGACGCGAGGACGACCTCGCTCTTGACGTGGCCCATGCGGCCGACGAAGTTGCGGTTCGTCGTGGACACGGCGCGCTCGCCCTCGGCCAGGACGCCCATGTGGCCGCCGAGGCACGGGCCGCACGTCGGCGTGGAGACGACGGCGCCGGCTTCGATGAACGTCTCGATGAGCCCCTCGCGCATGGCCTGCAAATACACGTCCTGCGTGGCCGGGATGACGATGCAGCGCACGCCCGGCGCGACCTTGCGGCCGCGCAGCACGGCCGCGGCCGCGCGAAGGTCGGAGATTCGCCCGTTCGTGCACGAGCCGATGACGGCCTGGTCGATGTGCAGGCCGCGGACCTCGGACACCTTTTTCGTGTTCGACGGCAGATGCGGCAGGCTGACGGTCGGCTCGAGGTCGGAAAGATGGATCGTGATGGTCTTTTCATACTCGGCGTCCGGGTCGGTGTCAAAGACGGTGTACGGGCGCGTCACGCGGCCGGTCATGTATTCGACCGTCTTTTCGTCCACCGGGAAAATGCCGTTTTTCGCGCCGGCCTCGATGGCCATGTTCGCGATGGTGAACCGGTCGTCCATCGAAAGCGACGCGACGCCCGGGCCCGTGAACTCCATGGATTTGTAGAGCGCGCCGTCCACGCCGATCATGCCGATGATGTGCAGAATGACGTCCTTGCCCGAGACGTCGTCCGGCAAGCTGCCGGTCAGCTCAAAGCGGATGGCAGACGGGACCTTGAACCAGTTGATGCCCGCGGCCATGCCGGCGCACATATCCGTCGAGCCGACGCCGGTGGAAAACGCGCCGAGCGCGCCGTATGTACACGTGTGCGAGTCCGCGCCGATGACGAGCTCGCCCGCCGCGACGAGGCCTTTTTCCGGAAGCAGTGCGTGCTCGATGCCCATCGTACCGACGTCGTAGAAATGCGTGATATTGTGTTTCTGCGCAAAGTCGCGCGCCTGCTGCGACAGCTTCGCCGCGCTGATGTCCTTGCACGGCGTGAAATGGTCGAGCACGATGGCGATCTTGTCGCGGTCGAACACGTGCGTGAAGCCCGCGTTTTCAAATTCGGTGATGGCCACCGGCGTCGTGACGTCGTTGCCGAGCACGAGGTCGAGCTTCGCCTCGATGAGGTCGCCCGCGTGCACCTCCGCCAGCCCGGCGTGCGCCGCCAGGATCTTCTGGGTCATTGTCATCCCCATAATTGTCGCCCCCAATGGTGAAAATTACTTTATTACTGCATTATGCCACATTGCGACAGAAAAATAAAGTGGGGCGCGCAGAAAAATTCTGCGCGCCCGAGGAAAATTATTTGCTCAGTTTGTCGATGACGCCCATGAGCTCGTCGATGCTCTTTTTCGCGTCGTCCGGGTCGCCGGACTCGAAGGAGTTTGCGACGCAGCCCTCGATGTGCGCGCGCAGGACGAGCTTGCTCGCCTTGGTCAGGATGGCCTGCGCGGCGAGGATCTGGTTGTAGACGTCCATGCAGTAGCGGTCGTCCTCGACCATTTTCACGACGCCGTCGATCTGCCCGCGCGCGGTCTTTAAAAGGCGCGAGACGGCGTCCGCGTCCGCGCGCATCAGCCGACGACCTCGTAGCCGGCGTCCGTGACGGCTTTCTCGAGCGCCGCGCGGTCGGCCGCGCCCTCAACGGTCGCCTTTTTGCCCTCGAGGTCGACCGTCACGCCCGTGACGCCCTCGACGCCCGAGAGCGCCTTTTCCACGGCCGCCTTGCAGTGGCCGCACATCATGCCTTCGATTTTGAGTTCTGTCGCCATAACAGATTCTCCTTTCTTCGGTTCCATAGTTTTTACTTCCACGGCGGGATTTCCCGCCGAAGCGGACACATCGAGCGCGCGCGGCTTGAAAAGCCGCAGGCGCAGCGCGTTGCACACGACGCACACGGAGCTCAGGCTCATCGCGAGCGCGCCGATCATCGGGTTGAGCTTCAGGCCGAGCGCCGGATAGAGCACGCCGGCCGCGATCGGAATTCCGAGCGAGTTGTAGAAGAACGCCCAGAAGAGGTTCATTTTGATGTTGCGGATGACGGCGCGCGAGAGCTCGACGGCGTGGACGGCGTCGAGAAGATCCGAGCGCATGAGCACGACGTCCGCCGACTCGACCGCGACGTCCGTGCCCGCGCCAATGGCGATGCCGACGTCCGCCTGCGTGAGCGCGGGCGCGTCGTTGATGCCGTCGCCGACCATGGCAA
The DNA here is from genome assembly GCA_963626425.1 of Bacteroidaceae bacterium. Classification (GTDB taxonomy): domain Bacteria; phylum Bacillota; class Clostridia; order Oscillospirales; family Oscillospiraceae; genus CAKTOF01. The sequence goes on from CAVFYN010000133.1 coordinate 7,885, forward strand.
CGCGCTTGCCCTGCGCCTGGAGCGCCTTGACGTGCGCGAGCTTGTCGCCCGGCAGGACCTCCGGCACGACGTGCGAGATGCCGAGATCGCGCGCGATGGCCTCGGCCGTCACGGCGTGGTCGCCCGTGAGCATCCAGACCTCAAGGCCCATTTTCTCAAACGCAGCCACGGCCGCGCGCGACGTCGCCTTCGGCACGTCCTGCACGGCGACGACGCCGAGGAACTTCTCCTCCGACGCGAACAGCAGCGGCGTCTTGCCCTGCCGCGCGAAGCGGTCGGTCACGCCGTCCGGGTACGCGATGCCGTTTTCCTTCAGATAGGCCTCGTTGCCCGCGAAATACCGCGCGCCGCCGACCGTGCCGGTCACGCCGCGGCCGGACACGGCCTGAAATTCATGCACAGCCTGCGGGATGATGCCCTCGTCGGCCGCTTTTTTCAGCACGGCCTCGGCGAGCGGATGCTCGCTCGGCTGCTCGAGCGCGGCGGCGATATCCAAAAGCTCGCGCTCGGAAATGCCCTCGGGCGCGAGGTCCGTCACGACGGGCTTGCCCTCCGTCAGCGTGCCCGTCTTGTCGAGCACGACGGCGTCGACCTTGTGCAGCGTCTCGAGCGCCTCGGCGCTCTTGAAGAGGATGCCGAGCTGCGCGGCGCGGCCCGTGCCGACCATGATGGCGACCGGCGTAGCCAGCCCCAGCGCGCACGGGCAGGAGATGACGAGCACGGCGATGGCGATCGTCAGCGCAAACTCAAACGGCTTGCCCGCGATGAGCCACGCGATGCACGCGACGAGCGCGATGGACATGACGACCGGCACGAACACGCCCGCGATCTTGTCGGCCAGGCGCGAGATCGGCGCCTTGGACGCGCCGGCCTCCTCGACGAGGCGGATGATCTGCGAGAGCGTCGTGTCCTGCCCGACCTTGTCGGCGCGGAACACGAAATAGCCTGATTTGTTGATCGTCGCGGCCGCGACGCGGTCGCCCGGCTGCTTTTCCACCGGGATGCTCTCGCCCGTCAGGGCGCTCTCGTCGACGCTCGACGCGCCCTCGACCACGACGCCGTCGACCGGGATGGCCGCGCCGGGGCGGACGACGACGAGGTCGCCGAGCACGACCTGCTCGGCCGGGATCGTGATCTCCTGCCCGTCGCGCCGGACGGTCGCCGTCTTGGGCGCGAGTTCAAGGAGCTTGGCGATGGCCTGCCCCGTCTGGCTCTTGGCGCGCGTCTCGAAGTATTTTCCGAGCGTCACGAGCGTCAGGATCATGGCCGCGGACTCAAAATAGAGGTCGTTGGCGTAGCGCGTGACCATGTCCATGTCCATGTCCATGTCCATATGGCCGAGGCCGTAGCCGATGGCGTAGATGGCCGCGACGCCGTAAATAAGCGCCGCGCCGGAGCCGACGGCGATGAGGCTGTCCATATTCGGCGCGCGGTGGAATAGAGACCGGAAGCCGCGGATGTAGTACGTGCGGTTGACGATGACGATCGGCAGCGTCAGGAGAAACTGCGTGAACGCCAGAATGAGCGCGTTGTGCGTCCCGTGGAAAATGTGCGGCACGGGCAGATGCACCATGTGGCCCATCGTCAGGTACAAAAGCGGGATAAGAAAGCACGCCGAGACGATGATGCGCGTGCGCATGTTTTTCAGCGCCTCCGCGTTCGGGTCCGTCCGCTTCTGCGACCCCGCCGCGCCGTCGGGAAGCTGCGCGCCGTAGCCCGCGGCCGTGACGGCCTGGATGATGGATTCGTTCGTGCAGGCGGACTCGTCGTAATCGACGACCATGGAGCCCGCGAGCAGATTGACCTGCGCCGACCGGACGCCCGGCAGCGCGTTTGTCACCTTCTCGACCCGCGCGCTGCACGCGGCGCAGGTCATGCCGGTGACGGTAAATTTCTGTTTCATTCCGTTCACCTCTTGGACACCCCTCCGGGGGTGGGGTAGCTATACCATAGCACGCAATTTCCTACTTGTCCAGTAGTATATCCGAAAATTCTTAAAAAATTTGCCCGCGCTCTGTCCGTCCGGGGCTTTACATTATAATGAATTCACTGTAAAATAGGGCGAAATCTCTAAGAAGGCGGAATGCACCATGATCCTTTCCGGGCTTGAGATCCAGCGCCACATCGGCAAGGAGATCATCATTGAGCCGTATGACCCCGAAAAGCTCAATCCGAACAGCTACAACCTGACCCTGCACGACAAATTGCTTGTCTACGACCATGATATACTGGACATGAAGCAGCCGAACCCCGCGCACGAGATCACCATCCCGCCCGAGGGTCTTCTGCTCCAGCCGGGCCGGCTCTATCTCGGCCGCACGCGCGAATACACAAAGACGGACTGCTTCGTCCCCATGCTCGAGGGCCGCTCGTCCACGGGCCGGCTCGGGCTTTTTATCCACGTGACGGCCGGGTTCGGCGACGTCGGCTTTTCCGGGTACTGGACGCTTGAAATTTTCTGCATCCAGCCCATCCGCATCTATGCCGGCGCGCAGATCTGCCAGATCTATTACCACAGCATCCTCGGCGACTATGACCGCTACCACAGCCGCAAATACCAGAACAACACGGACATCCAGCCGAGCATGATGTATCTCGACTTCGAGACGCCGCAGAAGTAACACTTTGTAACGTATTTGTTCCTCTTACTTTGTTGCCTTTTCACAAAGGCCGTGGTATACTGAGTTATTCCAAGACGCCGCAGGAAAGGAGCAAACGCCATGAAAAAACGCTGTTTTCTGCTTGCGCTCGTGCTTGCACTGGCGCTCGCTCTGGCCGCCTGCTCCGGCGGCGAGATCATCAGCGAGACGACCGGCGCGCGCGCCTATTCCCTCTCGTGTGACCGCCTGACGGACACGCGCGAGGCAACCGTCTCCGTCGGCGACAGCGCCGCGGCGACGCTCACGGCGTCCATCTCCCGCGGCCGCGGCAGCCTGTCCGTCCGCATTTCGGGCTCCGACGGCGCCGAGGTCTACGCCGGGAACGGCATCGCCTCGTCGACGAGCTTCACGCTCCTGCTCGAGGGCCCGGCGGACTACACCGTCGCCCTGTCGTGCGACGGCTTCACCGGCAGCGTCGACCTCACGTGGGAGACCGTCGGCGCCGGCGTCGCAAACGCGGACGCGCCCGAGGGCGCCGACGCAAACGACGTCACCATCACCAACACCGCGCCCGGCCCCGCGCCCGCCTCCGGCGAGATCCCGGACTGGAACGGCACGTTTGAAAATGCCGGCACCGGCGTGTCCATCGCCCTTGCATGGGCGGACAACAACACGGTCGAGTTCCAGCTTTCCGGCCTCGGCTCCGTCGTGACGGCCACGGCCCGCATCGACGGGCAGACGCCGTCCAAAGCCGTCTATTCCTACGGCGAGGAGACGACGCTCACGTTCACGCTCTCCGGCGGCGCGCTGACCGTCGAACAGGCGGGCACCTGCTCGCTCGTCCCGGACGATATTTCAGGTACATATACCCAAACCGCCGGTTAACCCCGGCGGGACTCCATAGAAAGAAGGGATCTTTTATGCGTCATTGGGTCGCACAGTTCCGCTATGACGACGATCCGAACGAGGACGCCATCCGCGTCGGCTACGAGGGCGAGGAGGCCGGCTTTGCCATCCTCACCGACGACGGCACGGACGACGACCTGGGCATCTGCATGACGGTCGAGGAAGCGCTCGACCGCATCGAGATGATGTTCGGCCATTTCAAGACGTTCGTCTGGCTCAAAAAATAACCCGCATACCCCGGAAAGGAGGCGCACATGGCGGAATCACAAGGCATCAAGATCATGGCAAAAAACCGCAGCGCCTATCACGACTATTTCGTTGAGGAGACCTACGAGGCCGGCATCGAGCTCTACGGCACCGAGGTCAAATCCATCCGCCTGGGGACGCTCAACCTCAAAGACGCCTGGTGCGGCGTGAAAGACGGCGAGCTTTTCCTCCGGCAGATGCATATCAGCCCCTATGAAAAGGGCAACATTTTCAACAAGGATCCCATGCGCCCGCGCCGGCTGCTCATGCACAAAAAGCAGATCAGCCAGCTCTACGCGAAAGTCCGGCAGGACGGGTATTCCCTCATCCCGCTGAGCGTCTATTTCCGCGGCGCGCGCGTGAAGGTCGAGGTAGGACTATGCAAGGGCAAAAAGCTCTATGACAAGCGCGAGAGCGCCGCAAAAAAAGAAGCGCAGCGGCAGATCGACCGCGCCATGAAAGAAAGGAATCACTGAAATGGAAAGCAATCCGACCAATCCCATCGCAACCATCGAAATGGAGGACGGCGGCGTCATCCGCTGCGAGCTCTATCCCGAAAAGGCGCCCGAGACCGTGCGCAACTTCATCGCACTGGCCAACGCCGGCTTCTATAACGGGAAGATCTTCCACCGCGTCATCTCCGGCTTTATGATCCAGGGCGGCTGCCCGTTCGGCAACGGCATGGGCGGCCCGGGCTACTGCATCAAGGGCGAGTTCAAGCTCAACGGCGTCGCGAACAACATTTCGCACAAGCGCGGCGTCATCTCCATGGCCCGCTCGCAGTCGCCGAACTCCGCCGGCAGCCAGTTCTTCATCATGCACGCCGACGGCGAGTTCCTCGACGGCCAGTACGCCGCCTTCGGCCGCGTCATCGAGGGCATGGACGTCGTCGACCGCATCGCCGGCACGAAGACGAACCCGCGCGACGAACCGCTCGAGGAACAGCGCATGAAGTCCATCACCGTCGACACCCACGGCGTGGACTACCCCGCCCCGACGAAGCTGCCCGACCCGTACGGCCGCGGCTGAGCTTGACAAAATCACGAACGTTGTTATAATAAACTTCCCGCCGCAGCGCTGCCTGCGGCGGGCCTCACGGGGGCGTACCGGTTTCGACGGGGGCAGTGAGGCAAGAGCAGCGGGCAGAGGCGCCTGGCCTCTATAAAACGGGCAACTTTCAATTTAACTGACAACGATAACATCGTTCTGGCTGCTGCTTAATTAGCGGCCCATCCGCCCCGGAAGGACCACGAGCCGGGCTCGGGTGTGATTTGAGTGGTGACCGTGCGTACGTTAAGCTTTGCGCGTACCATGCATCATGAAGCTACCAAACCGTGCAGGATGACGGCTTCCGTCACGGTAAGGGAATGTAAATAACCGTCTGCGCCCGGAGATACTGTTGTCAAATTGTTTTCGGACGGGGGTTCAACTCCCCCCGCCTCCACCAATAAAGAAGGCACGGCTTAAGCCGTGCCTTCTTTATTGGTACCATTATATCATTTAACGGCGGGAATGAATCCCGCCTATGACAATTCTCCGCTTACGCTGCGAATTGACGCGCAAGGCGCGCCGGGCAGATGCCCGGTAAATGCAGTGGCACGACGAAAGTCGTGCTTTTCTTATTCTGGTGGGATTTTGATTCCTATACGGCGGGAGTGAATCCCGCCTGGAGCAATTCTTCGCTTACGCTCCGAATTGACGCGCAAGGCGCGCCGGGCTGAAGCCCGGTGTTGTGCAGGGCGGTGAAATAGGAGCACGCGCCAAAGCCTCCCCTTTTAAGGGGAGGTGGCACGGCGTCAGCCGTGACGGAGAGGTTTTGCGCGGCCTCGAATTTCTGATGCACTCGTAGGGGCGACCCTTGCGGTCGCCCGTTCCCGCGTTCCGCTCGGAGCCGCCGGGCTACAACCTCTCAGTCGGCTCCGCCGACAGCTCCCCTTTCAGGGGAGCCATTCGGAACGCACTTGCCATAATTGGCGCACAGCAAACGCGCGGGCGCAGTCGTAGGGGCGGATATGATCCGTTGATCGTTTGCGTATGCCGCCCGCTTTTCCCTACTCCCCGCTCTCCTCTTCCCTGAGCGTCTTGACGCCCAGCAGGAAATACCCCAAATGTCCCAGCCAGACCGCGGCGAGGATGGCGCAGGGCACCCACAGGCCGCGGCGGAGCATGAGCGTGAAGCCGACGGCCATCAGGGCCGTGACGGAGCCGAGGATCGTCGCCTTCGTGCGGGCCGTCATGCCCTTTTTCTGCACGAACGACTCCAGGTGGCGGTGATAGAGCTGCGTCCCGACGAACCAGTCGTGCAGGCGCTGGGACGAATTTGCGAAGCAGAACACCGTCAGCAGGAAAAACGGCACGGTCGGCAGCACCGGCAGCACGACGCCGACGCAGCCGAGACCGAGGCTCAGGCAGCCGAGGATGAGGAAAAAGAGTCGTTTGAGCGTCATTGTTCCGCCTCCAGTCGTTTTTTCTCGCGCCGGGTCTCGACGACGTGCCGGATGGCCGCGGCGGGGTGGTGAAAGAGCATCCGCGGGCCGGAATAGCGCATGACCTGCCGGATCTTTTCGCGCATTTCCGGACGGTAGCAGTGGACGCGGCAGTTCGAGCAGAACGTTTTCGTCTCCATGAACGGGCAATGCTCGGACCGCTGGCGCGCGTAATCGGCCAGCGCGGCGCAGTCCGGGCAGAGCGCGCCGCGGCGGCTTCCGTGATTTCCGCGGCAGTAGAGCGCGATCATCTCGGAGACCATGGTCTTCTCCCGCTCGCGCTTTTTTGCGATGTCGTCCATCAGCTCATCCTCCCGTGTTCGACCGAATAGACCTTGTCCGCGATGCGCATCGTCGACGCGCGGTGCGACACGAGCACGACGGTCTTGTCCCCGCGCGACTCGCGCAGCGAGCGCAAGATGACGGCCTCGTTCAGGCTGTCAAGGTTGCTTGTCGGCTCGTCGAGCAGCATGAGCGGCGCGTCGTGCAAAAACGCCCGCGCGAGGCCGAGCCGCTGGCGCTCGCCGCCGGAGAGCGCGCTGCCGAGCTCGCCGACCGGCGTGTCATAGCCCTGCGGCAGGGTCATGATAAAGTCATGCACCGCCGCCTTTTTGCACGCGGAGACGAGCTCATCGTCCGTGGCGTCCTGCTTGGCGATGCGCAGATTGGCGCGGATACTGTCGTGGAACAGCTGCGTCTCCTGCGTGACGAAGCTCTCCATCTGGCGCAGGTTCGCGGTGTTGATCTCGGAAACGGGGGTGCCGGAGATCGTCACACGGCCCTCCTGCACGTCCCAGAAGCGCATGAGGAGCTTTAAAAGCGTCGATTTTCCGCTGCCGCTGCGGCCGACGACGCCGACGACGGCGTGCTCCGGGATCGTGAGCGACACGTCGGAGAGGATGGTCTCCTCGCCGTAGGAAAACGTGACGTGCTCGGCCGCCGCGCCGGAAAAATCGCGCTCGGGGCGTCCGGTGACGTCCGCCGTCACGGGCTCCTCGTCCAGGATGTCCAGCACGCGGTTGCCCGCGGCGAACGTGTTTTGCAGCGTGCTGCCGAGCGCGGCGAGCGCAATGACCGGCCCGAACGAGGAAAACAGCGCGAGCGTCGGGATGAGCACGCCGTCAAACCCGACCCGGCCCGCGCGGCAGAGCGCGGCGGAGGCGAAGAGCATCGCAAGATCGAACAGCAGCACGAATGTCGTCGTGACGGCGCTGTTGCGCCCGGAGACGCGCTTCATAGCGGCCTCGTCGCCGGACAGCTCGTCCGTGCGGGCGTTCATTTCCGCAAGGCGTGCGCTCCCCTGCCCGTACTGGATCGTCTCCGTCAGGCCGCGCAGGCTGTCCAGCACAAAGCCCGCCAGCGCGCCGGCGCGGCTGCGCAGCCGGAGGCCCGTATCGCCCGCGGCGCGCGAGGTCGCGATCGGCACGACGACGCCGACCGTGACATACGCCGCGGCCGCCAGCAGCCCCAGCGCCCAGTGGTACCGCCCGATGAACACGCTGAAGATCACGCAGAACAGCGCCGCGATGACCGCGGGCGAGATCGTGTGCGCGTAAAAGACCTCCAGAAGCTCAATGTCCGACGTGATGACGGAAATGAGGTCGCCCTTGCCGCGCCCGTCGAGCTTCGCGGGCGCGAGGCGCCGCAGCGCGCGGAACACCTTGTCCCGGATGAGCGCGAGCAGCTTGAAGGCGATAAAATGGTTGCACGCCTGCTCGGCATAGCGGAACACGCCGCGCACAAGCGCGAAGATCAGAACGCACGCGAACACCGCGCCGAGCCCCACAGGCGCCGGAAGGCCGAGCAGATCCAGCACCGCGTACCCGCCGAACACCGTAATGAGCGCGGCGCAAAGGTGCCCCACAAGGCCCATAAAAATGGCCAGCAGCATATACCCCGTCAGCGGCCGCACGAGCCCGATGAGCCGCGCCATGACCGCAAAACCGCTCCGTTTTTTCATGTCCTCAGCCCTCCTTCCCGTAGTTTTCCAGCTGCTGCTGCGCGTTCCACAGCCGCGCGTAGGTCCCGCAGCGCTCCAAAAGCGCCTCGTGCGTTCCGTGGCCGGTCACGGTCCCGCGGTCCAGCACGAAGATTTCGTCCGCGGACGTGATATTTGCCAGCCGGTGCGAGATGACGATGACCGTCTTTTCCCGCGCGAGGGCGCGGATCTCGGCCATGATCTCGTTTTCGCTCTCGACGTCGATGTTCGACGTCGCCTCGTCGAAGAGATACACCGGGCTGTCGTGCAGCAGCGCCCGCGCCAGCGCCAGGCGCTGGCACTGTCCGCCGGACAGGTTCGCGCCCTTCTCTAAAAGCACGGTGTCGAGCCCCTGTTCGCCGCGCAGGAAGTCCTCAAGATTCGTCCGGCGCAGCGCGGCCCAGAGCTCGTCGTCCGCCGCGTCCGGCCGGCCCATGCGCAGATTGTCGCGCACGGTGCCCTGGAAGAGATAGCTCTGGTGGCTGACATACGTGATGTGCCGCATGAGGCTCTCCTCCGAGATGTCCCGCAGCTCGCGCCCGCCGACGGTCACGGAGCCGGAATAGCCGCGGCATCGGCCCATGAGGATGCCCGCCGCCGTCGACTTGCCGCAGCCGGACTCGCCGACGATGGCCGTGAACGAGCCCGCCGGGAACGAGAGGTCGACGCCGCGCAGGATCTCGCGCTCCGGCTCATAGGCAAAGCGCACGCCGGAAAACTCGATGCCGCCGTCCGGGCACGGCGCGGTACGCGCCTCCGGCTCCGGCAGATCGAGCAGGTGAAAGATCTTGTCGCTGGCCGCCATGCCGTTCATGGCGATGTGGAAAAACGATCCGAGCTGCCGCATGGGCAGGAAGAAATCCGCCGCGAGCAGCACGATCAGGAGGCAGCCCGAGAGCGTCACGTGCCCGGCGCGCAGCTGCGTCGCCGCCATAATGACGCCGAGCGCCGCGCCGCCGTAGGCGATGAGGTCCATGATCGTGATGGAGTTGAGCTGCATGGTCAGAACTTTCATCGTGATCTTGCGGAATTTCTCGGCCTCGACGTTCATTTCGCGGTTTTTCGCCTCGTCCGCCTGATAGATCTTCAGCGTCGTGAGGCCCTGTAAATTCTCCAGGAAGCTGTCGCCGAGCGCCGTGTACTGGCCCCAGTATTTGCTCAGCAGCTTTTTCGCCCACGTCTGCACCGCCGCGATGGCGATCGGGATGAGCGGCACGCACACGAGCAGCACGGCCGCCGCCGGCACGTTGACCGTGCACAGCACGGCAAACAGCGTCACGGGCGCGAGCATCGCGTAGAAAAACTGCGGCAGATACGCGCCGAAATACGTCTCGAGCTGGTCGACGCCCTCCACCGCGACCTGCACGATCTCCGAAGTCTTGACGCTCTGCTCATACGCGCCGCCGAGGCGCAGGAGCTTCTCGTAAATGGCCGCGCGCAGCGTCCGCTTCACCGCGCGCGAGGACAGATAGCTCATCCGCGCGGCCCCGGCCGTGCACAGAAACCGGACGGCCACCGCCGCCGCGGCCGCAAGCGCCGTCAGCGCAAAGCGCCGCCCGTCCGCCCTGCCCTCGTACAGCGCCGCCAGAAGCTGCGTGATGGCCGCCATCATCACAATGTTGCCCGCCAGCGCGCACCACTGCAGCGCCACGTTGCCGGCAATGTACCGCCGGCTCTCCGGCACCGTGCCGACGAGGCGTTTGTTGATCATCATGGTCCAAAACCGCCTTTCTCTCAAAAGTTAGCTTGTGCTAACTCCCATCCAAATCAAATGCCCGCGCAGGGCAGCAATGAGTATATCAGAAAATGTTAGTCATTGCAAACCAGCATTTGTAACCGGCCGCCCGGCGGGCGATCCGAAACCGCTTTTATTCGCCCGCAAAAATAACCGGGACAGCGGCAGCAATCATTCTACCCTTGGTCGCAGCCGCCGTCTCGTTCCGGTTGTCCCAATTCCCATCGGTTGTTTCGGTCTTTCAGCATTCCTTGATCGTCACATTTCTTTATCGATGGCCAGCGGGAAATCGGAGAAAAAACGCGTTCGTGTGTGCGCGCGAAAAATGACCGTGACAGCAGCCGCAAGTAGTGGTACAATCGGTGTTGCAGAGGCATATGGGGATACGATCCGACTCCCGTATCTGTCGACGCTGTCCCCGCTCCCCTCGGTCGGCGAATCTGTATGGGTGCGGTACTACATGGATGATATGTCTACGGCGGTTGTTGTATCCAAAGGGAGATGGGCTTTGATCCATCGCATCTAGTCTTTGCGCTTAGAGTTATTTCTCTAAATTCCACCACGAGCAGAGCCTTCACCTTTAACTTCATCAACGGTAGCTGCTGGCTATCAATTTCTGTCGGAGGGTAACAATGAAAATCAACGACGAACATTTTTGGATTGTCCTTGAAGACGAAGATGAGGAAATCGACTTCTCAAAGAATCGTAAGAAGCCATCAAACGACGACATTGTGTCGAGGCCGAGATATATCGCATGCCTTATATCCGTTTTTGTGATACTGGCACTCTTTGCGATCAAATTTGCATCTGTTTTGTTCTGACAGGAGGTTGGCTGTGAAAAACTTCTTCGAAGGCGTATTCTATCTATTTGAGGCGGCAATTTGTATCGCACTTGCTTTATTTATATTTAAGTGCATCATTGCAATGTGGACATAAAACAAGGGCTCTGCCAATTTCCCGTGCAGAGCCCTTGTTTTTTATTATATCACCGCGCCAGATACGCCGCGCTCGCATACCCCGTCTTCCCGCTATCGGTCTGAACGTAGTACCATGTCGCGCCGGTCCTGACCTCTTTGCAATCGTAGCCGTACCACGTCACGGTTTTATTTTTTGCGACGACCTCCTGCGTTGCGCCG
>CAVFYN010000134.1:0-2169 GCA_963626425.1 Bacteroidaceae bacterium
TCGGTCTTCTTCGTGGCTTCTTCCATCAGGTTGGCGCAGTTGGCGCAGTCGACTTCGATCTGATACGTCTTTTTCATGGTGGTGTTCCTCCTGTTTTTCATGCAGCGCAAGTCAATTAAACGCTTGCTTAATCGTTATGGCTGTAGTATACTGACCCCGATGTCAAAAATCAACCGTTTGCCGCCCGTTGCTTCCTTTTTGGCGAACGGAATTTCCAAAACGGAGAAAGGTGCGTTCCCATGTCCGACTTCACGCTCCCGCACGACCACGGCGCCCACGCCCACAGCACTGAAACGCTCCACCGCGAGCTCATGCACGTGTCGCAGTTTTCCGCCGTGTCGGACATTTTCAAGCAGCTGTCCGACCCGACGCGCGTGCGCATTTTCTGGCTGCTCAGCCACGAGGAAGAGTGCGTTCTGAACCTCGCGGCCATGCTGGAAATGTCGAGCCCCGCCGTGTCGCACCATCTGCGCTCGCTGGCGCAGAGCGGCCTGATCGTCAGCCGCCGCCGCGGCAAGGAGGTCTATTACAAGGCCGCCGACACCGTCCAGATCCGCCTGCTGCACGACATCGTCGAGCAGGTCATGCAGATCGCCTGCCCCGAGCGCACCGTCGACTTTCAGGCGTCGCAGGAGGAGATCATCCGCCGCGTCCACAACGACCTGACCGAGGACCTCTCCCGCCGCGTCACGATCGAGGAGCTGTCGAAAAAATACCTTATGAATTCCACGACGCTCAAGCGCGTATTCAAAGAGGTCTACGGCGAGACGATCGCCGCGCACATCAAAAAGCACCGCATGGAGGCCGCCGCGGCGATGCTGCGCAAGTCCCGCGACGACATCGCCGCCATCGCCCAAGCCGTCGGCTACGAGAGCCAGAGCCGCTTCTCCGCCGCGTTCCGCGAGGTCTACGGCGTCCTGCCGTCGGAGTACCGCAAAAGCCGCGCATGAATTTGCAGTCAAAATCGCGCCATGGCCGCACCGGAGCGCATCCGGCGCGGCCATTTTTCGTAAAAGGCGTGTAAAAATTCAAAAAACATTCAAAAAAAGTCGCCCTTCCGGACATTTTTGTTGAAAATGTGCTGGAATTGTCCGTGCAATATGATACAATGGTTCTGTTTTTCCGCGCACGGCGGACAGCGCCGCCGTGCTTCAAACCATATCAGAAGAGGAGTATGCCACGTGAAACGAGCCGCTGCCTTGTTTCTGCTGCTTTTGACTCTGTTTGCAACGCTCGCTCCCGCGGCCGGAGCGTCCGGCGTCCCGCAGAGCGAAACGCCGAATTACCGCGTCGCCTTTTACGCCTTTGACAATTATCACATGCAGGACGAGCTCGGCCGCCGCACCGGCTACGGCTACGAGATGATGCAGGGCGTCGCGCGCCATATGCAGTGCACGTTCTCCTACGTCGGCTATGACAGATCCGCCGCCGAGTGCCACGAGATGCTCGACTCCGGCGAGCTGGACATCTACACCGCCGCCCGCCTGACGCCCGAGGTCGCCGAGCGCTACGCCGTCTCGCGCCATCCGGCCATCACGGCGACGACGTGCATGAACGTCAAGGCCGGCAACTCGAACGTCGTCGCCGGGAATTACGAGACGTACAACGGCCTTCGCATCGGCCTGCTCGAGCGCCATACCTATAATGAAAAGTTTCTCGCCTTTGCCGAGGAAAAGGGCTTTGACTGCGAGATCACCTATTACGAAACGCCGACAGAGCTGACAAACGCCCTCGTCGACGGCGAGGTGGACGCCCTCGTCAACAGCTACATCCGCACGCCCGAGGACGAGCGCGTCGTCGAGGATTTCGGCCCGACGCCGTACTACATCATCGCCCGCAAGGAAGACCAGGCGCTCATCGACGAGATCGACGACGCCATCGACCGCATGAACATCGAGACGCCGAACTGGCGCGTGGAATTATACAATCTCTATTACGGCACGCAGGAGCAGAACACGCAGCTCTCCGACAGCGAAGCGGCGCTTCTGGCCGAGCTTCAGGAGAGCGGCGCCGTCATCCGCGCCGTCATGGACCCGGACAACGCGCCCTATTCCTGGTACGAAGACGGCCAGGCGCACGGCATCGCCGCCGACCTCTTCCGCGCCACGGCCGACGAGCTCGGCCTCGCCTACGAGATCCTGCCCGTCGCCTCGCGCGCGGAGTATGAGC
>CAVFYN010000135.1:0-7226 GCA_963626425.1 Bacteroidaceae bacterium
TGGCTCCCCTGCAAGGGGAGCTGTCGGCGGAGCCGACTGAGAGGTTCAAAAGGCTTCCGTTTCGCAGAGCGTGCCCGAAATTCGCGGCCGCAAAAACCTCTCCGTCACGGCCTTGCGGCCGTGCCACCTCCCCTTTCAGGGGAGGCTTGGCGCGTCCTTCTCTTTCGCCGCGCCAAAATCCCGCACCGCGCCATAGCTCCCCTGTGTAAGGGGAGCTGTCAGCGTCAGCTGACTGAGGGGTTGGAGCTGAAAGATACGTAGTGCGCGCCCCTGATTTCAACTTTCCACTTTCCACTTTCCACTTCGAAAGGAGCCCACCCCATGATCCGATTTGAATCCGACTACACCGAGGGCGCCATCCCCGCGATCCTGCGGGCGCTTGAGGAACACAACTTCGTCCAGACGGGCGGCTACGGCGTCGACGCGGTGTCGGACGCCGCGCGGGCGCGCGTGCGGGAAAAGTGCGCCGCGCCGGACGCGCAGGTGCATTTTCTCGTCGGCGGGACGCAGACGAACCTGACGGTGCTCGCCTGCGCGCTCCGGCCGCATCAGGGCGCGGTCTGCGCCGACGCCGGGCACATCGCCGTGCACGAGTCCGGCGCCATCGAGGCCACGGGGCACAAGGTCCTGCCCGTGCCGTCGCCGGACGGCAAGCTGCACGCGGCCGATCTCGACGCACTTTGCGCCGCGCACTGGAATGACGCCAATTTCGAGCACATGGTCCAGCCCGGCCTTGCCTACATTTCGCTTCCGACGGAGACGGGCGGGCTCTACTCGCTTGCCGAGCTGACCGAGCTTCGCGCGGTCTGCGACAAGTGGGGCATCTTTCTCTACTGCGACGGCGCGCGGCTCGGCTACGCGCTCGCATCCGACGAAAACGACGTCGGCCTGCCCGACCTCGCGCGCCTCTGCGACGCGTTTTACATCGGCGGCACGAAGGTCGGCGCGCTGTTCGGCGAGGCGCTCGTCATCACAAATCCCGCCCTCGCGCGCGACTTCCGCTACATCCAGAAGCAGCGCGGAGGCATGCTGGCCAAGGGCTGGCTGCTCGGCCTGCAGTTTCGCGAGCTGCTGCGGGACGACACGTATGAGCGCATCTCGCGCCACGCCGTCCGGCAGGCCATGCGCATCCGGGACGGCTTCGCCTCGCACGGCTGCCGGTTTCTCATCGACTCGCCGACGAACCAGCAGTTCCCCATCGTCCCGGACGACGCCCTCGCCGAGCTGAACCGCAACTTCGCCAGCTCGTTCTGGTGCGCCCCGTCCCCGGGCCTGAGCGCCGTCCGCTTCTGCACCAGCTGGGCGACGAAGGAAGAAGACGTCGACGCCCTCCTCGCCGAGCTGGGCCGCGTCCTCTAAGCAAAAAAACGACCCCGCCGTTTGCTAACGGCGGGGATTTTTTATGCGCTTATTCCTGCAAATATTCAACATGTTCATCCGCGACGATCTTCTCCGTCAGCGCGGCATAGTGCGTGTTCCACGCCTGGGCGAGGGCGTCGTCGTCCAGATCGGCGTGCTCGGCCGCGAATGCTTCCTGCTGCGCCTGCCGCCAGGCGGCGATGGTCTCGGTGATTTTGAGCGCGTCCGCGCGCGAGCGCTGGTATTCCTCACTCGTCCGGCCGAGGCCGGCGAGGAAATCGGCGTAATCGCGGTCGTCCGCGGCGGCAAATTCGCGGACGTTTTCCTCGATGATGGCGTCAATTTCGTCGCCCGAAACCTCCGCACCGTCCGCGCACGCGCGGGCGTACAGGCTGTATTTTTCCACGAGCATCGCCGCGGCCGTCTCCGCCGCCGTGTCCGGGTCGATGAGCGCCTGCTCGGCCGTGAGCTTTTCCAGCTCCCCTGCCGTGACTGTGAAATGCGCCCCGACGATGGCCGGCGTGTCGTCCGGATCGGATAAATATTCACGCTCGATCGCGCCGTACCGGTAGGCGAGGCTCGGCGCGCCGGACGCGTCCGGGACGACGGTCAGCGCGCTGTTTACAAGCGCGGCCGCCTGAGCGCCGAATATAAGATCCGCGTCGGCGCCCGGCGTGACGTCGCAGGTTTCCCCGTCGCCGCACGCCGCGGCGAGCGCGAAGCGGACGCGCGCCTCCGCGATGGACGCCGTCGCCGTCTCCGGCACGCCGATCGTCACGCGCAGGCAGCCCGCTTCGGCAAATCCGCCCTCCGCCGCGTCAAACGGCGCGGTCGTGAAGCCGTAGGGCTCCGTATTTTCAAGCGGGATCGCCTGCTCTGCGTCGCCGCGCATGACGGCGGCCGCGCCGTCCATGCAGTCCGCGCGCAGCGAGAGGACGATCGTCTGCCCGTCCGCGTTCATGGCAAGCCACCGGCAGGCCATGACGGCCGCGCCGCCGAAAAGCGCCGGCTGCGCCGACCAGCGCCAGCGCAGCACCGCCGTGATCTCCGTGTCGGACACGGCCGTGCAGGTGATGCTGCCGGTCAGCTGCGCCGACGCGTCCCGCAGCTCCGGCGCGTCCGCGAGCGCGCCGCCGTCATAGGCGCGCAGCGCCGCGATCTGATCGTCCGTGTACCCGCGCGCGGCCAGCTCGCTTTCGCGCATGCGCCCGAGCGCGCGCAGCACGCGCGGCCCGTCGTCCGCGCCGAGCAGGAGGTCATATTCGCTGACGGAAAACGTCGTCCCGCCGTCTCCGGTCTCGTATGCCGCCGCGTCGGCCGCAATGTCCGCCGCGTCCGTTTCAGGGACGCCGCCGCACGCGCACAGCAGCAAAAGACAGGCCAGCAGGGCGGGGATGAGTCGTTTGCACATGGGGGTTCCTCCTTTCGAGGGGTCAGAACGCGTCCGCGGTGTCCTCGTAGTTGATCGGCAGAATGAAAAACGGGTCCTCCGCGAACTTGTCTTCGTAGGTGAGGGCGATCTCCTGAATATAATCGCGCAGAGCGAGGGCCATGTCCGTGACGGTCTGCCGGATCTCCTCACCGCGCTCAGCCGTCGGGACATAGTATTCGCCGTCCCAGCAGATGTACACGCCGAACATGTCGGTCATGATGCAGCGGCGGCTCAGGAAGGCGCCCTGCTGCTCGCCTTCGGAGAGGAACATCACGCCTTCAAGACTGTAAAAATGCCGGCAGTCGCTGGTCAGCGCAGGAAAGTCGTCCGGGCAGAGATACCAGTCGCTTTCTGAGATGAGTGAAGTCAGGATTGTCTGCTTTTCCGCCGTCTGGATTCGCCATTGATCATCGCCCGTCGGATATATGATCCAGCCGATCAGGTCGATCCAGTCGCAGTCCTCCGGCGCGAGCGAAAGCCGCACCGGCTCGCCGGAAAGCGCTTCTTCCACGCACGCGGCATACAGCTTCGCCCGCGTCGGCGCGAGCGCGAAGATCGGATTGTCGTCAGCGTCGGACTCGGAGTCCGTTCCCGGGTCGGCTTCCGGCTCAGGGTCGGGCTCTGGGGATTCAGGTTCCGGTTCCGGCTCGGGGACGGCGTCGGCAGCGTCGCCCGCGAGGTCAGCTGCCGCCGCGTCGTCGATGGGCACGCTCTCCATCTGCGCGAGCAGGGCGGCGTACGTCGGTTCGGGGTCGGACTCCGGGTGGAAGACGAGCCTGGGCATCCGCGTGCCGTCGGCGGAAGCGGCGTACAGATAGAACGAGTCGCAGCGCGAAAGTCCGGCTTCGCGCAGGCGGGCGGCGACGGCGAGGGCGGTCTCGGCCATGGCCTCCGGCGAGCCGTCCGCGGCCGTCGCGTAGGCGATGAACTTCCGGTCCGTCCGCGCAAGGTCGCCGTCCTGCGCCGCCTCGGCGAGCGAGACGGTCAGAGACAGGATGCGCGCGGCGATGTCGTCTGTCAGGATGCGCTGCCGGTAATCGGCCTGCGCGAAGCGCTCGGCGAGCGTGTCCCAGTCCGGCCCGGCCTGAAATTCCACGCCGCGGTATTCCCCGGCCGCGCTGGCCGGGAACAGGCTGACGTGCGACAGCTCCGCCTCGTCCGCGACGGCCTGCCCATAGCGCCGGGCCAGCTGCCGCTCGCAGCGCGAGATGACGGCCCCGCGCACGATGAGCGCGGCGATGACGACCGCGGCCAGCACGAGCAGCGGCCAGAATCGGCGGAGTTTTGCGGTCATGAGGCAGCCTCCTTTCGGGAAACGGGCGGCGTCAGTGTGAGCGTTTTTTCTTCAGGCAGAGCAGGGCGGCAACGGCTGCGAGGGCGAAGGCGGCGATGGCGGCGACGGCGATCCAGACGGTGGGGACGGAGGAGCTGCTGCTTTCAGCAAACGCGTCCGGGTCGAGCGCGAGGGCGATGCCGGAATTCGGGTCGTATTCGCGCTTGCCGTCGGCAAATAAAATTCTTGCAAGCTCCGTCAGGCCGGCCATGGCGTGGTCATAGCCGTCGCCCTCGGCGGATTCCATGGCGGATTTCAGGCGGTCGGCCGTGTCGGTGGGGAGGGCGCCGCCCATGGCGTCGCCGATGAGGACTTCGGCGGTGCCGGAGTCGACCGTGTAGACCATCACGACGGGCGGGTATTCCGAGTTGTGCTCGAGCACATTGAGCGTGTCGGCTGCGAAGGACTCGGAAAACTGGTCGGCCGCGGCCCGGACGCACACGGCGGTCGAGATGCCGGAATAGTAGTCGATGGCGTCGGAGAGGTAGGACAGCTCGATGTCGTTCCACGCGTCGTCGCGGGAGATCGGCGTGACCAGATTCTTCGGCAGCTCCCCGGAGATCGGCACGGCGTCCGGATCGCGCAGGAACTGCGCGGTATAGGACAGGTCGGGGACGTCGTAGTCGCCGCCGTCAAAAACGCAGAGATTGAGCTGCTTCATGCCGTTGAGAACGTGCGTGTAGCCATCGTCCGTCTCCGGCGCGGCGAACGCGGCGCGGATGGCGGCCTCGTCGTCCGCGGTCAGAACGGCGGCGACGTTCTCGCCGTAGGCGATGCCGACGGCGTTGTCCGCGGGGCAGTAGAACAGCAGGACGCGGTCCGGAGCGTCGCCGTAAATCTCGGTGAGCATGTTCTCGGCGTGCGCCTGAATGTCGCAGGGCTCGCCCATGACCGTGATGTCATTTTTGATCCCGGACAGCTCGAAAAGCTCCTTTTGCAGCTGCATCAGCATCGGCGTGAACGGCGATGGCATGTCCGGGGTCAGCATGGAGGAATAGGGGCTGTCAAAGCCGTCGACGAATGTGCCCGACGCCATGGCCGGAACGGTCAAACAGGTGAGAAAGGAGAAAAAGAGAAGAGAAAAAATCACGGTTCGGGTGCGGGCGGTCATGGCGGGGCCTCCTTTCGGCGCGTGGGCGGGGTCAGTGTGAACGTTTTTTCTTCAGGCAGAGCACGACGGCAACGGCCGCGAGGGCGAAGGCGGCGATGGCGGCCACGGCGATCCAGACGGTGGGGACGGTGGTGCTGCTGCTCTCCACAAACGCGTCGGGGTCGAGCGCGAGGGCGATGCCGGAGTTCGGGTCGTATTCGCGGGAGCCGCCCGCGAAGAGGATCTTCGCAAGCTCCGTCAGGCCGGCCATGGCGTGGTCGTAGCTGTCGCCCTCCGCGGATTCCATGGCGGATTTCAGGCGATCGGCGGGGATGGTGTCGGCCAGCGCGTCGCTGACGTTGACATCGGCCTCGCCGGTGGCGGGCAGGTAGGCCATGCCGACGACGGGGCAGCCCGACCGCTCCTCGAGCAGGGCGAGCATATTGTCCGCGGTGCCGGGCGCGAGCGTTTCGCCCGCGGTGAGCACGGTCGAGATCCCGGCGTACCGGTCGATCTCGTTTGCGAGATAGCTCAGCTCGATCATGCGCACCTCGTTGGCCTCGGGCTCGCTGAGCTGCAGAAGCAGCATCGGCAGCTCATCCGCCGCGGGCACGGCGTCCGGATCGCGCAGGAACTGCGCGGTATAGGACAGGTCGGGGACGTCGTAGTCGCCGCCGTCGAACACGCAGATGTTCAGCTGTTTCATGCCGTTGAGAACGTGCGTATACCCGTCGTCTGTCTCCGGCGCGGCAAACGCGGCGCGGATGGCGGCCTCGTCGTCCGCGGTCAGGACGGCGGCGACGTTTTCGCCATAGGCGATGCCGACGTCGTTGTCCTCGGGGCGGTAATAGAGCGTGACATAGTCCGGGTCGCTGTCATAGAGCTCGGCGAACATCGCGTCCGCGTGCTCCTGCAGGTCGATCGGCTCGGTCACGACCGTGATGGAGTTTTTGATCCCGGCCAGTACAAACAGCTCGTTCTGAAACGCGCCGCCCAGCGCGTCCGGCACGGGCATATCCGGCGTCAGACTGGAGAAATAGTCCCCAAACACCCCATTCGCACTCGCCGCCGCGGCCGGAACGGCGAGAATGGCGAAACAGAGCAGCGTGAGAATTGTGTTCCGTAAGCGTGTTTTCATGGTCGGTACCTCCTTAATGTGCTTTTTGTTGGTGTACTGTGATTATACACCGGAACAAAAAGAGTTGACAAGCTTTTTTAAGTAAAAGGGCGTCCCCGAGGATGGGAACGCCCCTTTAAAGCTGCCGGACTTCGTTTGGAAGCGCCGTGTTCAGAACGTCTCCTAGCTCTGCTCGGCGGAGAACTGGTAGGAAACGGACAGCGCGTTTTTGGCGGTGATGGTCGTCATGACGGAACAGCTCAGGCCGGTGGAATTGTTCTTGCTCTTGATCGTCGTGACATAGCCCGTTCCGGCCGCGACGTCGGCGGAGGCGGTGTAGGTCTCGCCGGAGATCGTGTATTCAAACGTCAGGCTCATCGTGGCAGATGCGTCCGTGTTGTCCACGGCGATGCGGCAGTAGTTGCCCCGGGCCGCCGTGCAGGGGTAGGCGAGGTAGGCCGTCGGCTCGGCGATGCCGGAGCTGGTGTAGCCGCTGCGCTGCGGCGCGATGCCGCTCGTCGTGGCCGTCGGGAGCGCGACCGCGATGGTGTAGACCTCGATGTTCTCGTCGGAGTAGACCAGCGTCGGCGCCGCGGCCGCCGGAGCCGCCGCGAGCACGCCCATGGAAAGCAGCATGGCCAGCGCGAGGACGAGACTGACGACGCTGAGAGACTTGCGGTGACGGATTCGTTTGAACATAGGGATGCTCCTTTCTGAGGTGGTTGGGTGGGGGGATGTGCGCCGCGCCCAAGCCTCCCCTGAAAGGGGAGGTGGCACGCCGGAACGGCGTGACGGAGAGGTTTTTCGCGGCATCGAATTTTCGGCGCGCTCTGCAAAACGGCAGCATTTGAACCTCTCAGTCGGCTCCGCCGACAGCTCCCCTTGCAGGGGAGCC
>CAVFYN010000136.1:0-1156 GCA_963626425.1 Bacteroidaceae bacterium
GGGTCGCAGATTGTGGCTTTGCCGCGTCCTTCTATTCCAGCCTTCCCTCACCCGATCTCCCGGTACAAAAACGTCACGATCTGCCCCCGGGTGCACGGGTTTTCCGGGGAGAACGTCGTCTCCGTCGTGCCGGTCGTGATGCCTTTTTCGACGGCCCAGGCGACGGCCTTGGCGTATGCCGCGTCCGCCGGGACGTCGGCGAAGGTCACGTCGGCCGCCGGCTCCGGGCTGCCCGCGCGCTTCCACAGAAATGTCACCGCGTCCGCGCGCGTGCACACCGCGCCCGGGCGGAGATCCGCAGCGGAGACGATGCCCCGCTCTGCCGCCCACGCGCAGGCGTTATAATAGTACGCCGCGGCCGGGACGCCCGGAAGCGCCGCCTCAGCGGCCGGCTCGTGCGCCTGGCGCCAGAGGTACGTCAGGATCTGCGCGCGCGAGCACTCGGCGTTCGGGCGGAACTCCGTGTCGGAATAGCCCTTGACGAAGCCCTCGCTCTGCGCCCACGCGGCGGAAAACGCGCAGTAGCCCGTCGGCGCGACGTCCGCGAAGCGGCTGACGACGCGGATGTGGACGTGCGCGCGCGCCGCGCCCTCGCCGCCCATCGCCGTCGCGTCCGTGCCCGGCGCGGCGATGAGGACGAATTCGTCGTTTCGCGCCGCGTGCGTGCGCGCGCCGGCGTAGAAAACGCCGCCGGCGAGATAGCCCTCGCCCCAGCGGTCCGCCGGGTCGGTCAGCGACGAGCGCCCGGCGATGAAGATCCAGCCGTCCGGGCAGGTGATCTCGGTGCCGAGGGTGACATAATACGTCGTGTAGCTTGCCTCATGGAACCCGCCGCCGATGCCCTCCGGGTCGCCCGCGTCGGGCGCGACGGCGCAGTTTTCGCCCGATTCCGCCCGGACATACGGCGCGGAAAGTGTATAAATCCGGCCCTGATCGTCCATGATCTGTGTATGCGAACCATCCGCGGCCATCGCCGCGCCCGCCAGCACGATCGCCGCCGCCGCGGCGCCGAGCAGCCGTCCGGCCCGGCCGCGTTTGTCTATTTTGCGTTTGTGCATGTTGCATGCCTCTTTCTCTCTCATTTTTCCCGCGCGGCCGCATTTCCGCCCGCCGCGCGGCAGCGGGACAATTATACCACCAGCCGCGCGCAATTGCC
>CAVFYN010000136.1:1166-16525 GCA_963626425.1 Bacteroidaceae bacterium
CAATTGCCAGCGCGGGATTTTATCGTTTTTTTCGTCAAAATCGCCCCAATTCGGCGAAATTCCGCCGAAATTGCGATTTTTGGGGTTGACAGTCGGCTTCGTAGGGTTTATAATTTGGGCGTTAATGCTTAAAGCGTAAATAGTTTGCACAGCGAAGCGCACCTGCATCCCTGTTTTTTCGTCGATTTCACCAAAACCTGACCAAATTTTACGTTAAGGAGGCCCTCCCCATGAAGGAAGAAAAGCCCGCGTTCCGTTTTAACGAGCAGAGCCCCGAAGCCCGCTGGCGCCGTCTGGACGCCGCCCACCGCGCCGCGCACGACGCGCTGATGGCCCGCAGCGGCCTCGAGCGCATCGGCAACCCCGTCCTGCTCATGATCCTCGCCCACCAGCCCGGCGGCGTCATCGCGTCGCAGCGCGAGCTGGCCGACCACCTGCACGTCACGCCCGCGACCGTCACCGTCTCGCTGCGCACGCTCGAGCGCGGCGGCTACATCGTCAAGCAGGAAAACGAATGCGACCTGCGCCGCAAGCCCATCGCCATCACCGACAAGGGCCGCGAGGCCGTCGAAAAGATCGAGGCCGCCTTTGACGAGCTCGACACCGCCATGTACCGCGGCTTCACCGAGGAAGAAAAAGAGTCCATCGCCCAGCTCTACGACCGCATGAGCCAGAACCTCCTCGAAGTCGCCGGCCTCCCGAACGACCCCCGCAGACAGCGCCTCGGCAAATAAGCTGTACCATAAAAAGCCGCCCAAACGGGCGGCTTTTTTGCGTCCGCGGAATTCCCGCACCGCGCCCTGTAGGGGCGGATACCATCCGCCCGCAAAGCCGATTGCAGAGCGCGACGAGATAGAAGAACACGCCGATTGCGGCACGCGCCCAAGCCTCCCCTGCAAGGGGAGGTGGCACGGCCAACGGCCGTGACGGAGAGGTTCTGCGCGCCCTCGAATTCCCAACGCTTCTATAGGGGCGACCCCTGCGGTCGCCCGCCCCCGCGCCCCGCAAAACAGCCGCCCCCAAAAACCTCTCAGTCGGCTCCGCCGACAGCTCCCCTTTCAGGGGAGCCATCCGGATCGCCGGTTCCGCAACTCGCGCGGTGCAAACGCGGCGGCGCAGTCACCAAAAAACTCCCCCGGCCGCCCGGCCGGGGGAGTTTTATCGCACCAACCATCAGCTGATCGACAGATACTCCGAAATAACGTCATACCGCACGCCGTCATACGTGCAGAACACGTCCTCGACGATGTCGGCGATGAGGGCCTTGGCCTTCATTTCGTCGCGGTCGCACGGCTTGTCCCAGCCGCGGGCGTGGAAGAAGTAGCCGGCCTGCATCGGGCCGTCCTTCGTCTGGTACACGCGCGCCTCGGGCACGACGGTGCCGTCGAACGTGTGCGGCTTCTCGCCGGGCTTCAGGCCGGCCGGGCCGAACTCGCGGCCGCAGCAGGCGAAGCGGCCGATGGTCTGCACGTCGTTGAGGTCGAGGTACATCTTGAGGATGTCAAGCGTCGCCGTCGCCTCGACGGGGCCGTAGAACCCGCCGCCGTACGTCGTAAAGACGATGCCGTACGGATGATAATTGTCGCGGCACGGGCCGCCGGGATAAGACGCGATGTGCCGTCTCCACCGCGCGCCGACGGGCTTTTTGCCCGTGTCGACCGGAGCGCCGGCCGCGCCCGAGACGCCGTCCACGCCGCCGCCCATGACGTCCGCGCCGGCCTGGAAGCCGTTGCCGGCGTCGACCTGCTTGCCGACGTTCTCCTCGAGCGCGCCGCCCGCGCCGAGCGAGAGCACCTTGTTCACGATCGTCAGCGGGAAGCCCGCGACGATCGGGCTGCCGAGCAGCACGAGGTCGTAGTCGTCAAAATAGAGGTCCTTCTGCATCCCGGCCCAGTCGGACGACTTGGCCATGCGGAACATCGTGACGTCCCAGAGGTAATACTCGAGCTGCTCGCGGAACCAGTTGGCGACTCGTTCCGTGTTCTTCGTCATCGTCGCGTAGATGATGAGCGCCCGGCGCTTTAATTCCGTGAACGTCACGGGATAAGAATTCTCGCCGTCCGACGCGGTATTTTTGTCCACGCGCCAGGTCTTGCCGCCCGCCGTGCCGACGAGCGCGTCGCCCTCCGTGTGCAGATTGCACACCGCAACGGACCCGTCCGCCGCCGAGTTCAGCAACTCGCCCTCATACCCGCGCTGCGTCCGCCGAATGACGAACGCGCCCGCGGAAAAGCTGTATTTTCCTTCCATTTTGTATTCTCCTTCCGCCCCAATGGGTCGTTTGTTTCCATACTTAGCATACCGCGCAGAAGGGACGGAGTCAAGCCGGTCGGGTACGGCCGCGTGGGTCATAGAGGTATAAGTGCGAGGTTATAGTGAAGCGGGGTAGTGAATAGTTTTAGTGGATAGTTGAAAGTGGAAAGTGGAAAGTTGGGGGATACGGCCCGTAGGGGCGGATACCATCCGCCCGCCGAATTCCCGCCGCGGCATATATTCCGGCTGTAGGGCGGGATGACCCCATCCCGCCGCTTGTACGCGCCGATTATGGCGTGCGGCAAAATAGGATGTCATTCAGAGGGCGCATCGCGCCCGTGGAATCTTGCCGATTACGGTGCACCGATTAAGTGCCGGCGAAAACGAACACTCTGTCACCCTGAGCGAAGCGTCAGCGGAGTCGAAGGGTCTGGCCGGTTGCGGTAGTCTTTCGTTCTGCTCCAGCGCTGGATATAACCGCGACTTCTCCGCAATCGGAAAGATTCCACGCCGCTGCGCGGCTCTGAATGACATTCTTATTTCGCGCTGGTTCGCAATCGGTTCTCCGTAATCGGCAAGGCCCTTCGGCTCCGCTCAGGGTGACAGGTCTAATTGAGCACCGGCACGCAATCGGCGCGGTCCACCGGGCGGATACTATCCGCCCCTACCGGCGCGCGCCCGCGCGCCGTCTCTTCACGCTTCACGATTACCTCTTCACCAAAAAATTCCCGCCGCTTCGCATCGGAAGCGGCGGGAAAAATTTACGCAATCATCACCACGCGTAATCGCCATACCCCTGCGCGGACGGGTAGATCGGGATGTCCTTGTACTCGGCGCAGCCGGGGGAATACGTGTGCTCCTCGTCGAGGTGCGCGTACGGCTCGGGGCACGGGACGGTGTCCTGGACGGTCTGGATGATGGACACGTCGTTGTGCGCCTGGCGGACGTCCGAGCAGCCGGAGACCGGGGGCGCGGAGCACTGGCCGACGGCCAGCTCGCCGGAGACGTACTTGTCATAGAGGTCGTGCGCCCAGTTGTGGCCGTCGTACTGGTCGGCGATGTCCGGGCAGACCTGCTCGTGGAACCACCACCAGCGGCCGTCGCGATAGACGAACTCGGAGCCGTAGCGCTCCCACAGCCACATGCCGTTGCGGCCGCCGCCGAAGCCGATGACGTTCATCATCGTGCCGGGCGTCAGGTAGAACGAGCGGGCGGATTCGCCGTCGTCCGCGACCTCGATGACCGGCGAGGCGAGCACGTGGCACGACGCGGCGAACGTGCCCTTCCAGTTGTGGCCGTACAGGCCGAGCGGCCCGAAGATGTCGACGAGCTTCGTCGGGCGGTCGGTCGGCTTCGGGCGGTTTCTGTCCGCGGAGAACGGGCCGCCGTCCGGCTCGCTCATGCCGCCGGGACGGATCATGCGGTCATCCGGCGCGAGGTCGAACGACAGCGGGTCGATCGGGTCGTCAAAATGCGCGGGGACGAGCTCACGGAAGCCCATCATGCGGCCGAACGTGTGGCCGAACGTCGAATTGTCCGAACGCAGCCAGAACCAGCCGTACTCCTCGCGGCCGCAGTCCATGCCGTGCAGGTAGGCGTGGCGGGCCTTGAGCTCCTCGACCTTCTGGCCGGCGAGCACGTTGTGGATGCGCTGCTCAAAGGAAAGATTCTTATTCATTTCGCATCGCCTCCTTAATTGTAAATGCGCTCATAGAACTTGCGGCCGACCTTGCCGTTCGCGCCGTAGCCCATGTCTTCGTCGTAGTACTTATACGGCTTGGGCATATCCTCGAACAGATACTCCCAGCCAAAGACGTTGTTGTAGACCTCTTTCTTGACCGTCGGGTCACCGAACTCCCACATGGACGGGTCCTTCGGGTCGGTGATGACCGTCGGGGTGTTGTTGTAGTCCTCGCCCGTGCGGATGGAGAAGTCGTGCTTATAGACGACGTGCCAGATCTTGTACTCGTCGCCCTCGAGCGCGAGTTCGACGAAAAGTAAACCGAACTCGAAGAAGCTCTCGCCCTTCCCGCCCGGATGGCCCTTGCCGGTCAGGCCGAGGTCATAGACGAGCGCGCGGGCCGTCTTGCCGTCGTTTGCGATGTAGGCAAGCGGCGTCGTGGCCGAGTGCTGCCGCGTCTGGCCGTAGCCGGGCTCGACGGTCTGGCCGGCCGCGGCGTACTCCGCGACCTCTTCCTTCTGCCGCGCCTCGAGCTCGGAGACGAGATGGCGCTGGACCTCCTCGATGCCGACAAAGTAGCCGGTGTTCGTGCCGAAGGACGCGTCCTTCGTATGCTCCGGCTCCGTGACCCAGAGCTCATCGAGCGCCTTCTGCGTGTCGCCGTTGCCCCAGTCGTTGACGAAGCGGCCGATCGTGTCAAAGATCCGCTCGCGCTGATACGCGCGCACGAGGATCTCGTGGTCGGTGTAATCCTTGTAGAATTCAGTGAACATGATAGATCCTCCTCTCACGCGCCGTAGCTGAACGTGTCAGCAAACGTCTCATAGCTTTCCGGCGCGCGCGGGCTCTTCGTGGCCGGGCGCTCGGTGTTGTAGTGCTCCATGAGGACAGCCGGCTTGTTCGGCTCGGGCAGCTTAAACTCGTCCATCGGCGCGAACTCCGGGATCGGGTCGTACTTCTTCGGCTCGTCGGTGAGCGGCGTGCCGCACTGCGCGTCGACGTTGTAGAGAAGCTGCATGTGCCAGATCTTCCACTCGCCCTCTTCCAGCACGAAGTCGACCGCGGCCCAGCCGAACGTCCAGTACGCGATCGGCCCGCAGCCGGTCAGACGGCAGTAAGACCCGCGGACGTTCCAAAGGCCCTTGGCCGTCTGCCCGTCGCCCGCGATCTCGATGATCTGCGACTCAAACGGCAGATACGTCATCATGCCGACGCCGTAGACCTCTTCGGCCGTCTTCTCGCCGAGCTCGCCGGGGAATTTCTTCTGGATGAGCTCGGAGGACAGCTTGATCTCCTCGCCGAGCGCATCATAATAGCCCTTCACCGCGGCCGCGCCGTCATAAAACCCGTTGTTCAGGCCGAGGCTGACGTCCTCGCGCTTTGCAAAATAGCGCTCGTAGACCGAAGCCTCCTGCTTGACGGAGTAGTCGTGCGAAATGCGGCCCATCACGTTCCGGATCTCACGCCGGGACTCAAGCAGCTCCAGCAGCTGCATGGAGGTATATGCTTTCATTTGCTCCTTCCTTTCCGGTGCAGTTTGTAATTCTTGCTATGCTAATGTTACCACGCCTCGCCCCCGGAAATCAACCGTTTCGCTTATGAGATTCCTGACGCACGCATATGCAGGGGGTGAATAAGAGGGAAGAAGTAAGAGTGAAGAGTGAAGAGGTGGCGGTTTTCGGCGCGGCGCGGAAAGAGGAGGGCGCGATCGTAGGGGCGGATATCATCCGCCCGCCGACAGGCGCCGGTTGCGGCACGCGCCTAATCAGGCCTGTCATCCTGAGCGAGCGAAGCGAGTCGAAGGATCTTCCCAATTAAGGAGAACCAATTGCGATCCAGCGCCCAAAAAGAACCACGCGCCAATTACGGCCCGCGCCAAGGCTCCCCTGTGCAAGGGGAGCTGTCGGCGAAGCCGACTGAGGGGTTGTAAGGTCGGATTTAGAAAAAGGCTCGGTTGAATGGGCTGCACCTGTAGGGGCGACGTCGCGGTCGCCCGCCGGGCCGATTGCGGCGTGCGCCCAATTAGGCCTGTCATCCTGAGCGGAGCGAAGCGGAGTCGAAGGATCTTCCCAATTAAGGAGAACCAATTGCGATCCAGCGCCCAAAACAGAATGTCATTCAGAGCCGGCAAAGCCGGCGTGGAATCTTGCCGATTACGGTAAGCCGATTGCGTGCCAGCGCTCATAAAGACCTGTCACCCTGAGCTTGTCGAAGGGTCTGCCGATTACGGTATGGCCGCGCCTTATTCCAGCGCTGGAGATAACCGCAAGATTACCGCAACCGGCCAGATCCTTCGACTCCGCTGACGCTTCGCTCAGGATGACACGTGTTTTCGTTTTCGCTGGCACGCAATCGGCTTACCGTAATCGGAAAGATTCCACGGCCATTTCATGGCCTCTGAATGACATTCTAAATTTACCGCACGCCGCAATCGGCCTTGCCGGGCGGATGCTATCCGCCCCTACGACTGCGCCCGCCGCGTCTCCCCCGCGCCCATTACGGAACCCGCCCTCCAGCTGGCTCCCCTTTCAAGGGGAGCTGTCGGCGGAGCCGACTGAGAGGTGGGCCATCAAATTTCCCCCGCGCCGAAATCCGCCACTTATTCACTCTTCACTATTACTTTTTCCCTAAAAAAAGCCGCCCCTTCCGGGGCGGCCCTCCAAATTTCACTCCGACCAATCCGTCTGGTACTCCCTTACGCGAAACCGCGCGCCCAGCCCCTCGCAGAGCTTCCGGCACGCCTCAATTTCCTCTTTCGGCATGTTGTCCACGACGGTCATCACCACGTCGACCCCCTCGGCCGCGCAGCGGCGGGTGAAATCGCACATTGCGTCGAACGCGCCGGGAAAGTTCGGGTGGACGATGGCGTCGTACGCCGCGGCCGTTTCGCGGTTGAGCGAGACGGACACCGTGTCGATGCGCCCCTTCATCTCCGGCGCGATGTCGCGTCCGTTGATGTGCGAGCCGTGCCCGTTCGTGTCGATGCGGATGTGCACGCCCGGCCGCTGCGGGCGAAGGTCGTCGATGACGGCCGCGATGTCGTCCCACCGGAACGTCGGCTCGCCGTAGCCGCAGAAGACGAGCTCTTCATATTTACTCATATCGCGCGATAAAATATCCGTCAAGATCTCCTCGCGCGTCGGCTCGCGCTCGAGCCACAGGTTCGTGCCCGTCCCCACGCCGTCGCCCGTCGTGCGCAGGCAGAATTCGCACGCGCACGTGCAGCGGTTCGTCGTGTTCACATAGAGGTTTTTCCCGAATTCATACGTGATGATCATTGTATAATCACTCGATTCCAAAGAATTTTTTACCATTTTCCGTCGTGATGCGCTCAACGTCCTCCACGGCCATCCCGCGCACCTCCGCGATCTTTTTCGCGACGAGCGGAACGAAGCGGGAGTCGTTCCGGTGCCCCCGGTGCGGCTCCGGCGTGAGGTACGGCGAGTCCGTCTCGATCATGAGCCGGCTCATCGGCGCCCACTCGATGACCTCGAGCGCGCGCCGCGCGTTCTTGAACGTCGCCGCGCCCGTGAAGCTGAGGTACCAGCCGAGCTTCACGAGCTCTTTCGCCGTCTCTACCGAGTATGCGTAGCAGTGGAACACGCCCGTGACCCGCCCGGCGTACCGCCGGACGATGTCCATCGTGTCCTCGCACGCCTCGCGCGAGTGGATGACGACCGGCGCGCCCAGCTCCTCCGCCAGTGCCATCTGCCGGTCAAACGCCTCCCGCTGCGCCGCGCGCGCGGACAGATCATAATGATAATCCAGCCCGATCTCCCCGATCGCGCGCACCTTTTCGTCCGCGTAAAGCGCCCGGTAAAGTTCGAGATCCGCGTCCGTCAGATTGTCCGCATCATGCGGATGCGTCCCGACAACGGCGTAAATAAATGGATATTTATGCGCCAGCGCCACGGAATTTTTCGAACTCTGTACGTCGCACCCAACGTTGCACACCAGCCCGATCCCGGCATCTGCGAGCGAGGCAAGCACCGCATCCCGGTCACCGTCAAACCGCGCGTCGTCGTAGTGCGCGTGCGTGTCAAAATACATGGAAAGCCTCCTTTGGTAAGTGGAAAGTGGATAGTGGAAAGTGGAAAGTTATACGCAATTACAGAAATAGAAGCACGCGCCCCTGCCTCCCCTGAAAGGGGAGGTGGCACGGCCAACGGCCGTGACGGAGAGGTTTTTGCGGTATCGAATTTCCGATGCGCCCGTAGGGGCGACCCTTGCGGTCGCCCGGAGGCCCGATGCGGGACGAGGGCCTTTTCAACCTCTCAGTCGCCTCCGGCGACAGCTCCCCTTTCAGGGGAGCCTTCCGGAAGCCGCGTACCGCAATCGGCGCGGTGCAGACGCGGCGGCGCAGTCCTGTAGGGGCGGATACCATCCGCCCGCCGAATTCCCGCCGCGCCCTGCCCCGCGGCCGTAGGGCGGGATGACCCCATCCCGCCGCACGTATGCGCCGATTGCGGCACCGCGCCCCTGCCTCCCCTGAAAGGGGAGGTGGCACGGCCAACGGCCGTGACGGAGAGGTTTTCGCGGTATCGAATTTCCGATGCGCCCGTAGGGGCGACCCTCGCGGTCGCCCGGAAGCCCGATGCGGGACGTGGGCCTTTTCAACCTCTCAGTCGGCTCCGCCGACAGCTCCCCTTTCAGGGAAGCCTTCCGGAAGCCGCATTCCGCAATCGGCGCAGTACAAACGCCGCCGTCACCCCCGCTCCGCCTGCTCGATCGCCACCAGCAGCACCGCCACATCCGCCGGGCTGACGCCCGAAATTCTCCCGGCCTGGCCGACATTCTTCGGCCGGATGGCCGCGAGCTTCTGCCTGGCCTCGAGCCGCAATCCGCCGATGGCGGCATAGTCGATCCCCTCCGGGATCGGCCGGTTTTCCGCCCGGCGGAACTCGGCGACCTGCTTTTCCTGGCGGGCGATGTAGCCCGCGTACTTGATCCGGATCTCGACCTGCTCGCGCACATCCGCGGGCAATTCCGGCCGCGCGGAATCGAACGGGGCGAGGTCGTCATACGAAATTCTCGGCCGCCGCAGAAGGTCGGAAAGCCGCGCCGAGCCCGCGACCGGCGTCTCGCCGCGTGCCTCCAACATCTGATCCAGCGCTTCGCCCGCGGCGACGCCCGTCTGCTCGAGCCGCTTCATTTCGCGCGCGACAGCCGCGTATTTTTCATCAACTTCCGCCAATCTGCCCCTTGAAACGAGGCCGATCCGGTGCCCGATGGCCGTCAGTCGCTCGTCGGCGTTGTCCTGCCGCAGCAGCAGGCGGTACTCCGTCCGCGACGTCATCATGCGGTACGGCTCGTTCGTCCCGCGCGTGACGAGGTCGTCGATGAGCGTGCCGATGTACGCGTCCGAGCGCTTTAAGATCATCGGCTCCTCGCCCTTTAGCTTCAGCGCCGCGTTCACGCCCGCGACAAAGCCCTGCGCGGCCGCCTCCTCGTAGCCCGACGAGCCGTTGAACTGCCCCGCGCCGTACAGCCCCGGCACGGCGCGGCACTCGAGCGTAAGCGAGAGCGCCGTCGGGTCGACGCAGTCGTACTCGATCGCGTACGCCGGGCGCATCATCTCCGCATGGCGCAGCCCCGGCAGCGTGTGCATCATCGCGATCTGCACGTCCTCGGGCAGACTGGAAGAAAATCCCTGAATATACCACTCGTCCGTCCCGAGCCCGCACGGCTCGAGAAACAGCTGATGGCGCGGTTTGTCCGCAAATCGCACAACTTTGTCCTCAATGGACGGACAATACCGCGGCCCGACGCCCTCGATGACGCCGGAATAGAGCGGCGAGCGGCTTAAATTTTCGCGGATGATCCGGTGCGTCTCTGCGTTCGTGTACGTGAGGTAGCAGCACGCGCGGTTTTCCGGGCGATGCGCCGTCGAAAACGAGAACGCGGGCGCATTTTCGTCGCCATCCTGCCGCTCCATCTCCGAAAAATCGAGGCTCCGCCCCGCCACGCGCGGCGGCGTGCCGGTCTTAAAGCGCCGCAGCGGCAGCCCGAGCGCGCGAAGGCGCTCCGACAGCCCCACGGCCGCGTGCATCCCGTCCGGCCCGGACGAATAGGCCGCCGCGCCCGTGATGACGCGCCCGTCGAGATACGTCCCCGTCGCCAAAATGACGGCGCGCGCTTTGTAAATTGCACCAAGCTGCGTCAGAACGCCCGAAACGGCCCCGGCTTCATCGGTCAAAATGTCGACGATCATCGCCTGTTTCAGGTCGAGATGCTCCTGCATTTCCAGCGTCCGCTTCATGTCCTCCTGATACCGCCGCCGGTCCGCCTGCGCCCGCAGAGACCAGACGGCAGGCCCTTTTCCGGCGTTGAGCACCCGGTACTGGATGCAGCACCGGTCCGCCGCCCGCGCCATCTCGCCGCCGAGCGCGTCAAGCTCGCGCACGAGCTGCCCCTTGCCCGTCCCGCCAATGGCCGGATTGCAAGGCATGTTGCCGACGGCGTCAAGATTGATCGTAAAAACAGCCGTCCGCATCCCCATCCGCGCGCTCGCAAGCCCGGCTTCGATCCCCGCGTGCCCCGCGCCGACGACGATGACGTCATACGCCCCGGCCAAAAATTCCTCCATCCCGAAACGCCCCTTTGCGTTTTTGTCAATTTTATATTGTAACGCGGGAAAGCCAGTTTGGCAAGACGGCGAAATTGGGGGGAGCGCGCGATCGCGGTGCGTTATTGAAACGCGGCGAAACAGAAGGCCGCGCCCAAGCCTCCCCTTTTAAGGGGAGGTGGCACAGCGTTATCCGTGACGGAGAGGTGGGGGTGAAGGGTTTTGTGTGCAGTATCGTGCGGGCGCTGGTAAAAGCCGATACCCCACCTCTCAGTCGCCTCCGGCGACAGCTCCCCTTAAAAGGGGAGCCAGCCGGAAGGCGCATGCCGTAATCGGCGCGCAGCAGACGCCCCGCCGCAGTCGTAGGGGCGGATACCATCCGCCCGGCGAATTCCCGCCGCGCCCTGCCCCGCCGCCGCCCGTACGCGCCGATTGCGGCGTGCGGCAAATTTAGAATGTCATTCAGAGGCCATGAAATGGCCGTGGAATCTTGCCGATTACGGTGCACCAATTGCGATCCCGCGAAAACGAAAACACGTGTCATCCTGAGCGGAGCGAAGCGGAGTCGAAGGGTCTGGCCGATTACGGTATGCTCTCGTATATCTCCAGCACTGGAACAAAACGCAAGACTACCGCAATCGGGCAGACCCTTCGACTGCGCTCAGGGTGACACGTCTAATTAGGCGCTGGCACGCAATCGGCTTACCGCAATCGGAAAGATTCCACGCCGGCTTTGCCGGCTCTGAATGACATTCTTTTTTACCTCTGGATTGCAATCGGTTCTCCGTAACCGGTAAGATCCTTCGACTCGCTTACGCTCACTCAGGATGACACGTTTATTTTGGTCCCCGCCGCGCCGCCCCCCCTATCCCCTCTTCACGATTCCTCATTCCCTCACCTTGCATTTCCCCCCATTTGATGCTACAATTCACCTATTAAAAAAAGAAAAGAGAAACGAGAATAGGAGACGCACATGGCAAAGAACCTGACCGAGGGGACACCCTGGAAACTGATCCTGCTGTTTTCCCTGCCGATCATGGCGGGCAACTTTCTGCAGCAGCTTTACAACACGGCCGACTCCGTCATTGTCGGCAACCTCATTTCGCAGCACGCGCTCTCGGCCGTCGGGACGTGCGCGCCGCTGACGATGCTCTTCACGGCCATGGCCATCGGGTTTTCGACCGGCGCGGGCATCATCGTCGCGCAGTATTACGGCGCCAAGCAGTATGACGACATGCGCCGCGCGACGAGCACGGCCATCATGTTCGTCCTCGGGCTCGGCCTCGCGCTGTCCGTGCTCGGCGTCATCGCCGCGCGCTCGCTTTTGGAGCATGTGCTCGGCGTGCCGGAGGAAAACGGCGTGCTGGACATGGCCGCGACGTACTTCCGCTTCTACGCCGTCGGCCTCGTGTTCCAGTTCGGGTATAATATTTTCGCGGCCATCCTGCGCTCGATCGGCGACAGCCGCGCGACGCTCTATTTCCTGCTCGTCTCGTCCGTGCTGAACGTGGGGCTGGACCTCCTGTTCGTCGCCGTGTTCCGCTGGGGCGTCGCGGGCGCGGCCATCGCCACGACGATCGCGCAGCTCGGCTCGTGCCTGGCGGGCTACCTGTACATGACGAAAAAATACGCTCTCTTCCGCTTCACGCGCGGCCAGTTCCGCTTCCACGGCGACAAGTGCCGCCTCATCTTAAACGTCGGCGTCCCGACGGCGCTTCAGCAGTGCGTTGTCTCGTGCGGGCACATCCTTGTCCAGCGCCTCGTCAACTCCTACGGCGGCGACATGATCGCGGCCTTCACCGCGTCGCAGCGCATCGAGCAGTACATCCTCGTGCCCATCATCGCCTACCAGAACGGCATTTCCATGTACGTCGGCCAGAACACCGGCGCGGGCAAGCCGGAGCGCGTAAAGACCGGCTTCCGCCAGACGGCGCTGCTGTCGCTTCTCACGTGCGTCGTCCTCGCCGGCGCGGCATTTATCTTCACGCCGCAGCTCATCCGCATCTTCGGCGTCACGGGGCAGGCGTATGACTACGGCTGCGAATACCTGCGCTCCATGGCCCCGTGCTTCCTCGTGTTCGCGGTGTATATGGTCGTCCTCGGCACGCTCCAGGGCGCGGGCGACGTGCGCGTGGCGATGTTCTGCACGATGCTCGCCCTGTCCGTCCGCGTCGTGCTCTCCTACGCGCTGGCCTACGGCACGCCCATGAGCTACCGCGCCATCTGGTGGAGCATGGTCATCGGCTGGGTCGCCGCCGCCGCCGTCGCCTTCTGGCGCTATTTCTCCGGCCGCTGGATGGAAAAGGCCGTTGTAAAGGGGTAAAAACATGGACGAGCAGTATCGCTTTTACGCGCTCATCTCGCGCATGCGCCTTATCTCAAGATGGGCGCTCATGCGCAACAGCTTCCCGGAAAATATCCAGGAGCACAGCCACATGGTCGCCGTCCTGGCGCACGCCCTCGCGCTCATCGACCGCGAAAAATTCGGCGGTACCGCCGACCCCGACCGCTGCGCCGTCGCCGCCCTGTTCCACGACGCGTCCGAGATCCTGACCGGCGACCTCCCCACCCCCGTCAAATACTTCAACCCCGACATCCAGTCCGCCTATAAAGCCGTCGAGGACGTCGCATGCCGGAAACTTCTCTCCATGCTCCCGCCCGAGCTCGCGCCCGCCTACGAGCACCTTTTATCCGACGACGACCCCGCCGTCCGCCCGTTCGTCAAAGCCGCCGACAAGCTCTCCGCGCACATCAAATGCCTGGAAGAAGCCCGCGCCGGCAACCACGAATTCGACTCCGCCGCAAAACAGACCCGCGCCGCCCTGCGCGAGCTTCAGCTCCCCGCCCTCGACTGGTTTTTAGAGCATTGTTTGGAGCCGTTTACGTATGACTTGGACCAGCTGGAGTGATCGCGCCCTACGCGTCTGCACCGCGCCAATTGCGGAATGCGCTATCCGAATGGCTCCCCTGCAAGGGGAGCTGTCGGCGGAGCCGACTGAGAGGTTGTAGGGGCGACCCTTGCGGTCGCCCGGCGGTCCTGTGCGGAACGAGAAAGCGGGCGCATCGTAAATTCGATACCGCGAAAACCTCTCCGTCACGCCTGACGGCGTGCCACCTCCCCTTTCAGGGGAGGCTTTGGCGCGGCGCGCCGCCGGGAGCGCCGTAGGGCGGGATGACCCCATCCCGCCGCTTTGACTGCGCCGCCGCGTCTGCACCGCGCCCATTACGGAACCGGCCTTCCTCAAAAAGGCCCCCTTGTGTAAAGGGGGCTGTCGGCGGAGCCGACTGGGGGATTGTAAGGTTGGATTTTGCGGAGGACTTCGTTGAATGGCCCGCGCCCTGTAGGGGCGACCCTCGCGGTCGCCCGGCGGCTCGATGCGATACGCGGGAACGGGCGACCGCAAGGGTCGCCCCTACGGGATCGTGCGTCTAAAACGGCGCATTCTGACCCTTCAGCCTACAATCCCTCCGTCACGGCCTTGCGGCCGCGACACCTCCCTTTACACAAGGGAGGCTTTGCCGCGGTGTTCTATTTTTCCGCTTCTTCACTATCCACTTTCCACTTAAATCTATATTTCACCAAGGAGGAACCCCCATGAGAGCCATTGTCACCGTCATCGGCCCGGACCGGGTCGGCATTATCGCGGAGGTCTGCACGCTGCTGGCCTCGATGAACGTCAACATCGTGGACATCAGCCAGACCGTCATGCAGGAATTTTTCACCATGACCATGCTGACGGACACCTCGGCGTCCAGCGACACGTTCGACGCCATTTCCGCCGCGCTCGACAAAAAGGGCGAGGAGATGGGCCTGTCCATCCGCATCCAGCGCGAAGACATCTTCGACGCCATGCACAAGATCTGAGGTGACAAATTATGCATCTCAACCATAACGACATCCTCCAGACGCTGGACATGATCGACCATCAGCACCTCGACATCCGGACGATCACCATGGGCATCTCCCTGCTCGACTGCGCCGACCCGAACCCGTATCACTGCGCCGAAAAGATCTACGAAAAGATCTGCCGCACGGCGGAAAAGCTCGTCCCGACGGGCGAGGCCATCGAGCGCGAGCTCGGCATCCCGATCGTGAATAAGCGCATCTCCGTCACGCCAATCTCCATCGTCGCCGGCGCGTCGGGCATCACGAACTACACGCCGTTCGCCTGCGCCATGGACTCGGCGGCCAAGCAGTGCGGCGTGAACTTCATCGGCGGCTTCTCCGCCCTCGTCCAGAAGGGCATGACCCGGGGCGACCGCCGCCTCATCTCCTCCATCCCGCAGGCGCTGGCCGAGACGGACGTCGTCTGCTCGTCCGTGAACGTCGGCTCGACGAAGGCCGGCATCAACATGGACGCCGTGGCCGAAATGGGCCGCGTCATCAAAAAGACGGCCGAGCTCACAAAAGACGCCGGCGGCATGGGCTGCGCCAAGCTCGTCGTGTTCTGCAACGCCGTCGAGGATAACCCGTTCATGGCCGGCGCGTTCCACGGCGTCGGCGAGGCCGAGGCCGTCATCAACGTCGGCGTCTCCGGCCCGGGCGTCGTGTATCACGCGCTCAAAGACCTCCCGGCCGACGCGCCGTTCGACGTCGTCGCCGAGACGATCAAAAAGACCGCCTTCCGCATCACCCGCATGGGCCAGCTCGTCGCGCAGGAGGCCTCGCGCCGCCTCGGCGTCCCGTTCGGCGTCGTCGACCTGTCCCTCGCCCCGACGCCCGCCGTGGGCGACTCCGTGGCCAGAATTCTGGAGGCCATGGGCCTTAGCGTCTGCGGTACGCACGGCACGACGGCCGCGCTCGCGCTGCTCAACGACGCAGTCAAAAAAGGCGGCGTCATGGCGTCGAGCTCCGTCGGC
>CAVFYN010000137.1:0-3109 GCA_963626425.1 Bacteroidaceae bacterium
CTCCTGTTATGTTCAGTTTGCTGTGTTTTCCTGGTTCCAAACATATCGTACAATAACATTCCGCAAATGACAAGGATTTTTCACCCTGCGGGGAAATATATTTTGCTATGGTTTTGCATAGAAAAACCGGCGCGAAGCGTTTGCTTCGCGCCGGTGCGGCCGTTTTGCACGCTCAGCGCTCGACGGTCAGGTTGTCGGTTCCGTGGGCCTCGAATTCGGAGATGTATTCATCCATCCGGTCGAGCAGCTCGTCGTAATTTTCCTGCGAGATGGGCTCATAGTCCATGTCGCGGCGGGCGAGCTCCTCGGCGAGGATCTCAAAAAAGACGGTGTCCTCATAGTCCATAATGGCCTCGTGGATGCCGCCCTCGGAAAAGGCGCGCGAGGGGATGATGTCGCCGTTCCATTTCTCGGCGAGCTCGGGCATTCCGTTTTTCGCGGCGAGGTCGAAGAGCTTGCTCTCCACGTGATCGTAGTCGTCGATGCGGTCATCGCCGCGGGTGGAATTGAGGATCCAGTTACCGATGTAGACCAGGTCCAAAAGGCGGCGGAACTCCTTTTTCGTGAGATCGATCTGCATATGGCGGGCCTCCTTTCGTTACTCTATTATATACCCGCGATGTAGAGATTTCCACAGGAAAATAACGCGGTTTCGTCATATTTGCGCTTGTTTTACCGGGGCAAATGGCATATGATATAAGAACTGTCAGGCCGGATGGCACGGGCAAGCATTTGCTATGCCCATTTGGCCCGCGGCGGCCCGCGCGCGCCGCCAAAAAAACGCGCGCGAAGGAGGAAGCAATTTGAAAAAGCTCAATGTCTGCGTTCTGTTTGGCGGCATCTCCCCGGAGCATGAGGTCTCGCTGCGCTCGGCAGAATCCGTTTTGAAAACGCTCGATCCCGAGAAATATCATATTTTCCCCGTCGGCATCACGAAATCCGGCGACTGGCTGCTGTTCGGCGGCGACGACTACTCCATGCTGCCCGACGGCCGCTGGGAGACGTTTGAGGGCAACCGCCGCGCCGTGCTCTCGCCCATCCGCGGGCAGGGCCTTTTAAGCTTTGAGGGCAACGGCGTCGTGCGCGAGCGCATCGACGTCGTTTTCCCCGTGCTCCACGGCGAAAACGGCGAGGACGGCGCCATGCAGGGCCTTCTGCAGATCGCGGGCCTGCCGTTCGTCGGCCCGGGCGTCGGCGCGTCGGCCGCGTCCATGGACAAGTGCATGACGAAGCTCGTGGCCGACAGCATCCTCGTCCGCCAGGCCGCGTGGCGCCGCGTGACGAAGGCGGAATTTGAAAAGGATCCCGAGGCCGTGGCCGACGCCGTCGAGGCGAAGTTCGTCTACCCGGTGTTCGTCAAGCCGGCCGGCACGGGCTCGTCCGTCGGCGTGTCGAAGGCCAACGGCCGCGCGGCGCTGCTCGCGGCGCTCTCGTCCGCCGTCGCGTATGACGACAACGTGCTCGTCGAGGAGTTCATCGACGGCCAGGAGGTCGAGGTCGGCGTGCTCGGCAACGACACGCCCGTCGCGTCCATCTGCGGCGAGATCGACTCCGGCGCGGAGTTCTATGACTACGACGCGAAGTACATCTCCGACTGCTCGACGCTCTACATCCCCGCGCGCATCCCCGAGGACGCGAGCGAGCGCGTCCGCGAGACGGCCGTGCGCATCTACCGCGCGCTCGGCTGCCGCGGCCTTTCCCGCGTCGACTTCTTCGTGAAGGCCGACGGCGAGGTCGTTTTCAACGAGATCAACACCATCCCGGGCTTTACGTCCATCTCGATGTACCCGAAGCTCTTCGCCGCCAGCGGCATTGCCTACGGCGCGCTGCTCGACCGGCTCATCGAGCTGGCCATGGAGCGCTGAGCATGGACAACCGGCCCATCGGAGTGTTCGACTCCGGCCTCGGCGGACTGACGGCCGTGCGCGAGATCATGGCGCAGATGCCCGCGGAGGACATCATCTATTTCGGCGACACCGGGCGCGTGCCCTACGGCGGGCGCTCGCGCGCGACCATCGTCAAATACACGCGGCAGGACATCAATTTCCTCATGCAGTATGACATCAAGGCCATCGTCATTGCCTGCAACACGGCAGACACGGCCGCGCGGCAGCTCATGCAGCGGGAATACGACCTGCCGATCTTCGGCGCGGTGCAGCCCGCGTCGCTCCTGGCCGCGCGCGCGACGCGCTCGAGCAGGATCGGCCTCATCGGCACGACGACGACCATCGCGTCCGGCCGCTATGAGCAGTTCATCCACGAGGCCCGGCCGGAGGCCGAGGTGCGCGCGTATGCCTGCCCGCTGCTCGTGCCGCTCGTGGAAAACGGGCGCATCCGCCCGGGCGACGTCGTCATCGAGACGGTCGTGCGCGAATATCTCCAGCCGCTGCGCGACTGGGGCTGCGACACGCTCGTGCTCGGCTGCACGCACTATCCGCTGCTCATGGAGGTCATCGGCGACTTTATGGGCCCGGACGTGACACTCATCAACTCCGGCGCGGCCGCGGCGGAGGGTCTCCGGCAGGCGCTCGAGCAGACGGGCGCGCTGGCCGACCCGGAAAGAGCGGGCGCGTGCCGCTACTTCGTCAGCGACTCGCCCGATGGCTTTTCCGAGACGGCGTCGCTGTTTTTGCAGCGGCCCGTGCGCGACGATGTGACGCAGATCAACATCGACCAATTCTGACAGGGAGGCGGCGCAATGACAGAGAAAGACGTTCGCGTCACCGTACGCGGGACGCAGCTGTCCGAGGGCGAGGACCCGCAGACGATCGAGCTCATCACCGACGGGCGCTATTCCGGCGGCCCCGGCGCGTGGGAGATCCGCTACACCGAGAGCGAGATGACGGACATGGCCGGCGTGGAGACGTGCTTCCGCGTGTCGGACGATACGATCGTGCTCGCGCGCTCGGGCGCCGTGACGACGGAGATGGTGTTCCGCGCGGGCGAAAAGACCGAGTCGCTGTACGACGTCGGCGTCGGCGCGCTGCTGCTCACCGTGACGAGCCGCCGCGTGGACATCGACCTGCACGAGCACGGCGGCAGCTTTGAATTCGACTACACCGTTGAGCTCGAGCACACGCCCGTCGGCAGCAACACCTACCGCGTGACC
>CAVFYN010000137.1:3181-6840 GCA_963626425.1 Bacteroidaceae bacterium
CCGCTGCGGCGAAATCAGATCGGGCACCCCATCAAACGGGAGCCCGGCGCAGCGGGGCCTGCTTGGCGTTATTTACCACATCTGGCCGTAGAACAGGTCCGCGCCGGGGTGATCCCGGCGGTAGAGGTATTTCCACTCCATGTGGATGTCGAACAGGTCGTACATGAGGTCGCTGTCCAGATCGCGCTCGCCGTACATGTCGGCCAGCTCCGGCATGGTGGGCGTGCGGATGCGGCGGAGCAGCTCCGCCTCGATCCGCTTGTCGAGATACGTGCCGACGGGCGTGGAGTAGAATTCGTCCAGATCCATCTGGCCGACGTCCAGCCCGATGTTCAGCAGGTGGTAGTTCTTCGTGTCCTCCTTGAACTTCGGCGAGCGGATGTGCTCGAGCCACTCCGCGCGCGTTTTCAGGCGGTACATGTCCGACTGGCGGTATTTTTCCGGCAGGGCGAGAAATTCCGCCTTGTGCAGCCGCTCGGACTCCGGCGTGAGCACGTCGGACTTGTTGAGGATCGGCCGGTAGGAGAGCACCTTGTCGCCCGGGATGGCCTCGAGCGTCGCGGAGATCTCGTCGAGGTACGGCAGCGTGCTGCGCGAGACGAACAGGACGTGGTAGTTCTGCATCCCGTATTTCGCGATGGCCCGGACGGCGCTGATCATCAGGTCGTAGTCGCCCTTGCGGCCGGCGAAGTCGTCGTGGAATTCGCGCGTGCCGTAAAACGTCGTGTAGCACGTTCGGTAGCCGGACTCGCTGACGCGGCGGAAGAACTCGTCGACCTCGTCCGGCGTGCGCATCCGGATGCCGTTGAACGAGCCGCCGTAGCGCGCGTAGAGATTGCCGACGTAGCGCATCATGTCGAAGTTGCCCTCGAAGTCCTCGCAGTCGGCCGCGCCGAATGTGATCATGATGTTCTTGTAGCCGTTGTCGAGCTTCCAGTCCCACAGGCGCTGGACGACGTCCTTTGCGACGGGATAGGGGACGACGTTCTCCGGCAGGGACAGGCGCTCGCCCGCGCCGCCGCCGCCGCGGCCCTTGCAGTGCTTGCAGCGGCAGCGGCAGGGGTAGGCGACAAAGCCGACATTGATCTTTTTCAGGTTTTTATAAATGTGATTCATCAGAATCCCCCAAAATCTTGCCGAATTATTCTGACCAGCCGCGGCCGAGCCGGACGAGCAGAATGAGAAAGACCGGCGTACCGATCATGGTCGTGACGATGCCGATCGGGATCTCGAACAGGACGAGCGCCCGGCTGACAATGTCGCAGGCGGTGAGAAACGCGCCGCCGATGAGGAACGAGCAGGGGATGAGCCGCCGGTTGTCCGGGCCGATGACGATGCGCGCCATCTGCGGCACGACCAGGCCGATCCAGCCGATCATGCCGCACGTCGCGGCGGCGATGGCGGCGATGAGCGTCGCGCAGACGATGAGCACCAGCCGCGTCCGCCCGGCGTCCACGCCGAGCGCGCGGGCCTCGTCGTCGCCGAGCGAGAGCGCGTTGAGCTTCCAGCGCAGATGCCGGATGATGAGGCAGCACACGCCGATGACGCCGACGAGCGCGGGCAGGTCGGCCGGCTCGATGTCCGCCAGCGAGCCCATGAGCCAGAACAGCAGGTTAAGAATGCGCCCGTCCTGCCAGTTGCCGTCCTTGGCCAGCGTGTACTGCACCCAGGTGAACACGGCGGAGAAGAGCGCGCC
The DNA here is from genome assembly GCA_963626425.1 of Bacteroidaceae bacterium. Classification (GTDB taxonomy): domain Bacteria; phylum Bacillota; class Clostridia; order Oscillospirales; family Oscillospiraceae; genus CAKTOF01. The sequence goes on from CAVFYN010000137.1 coordinate 4,878, forward strand.
GACGACCGTGCCCGCCAGCACGAGCAGCAGCGCCGGATTGCCGCGGAACACGCGGCTGACGGCATACGTGAGCGCAACGGCGAGCAGCGCCCCGGCAAAGGCCATGATGCCCGCGATGCCGCGGCCGAGGTCAAGCGCCGCGGCCAAAATCGCGCCGAGCGACGCGCCGGCCGACACGCCGAGGATGGACTCGGACACGAGCGGATTGCGGAACACGCCCTGATAGCTCGCGCCCGTGACGGCCAGGCCGCCGCCGATGAAGACCGCGCCGATGATGCGCGGGATGCGCAGCCGCCAGAGGACGAGCAGCTGCGTCTGCTCCCAGTTTTCCGGGACGGGATTGGGAAGCGCCGCCGAAGAGCCGAACAGGCGGCACACGGCGCGGGCCAGGCGCAGCGCGCCCTCGCAGATGCCCCAGACCGTGCCGCGCAGGACCGCGCCCGGCGGAATGTCGTACACGCCCATGTGCAGCGAAACTAACACGGTTAGCGCGGTGAGCACCCAGAGCACGGCGTAGGTGACGCGCGTTTTCCGGCGGTCGGCGAGCAGAAGCGTCTGCCCGCAGGTGAGAGGAGCGGCGCTCTTTTTCATACCGGCCCTCCCGGCGCGCCGAACAGCGCGGCGCGGTCGCCGCCGAAGCGCGGCACGCACGTTTTCTGCACGCGCCCGGACTCGTCGGTGTACGGGAGAATGCGGATGCCGACGCCGTAGGCCGCGGCGAGGTTCTCCTCCGTCACGACCTCGTCCGGCCGGCCGACGGCGAGGAAACGGCCCTCGGCCATGACGGCCGCCTTGTCGCAGACGAGGAAGGCGTGGTCGGGGTCGTGCGTCGTCATGATGATGCCGACGCCGCGCGAGCGCATGGAGCGGATCATGTCGAGCGTGACCATCTGCTTGCCGTAGTCCAGGTGCGCCGTCGGCTCGTCGAGGACGATGAACTCGGCCTCCTGCGCGATGGCGCGCGCGAGCATAACGAGCTGGAGCTGGCCGCCGGACAGCTGCGTGCACGGCCGGTCGACGAGGTCGGTCAGGCCGAGCAGGGCGATGGCCTCGCCGCATTTTTCAAAGTCCTCGTCCGTCGGATGCGCCATGGTGTTGAGGTACGGCATGCGCCCCATGAGCACCATGTCGAGCACCTTGTACGGAAACGTCGGCGCATACGTCTGCGGAATGTAGGCGATGACGCGCGCCAGCTCGGACGGGCGGAAGTCCGTCACGTCGCGCCCGTCGATGAGGATGTGCCCGGCGCGCAGACGGTGCAGGTTCAAAATGGCCTTGAGCAGCGTGGATTTGCCGATGCCGTTCGGGCCGAGGATGCAGAAGATCTCGTCGCTCGTGATCGTATGGCTCAGGCCGGAAAAGACGTCGGTCTTGCCGTCGTAGGAAAAGGCCGCGTTCTGGATCTCGATCGTTCTCATTTCAGGACCACCCCGCTTTCTGTCGGATGAGTGCGAGCAAAAAGACCGGCGTGCCGACCATGGCCGACAGAACGCCGACCGGGACCTCGCCGGAGGCAGGCACGCGGACGATCATGTCGATGATCATCAGGAAAATGCCGCCTGCGAAAAAAGCGCACGGGATCAGGCGGCGGTTGTCCGGCCCGGCTGCCATGCGGAGGATCTGCGGGATCATCAGGCCGATCCAGCCGATGGTGCCGCACAGGCTGATCGTCACGGCCGTGAGGGCCGTGGAGGCCGCGATGACGATCAGGCGCACGCGGCCGGTGTGGATGCCGAGCGCGCGGGCCTGCTCCTCGCCGAGCGACATGCCGTTCATCCGGCCGCGCTGGGTCATGATGGCGCCGACGCCGAGCAGCACGGTGACGAGCAGCACGCGCGTATTCTTGCTGTCCAGCCGCGACAGCGAGCCCATGAGCCAGAACATGAAGTCGGACATCTGGCTCGAGATGGGGTCGGCCATGTAGCGCAGGATGGAATATCCCGCGCTCATCAGGCTGCTGAGC
>CAVFYN010000138.1:0-10411 GCA_963626425.1 Bacteroidaceae bacterium
CTACAGGCGCGTCCCGCGCGCTACCTATTCACTCTTCCCTATTCCCTATTCACTAAAAAGGAGGCTCTCCCATGAACGCAATTTTTACCCGTCGTACCTGCCGGAAGTTTGAGGACAAGCCGGTTCCTCGCGAAGAAATTGAAAAAGTCCTCCGCGCGGCGATGCAGGCGCCGAGCGGGAAGGACGCGCGGCCGTGGCAGTTTCTGGTCGTGACGGACCCGGAAAAGCGGGCGGCGATCTCGAAAACGTGCGACTTTTCCGTCAGCGCGGCGAAGGCGCCGGTCGTCATTTTGCTGCTCGCGGACTTCACGCGCGAGGAAAAGTCCGGTCTGTGGTGGGTCGAGGCGCTCTCGGCCGCGGCGGAAAATATGCTCCTTCAGGCAGAATCGGACGGCCTCGGCGCGGCGTGGCTCGGCGTGTGGCCGGTGCCGGAGCGCATCGCGTACCTTCGCACGCAGTTTGACCTGCCCGACCATCTCGAGCCGTTCGCGGCCGTGACGCTCGGCTACAAGCTGCGCGAAAAGCCGGCGGACGACCGGTACGATCCCGCGCTCGTCCACTGGGAGACCATCTGAATATACCCTGCGCGGCGGCCCGTTCCTTTCGGGCCGCCGCGCACTGCATATTATACGCTATATTCCGCATATTTTCTTAAAACTATGCAAGCTAACGCTGATTTATCCAATTTGCCGCGGGAAAATATGCGCGATTTATTCAACTTGATGCTTGCATGGGCGCGCGCGGTGTGCTATCATGTTCCACGATAAAACAAACCAAAAATTTCTGGGGGTTTTCGATATGGCTAAAGAGATCAAAAAGGTCGTTCTGGCGTACTCGGGCGGCCTGGACACGTCCATTATCATTCCGTGGCTCAAGGAGCACTACAATAACTGCGAGGTCATCGCCGTCTCGGCCGACGTCGGCCAGGGCGACGAGCTCGACGGCCTCGAGGAGAAAGCCATCAAGACCGGCGCCTCGAAGCTCTACATCGAGGATCTGACCGACGAGATGGTCGACGACGTCATCATTCCGTCCATGATGATGGGCGCGAAGTACGAGGACTACCTGCTCGGCACGGCGTTCGCCCGCCCGATCATCGCAAAGCGCCTCGTCGAGATCGCCAAGGCCGAGGGCGCCGACGCCATCGCGCACGGCTGCACCGGCAAGGGCAACGACCAGGTCCGCTTCGAGCTGGCCATCAAGCGCTTCGCGCCGGAGATGACCATCATCGCCCCGTGGCGTGAGTGGGACATCCAGGGCCGCGACGAGGAGATCGACTACGCCGAGGCGCACAACGTCCCGCTCAAGATCAACCGCGAGACGAACTATTCCAAGGACAAGAACCTCTGGCACCTGTCCCACGAGGGCCTCGACCTCGAAGATCCCGCCAACGAGCCGCAGTACGACAAGCCGGGCTTCCTCGAGATGAGCGTCTCCCCGGCCATGGCGCCGGACAAGGCGACGTACGTCACGCTCGAGTTTGAAAAGGGCGTCCCCGTCGCCGTCGACGGCCAGAAGATGAAGGCGTCCGACATCGTCCGCTACCTCAACAAGCTCGGCGGCGAGAACGGCATCGGCCTTCTGGACATCGTCGAAAACCGCCTCGTCGGCATGAAGGACCGCGGCGTCTACGAGACCCCGGGCGGCACGATCCTCTACCGCGCGCATGAGGTCCTCGAGATGATCACAGTCGACAAGGACACCAAGCATATGAAGAGCAAGCTCGCCGTCGACTTTGCCGACCTTGTCTACAACGGCAAGTGGTTCACCCCGCTGCGCGAGGCGCTGCAGGCGTTCGCCGTCAAGACGCAGGAGCACGTCACCGGCACCGTGAAGCTCAAGCTCTACAAGGGCAACATCATCACCGCCGGCGTCACCTCGCCCGACACGCTGTATTCCGAGAACCTCGTCACGTTCGAGGCCAGCGACTACAACCAGAACGACGCCACCGGCTTCATCAACCTCTGGGGCCTGCCGGACACGGTCCAGGCGCTGCGGGAGCAGGGGAAGCTGTAAGTAAGAAGTTTCGCGCCGATCGGCGCGGCGCGCCAAATACCTCCCCCTGTGCAAGGGGAGGTGTCACGGCCAACGGCCGTGACGGAGGGGTTGGCGGGACGCGGCAGCGGATTTCGGACGCGCGCTACTGTCCCTCAGGCTCCAACCCCTCAGTCGCCTGACGGCGACAGCTCCCCTTGCACAGGGGAGCTATGGCGCGTCCCGCGTCCGGCCGCTGAGCGCCGTCGCGACTGCGCGCCTACACGTTTGCTCAGCGCCGATTGCGGCAAGCGGCTTCCGGATGGCTCCCCTGAAAGGGGAGCTGTCGGCGGAGCCGACTGAGAGGTTCAAAAGCCTCTGTTTTGCGGAGCGCTTCTGAAATTCGCCGCCGCGAAAACCTCTCCGTCTCGCCTACGGCGAGCCACCTCCCCTTTCAGGGGAGGCTGGGGCGCGGGGCGTCGATTTCGACGCGCACCAACAAATTTGTGTCACCCTTCGACTTCGCTCAGGGTGACAGGTTGTTCGTTTTCGCTGGCACGCAATTGGTGCACCGTAATCGGCAAGATTCCACGGCCATTTCATGGCCTCTGAATGACATCCTATTTTGCTGCACGCCGCAATCGGTGCCTGCCGGCGGCGGGATGGGGTCATCCCGCCCTACGTTCCCGGTCCGCACCGCGGCACGTCCATTTTCCACTTTCCACTTTCCTCTTTCCACTTCCTACCCCCCCCAAGGCGGCTTCGGCCGTCTTTTTTCAAAATGACATAGAAATCGAGGCGAACCACCATGAAATTATGGGCAGGCCGGTTCCAGAAGGAAACGGACACGATGGTCAACGACTTCAACTCGTCCATCACATTTGACGCGCGGATGTACGAAGAGGACATCCGCGGCTCCATGGCGCATGCGGCCATGCTCGGCCGGCAGGGCATCATCGCGCCGGAGGAGGCCGAGAAGATCATCACGGGGCTCAAGGCCATTCTGGCCGACATCGAGGCCGATAAGGTCCAGTTCTCGCTCGAAAACGAGGACATCCACATGAACATCGAGACGATGCTCACGCAGCGCATCGGCGACGCGGGCAAGCGGCTTCATACGGCGCGCTCGCGCAACGACCAGGTCGCGCTGGACATCCGTCTTTACCTGAAAAAAGAGATCAAGGTCATCCGCGGGCAGATTTTGGACCTCATGAACGTCCTGGTCGAGAAGGCCGAGGCGAACATGCACGCCTACATGCCCGGCTACACGCATCTTCAGCGCGCGCAGCCGACGACGTTCGCGCACTATATGATGGCCTACGCCAACATGCTCCGCCGCGACGTGACGCGGCTGGAGGACTGCCTTGAGCGCATGGACGAATCTCCGCTCGGCTCCGGCGCGCTGGCCGGCACGACGTACCCCATCGACCGCCAGTCCGTCGCCGATGAGCTCGGCTTTGCGCGCATCACGCAGAACTCGCTCGACGGCGTGTCTGACCGCGACTTTGCCATCGAGTTCCTGTCGGCCTGCTCCATGCTCATGATGCACCTTTCGCGCTTTTCCGAGGAGATCATCCTCTGGTGCTCGTGGGAGTTCAAATTCTGCGAGCTCGACGACGCGTACTCCACCGGCTCGTCCATCATGCCGCAGAAGAAGAACCCGGACGTCGCCGAGCTCGTCCGCGGCAAGACCGGCCGCGTGTACGGCGATCTTGTGACGCTGCTGACCGTTATGAAATCCCTGCCGCTGGCCTACAACAAGGACATGCAGGAGGACAAAGAGCCGCTGTTTGACGCCATCGACACCGTCGAGCAGTGCCTGCCCGTCTTTGCGGCGATGCTCAAGACGATGACCGTCCTGCCGAAGAACATGGCCCGCGCGGCCACGGGCGGCTTCATCAACGCGACCGACTGCGCCGACTACCTCGTGCGCAAGGGCATGCCGTTCCGCGACGCTTATATGATCGTCGGCCGCCTCGTCAACAACTGCATCCGCTCGGGCGAGACGCTCGACACGCTGACGCTGCGCGACTTCCGCGCCGTGTCGGACAAGTTCGATTCGGACATCTATCAGGCGCTGGAGCTCAAGACGTGCGTCGAGGCCAGAAAGGTCCCCGGCGGCCCGTCCGGCGAGGCTGTCGCAAACCAGATCGCCTACATCAAAGACTTCGTGGGAAAGAGAGCCGAATAAGCCATGAAAACGAAAATCTTCATCGACGGCCGGGAGGGCACGACCGGCCTGCAGATCGACGGCCGCCTCGGCTGCCGCGACGATATCGACATCATCAAGCTGCCCGAGGACAAGCGCAAGGACGTCGCCGCGCGGCAGGAGGCATTAAATTCTGCCGACATCGTGTTTTTGTGCCTGCCGGACGCGGCGGCGAAAGAGTCCGTCTCGCTCATTGAAAATCCGTCCGTCCGCGTCATCGACGCCTCGACGGCGCACCGCGTCGCGCCGGGCTGGACGTACGGCTTCGCGGAGCTGACCGCGAACCAGCGCGACGAGATCGCGGGCGCCCGCCTCGTGGCCAACCCCGGCTGCCACGCCACGGGCTTCATCGCGGCGGTGCACCCGCTCGTGGAGCTCGGCCTTCTGCCGTCCGACGCGAAGGTGTGCGCGACGTCGCTCACCGGCTACACCGGCGGCGGCAAAAAGACCATCGCGCAGTATGAATCGGCCGAGCGCGACGTCGAGCTCGACTCCGCGCGGCTGTACGGCCTGACGCTCAGCCACAAGCACATCCCCGAGATGATGCGCTACGGCGGCCTGACGACGAAGCCCATTTTCAACCCCGTCATCTGCGATTTCCCGTGCGGCATGCTCGTCACGACGTCGCTGTACACCGCCGATCTCAAGGGCGCGCCGAATGTGGCGCAGCTGCTCGAGGTCTACCGCGACTTTTACGCCGGGCAGGACCTCATCGAGGTCTGCGCCGCGCCGGAGTCGGGCTTCCTGGGCTCGAATAACCTCGCGGGCACGTGCAAGCTGCAGATCTTCGTCTGCGGCAACGACGAGCAGGTCACGGTCTCGTCGCGCTTTGACAACCTCGGCAAGGGCGCGTCCGGCGCGGCCGTGCAGAATATGAACATCATGCTCGGCCTGCCGGAGCAGACCGGGCTGTGAGCGGGAAAGGGGAACGAACATGAAAATCATTGAAGGCGGCGTCACCGCGCCGCAGGGCTTCTCCGCCGCCGGCCTCCACGCGGGGGTCAAGGCCGGCTCCAGCCCGGAAAAATATGATCTCGCGCTGATCCTGTCCGACCGCGCCGCGTCCGCCGCGGCCGTCTATACGAGAAACCGCGTCAAGGCCGCGCCCATCTATGTCACGATGGACCACCTGGAGGACGGCACGGCCCGCGGCGTCATCGTGAACTCCGGCAACGCCAACGCCTGCGCGCCGAACGGCCACGAGCACGCCGAGGCCATGTGCCTCGCCGCGGCGAAGGCCACGGGCCTTTCTGCGTCGGACTTCCTCGTCGCGTCCACGGGCGTCATCGGCGTGGAGCTCAATATCGCGGCCATCGAAAACGCGCTGCCCGAATTGACCGGCAAGCTCGCCGACACGGCCGCCGCGTCCGACGACGCGGCGCACGCCATCATGACGACGGACACGGTCAAAAAGGAGTTCGCCCTCTCGTTTGACCTCGGCGGCAAGACCGTCACGCTCGGCGCCATCTCCAAGGGCAGCGGCATGATCCACCCGAACATGGGCACGACGCTCACGTTCGTCACGACGGACTGCGCCATCGCGCCGGCCATGCTGCACGCGGCGCTGGAAGAGGCCGTCCGCGTCTCGCTCAACCGCGTCTCCGTCGACGGCGACACGTCGACGAACGACATGTGCTCCGTCATCGCAAACGGCGCGGCGGGCAACGCGCCCATCGTCGCCATGGGCGAGGACTACGAGTGCTTCGCCGGCGCGCTGAAGATCCTGCTCGTGCAGGTCGCGCGGGCCATCGCCAAGGACGGCGAGGGCGCGACGAAGCTCATCTCGGCCACCGTGTCCGGCGCGCGCTCGGAGGAGACGGCCGAGGCGCTGGCCAAGGCCATCGTCTGCTCGAGCCTCGTCAAGGCCGCCATGTTCGGCGCGGACGCCAACTGGGGCCGCGTGCTGTGCGCCATGGGCTACTCCGGCGCGGCGTTCCGCCCGGAATATGTCGACGCGTCGTTCCGCTCCGCCTCCGGCGAGATCGCCGTCTGCCGCGCGGGCGACGGCCTCGTGTTCGACGAGGACAAGGCCAAGACCATTTTGTCCGAGGATGAGGTCACCATCGCCGTCGAACTGCACGAGGGCGACCACGCCGCCACGTGCTGGGGCTGCGACCTCACGTATGAATATGTCAAGATCAACGGCGATTACCGCACCTGAGGAGGACCATCCAATGCCATTTACCACGCAGGAGCGCGCGCAGATGCTCGTCGAGGCGCTGCCGTACATCCAGAAATTCTATCATAAAACCATTGTTGTGAAATACGGCGGCAACGCCATGATCTCCGACGAGCTGCGCGAGGCCGTCATCGAGGATATCGTGCTGCTCGGCCTCGTCGGCATCCAGGTCGTCGTCGTCCACGGCGGCGGGCCGGAGATCGCCGACCTGCTCAAAAAGACGGGCAAGGAGTCGAAATTCGTCAACGGCCTGCGCTACACGGACGAGGAGACCATGGAGATCGTCCAGATGGTCTTGAACGGCAAGGTCAACAAGGACCTCGTCGGCATGTTCGAGCGCCGCGGCGGCCGCGCGCTCGGCCTGTGCGGCATGGACGGCAGCATGATCCGCGCGCGCAAGCTCACCGAGCCCGGCGTGGACTACGGCCTCGTCGGCGAGATCATCAGCGTCGACCCGAAGCCCATCCACGACGCGCTCGCAAACGGGTACATCCCCGTCGTCTCGACCGTCGCGGCCGGCATCGACGGCGAGCCGCGCTACAACATCAACGCCGACACGGCCGCCTCGAAGATCGCCGCGGCCCTCGGCGCGGAAAAGCTCATGGTCCTGACGGACATCCCCGGCCTTCTGCGCGACGTGCACGACGAGTCCACGCTCATCAGCTCGCTGCGCATCGACGAGGTCCCGGCGCTGGAGTCCGCGGGCGTCATCTCCGGCGGCATGATCCCGAAGATCGCCTGCTGTGTCGACGCCATCCGCGGCGGCGTGCGCACGGCGCATATTCTCGACGGCCGCAAAAAGCACTCCATCTTAATGGAGCTTCTGACCGACGCGGGCGTCGGCACCATGATCTACGGCGACAAGTAAGGAGGAATTTCCATGACAAGCGAAGAGCTCATCTCCCAGCATCAGAAATACCTGATGCACACCTACCACGGCCAGCTCCCCATCGCGCTCGCGCGCGGTCAGGGCGCGCGCTACTGGGACTATGAGGGCAAGGAATACCTCGACTTCACCGCCGGCATCGCCGTCAACGCCCTCGGCTCGTGCGACGAGCGCTGGGTCAAGGCCATCTGCGATCAGGCGCATACGCTCGGCCACACGTCGAACCTCTACTACACGGCCCCGTGCGTCGAGGTGGCAAAGCGCCTCGTCGAGCGCACCGGCATGGAGAACGTCTTTTTCGGCAACTCCGGCGCCGAGGCGAACGAGGGCCTCATCAAGATCGCCCGCAAGTATTCCTTCGACCATTACGGCAAGGGCCGCAGCAAGATCATCACGCTGCGCCAGTCGTTCCACGGCCGCACGATGACGACGCTGACCGCCACGGGCCAGGACGTGTTCCACAATTACTTCTTCCCGTTCGCCGAGGGCTTCGCCTACGTCCCCGCGGGCGACATCGACGCGCTGCGCGCCGAGGCGACCGACGACACCTGCGCCATTCTGATGGAGCTCATCCAGGGCGAGGGCGGCGTCAACATCCTGCCGGTCGAGTATGTCCAGCAGGTGAAGGCGCTCTGCGACGAGCGCGACATCCTGCTTCTCATCGACGAGGTGCAGACCGGCGTCGGCCGGACGGGCAAGCTGTTCGCGTTCCAGCACTACGGCATCCTGCCGGACGCGTTTTCGTTCGCGAAGGGCATCGCCGGCGGCCTGCCCATGGGCGGCTTTATGGCCGGCAAGAAGGTCAGCCACACGCTCGACGGCCAGCACGGCTCCACGTTCGGCGGCAACCCCATCTGCTGCGCCGCGGCCACGGCCGTGCTCGACGCGGTCGATGACAAGCTGCTCGAAGAGGTCGCGGCCAAGGGCGACTATCTCAAAAACCAGCTCGAGGCGTTAAAGCCCGCGCACCTCACGAGCTTCCGCAACCTCGGCCTCATGGTCGGCGCGACGGTCGAGGGCGCGCAGGTCGGCGACATTGCCACGAAGCTCGCCGAGCGCGGCCTGCTCGTGCTGACCGCCATGCAGAACACGCTCCGCCTCACGCCGCCGCTCACGATCACCTACGATGAAATGGACGCGGGTCTCGCGATCATCAAAGAAGTTCTGGGCTAACGCCCCCGGAGGAAGATGCCGAAGGCATCTTCCTCCTTTTTTCGCCGCCCGCGGGCAGCGAAACGCTGCTGAGAGCCGCGGAAATGAAATCGCATTTTACGCGCCTTGCAAATATGATAATTTTTCGGCAATTTTACGCCCGCGTGCGAATTTTCGCGCGCGGGCGATTGCATTTTATGCGCTTTCACGGGAAGAAAATGGTTGCAGGTACTGATTTACTGTGATATTATGATAAAGTAAATCGTGTAGAAGCAAAAGGAGAGGGTTCCCATGTTCACCGGCCCATACCTCGCCGCGGGCGCGGCGGAGACCATCGCGCGGATCAACGGCGCGGTCAACGACTTCGTCTGGGGCGTGCCCGTTCTGACGCTGCTCATCGCGACGGGCGTGCTCATGACCGTCGTCACGCGCGTGTTCCAGGTCACGCACTTCGGCCACTGGATGAAGCACACCATCGGCAGCATCTTCAAAAAGCACGTCTCCGGCCACACGGACGATTCCGGCTCCATTTCGCAGTTCCAGGCGCTCTGCACCGCCCTGGCTGCGACGGTCGGCGTCGGCAACATCGCCGGCGTCGCGACGGCCATCGTCTCCGGCGGGCCGGGGTCCATCTTCTGGATGTGGCTGGCCGCGTTCGTCGGCATGATGACGAACTACTCCGAAAACGTCCTCGGCATCTACTACCGCCGCCGCAACGCCAAGGGCGAGTGGTCCGGCGGCGCCATGTATTATCTTCAGGACGGCCTCGGCGGCTACCGCGGCTGCAAAAAGCTCGGCAGTGTCCTCGCCGTGCTCTTTTCGCTCTTCGCCGTGCTCGCCTCGTTCGGCATTGGCAATATGAGCCAGGTCAACACCATTTCGAGCAATATGCTCTCCGCGTTTTCCATCCCGACGTGGGTGACGGGCGTCGTGCTGCTCGCGCTCGCGGGCCTTGTCATCGTCGGCGGACTGCAGCGCATCGCCTCCGTGACGGAGAAGATCGTCCCGTTCATGGTCGTCGTGTACATCGTCGGCGCGCTCGTCATCATCTTCGCGAACGCCTCGCGCATCGGCGCGGCGTTCGGCGCGATCTTCTCGTTCGCGTTCGGCTTCCGCGCCGTCGCGGGCGGCGCGGTGGGCTACGCCGTGAAAATGGCCGTGACGTGGGGCTTCAAGCGCGGCGTGTTCTCCAATGAGGCCGGCCTCGGCTCGTCGGTCATGGTCCACTCGAGCTCGAACGTCAAAGAGCCCGTCCTCCAGGGCATGTGGGGCATTTTCGAGGTGTTCGCCGACACGTGGGTCGTGTGCACGATGACCGCGCTCGTCATCCTGACAAGCGGCCTCGTCGACCTCCAGACCGGCGCGATGCTCACGGACGCCATGAAGTCCGTCCTCGTGGCCGAGGCGTTTTCGACGGTGTTCGGCCGCTTCGGCGCGATGTTCATCGCCGTCGCCATTTTGCTCTTCGCGTTTTCGACCGTCCTCGGCTGGAGCTATTACGGCTCGAAATCGTGGGAATACCTCGTCGGCAAGCTCTCCGGCAACCCCGTGCTCGGCACGAAGTCGACCATCGTGTACAAGGTCGTGTTCGTCGCGTTCATCGCCGTCGGCGCCACGATGAGCCTCGACCTCGCCTGGGACATCTCCGACACGTTCAACGGCCTGATGAGCATCCCGAACCTCATCGGCGTCATCACCCTCTCCCCGCTCGTCGCACGCATCACAAGAAACTACGTCAGAAGAGTCCTCCACGGCCGAAACGACGCCCCGATCCTGTCGTACGACCCGGAGATCGAAAAAGCCCACGCGGAGTGAGGGCCGGCAGGAATTTGAACGCGCCGAAAGAGAAGCACGCGCCAAAGCCTCCCCTGAAAGGGGAGGTGGCACGCCGTAAGGCGTGACGGAGAGGTTTTTGCGGTATCGAATTTTCGGGGGCGCTATGCAAAGACGGCAGCTTTTGAACCTCTCAGTCGGCTCCGCCGACAGCTCCCCTTGCAGGGGAGCCATTCGG
>CAVFYN010000139.1:0-6973 GCA_963626425.1 Bacteroidaceae bacterium
GAACAGGTGGCCGAGGGCGATGGCCGCGTAGATCTGATAGATGCTCTTTGCCGCGCCGACGAGCACGACGAGCAGCACCTCAAAGCTGATGAGCACCGCCTGGCCCGTCGTGAAATAGGCGTTGCCGCGATAGAGCGAGAAGAAGCTGCGAAGAAAATCGCGCGCCGTGGCCCACGGCATGAGCAGCAGGACGGACACCGCGCCGACGAGCACGCTGAGCAGCGTGATGATGACGGCGGACAGGCCCTTGCTCGTGATGAGCTGCCACGGGCGGACGGGGAGCGTGAACATGAGGTAGCCCTCGTCCCGCAGCAGGCCGCTGTGGAACCGCTGGATGATGAACAGCAGCGTCAGCACGACCATGGAGATGATGACGGCGGCGTAGAGCAGAATGGGAATGAGGACCGAGAACGTGCCGAGCATGCCGGTCAGGCGGCCGTCGGCGTTGAGGGTAAAGTGGTTGACGAGCGAGATGACGAGCACGCCGCCCCAGATGAGCAGGAAGCTCTTGAGCATGGAGCGAAGGTCGTATTTGAGCAGTTTTCCGAGCATCAGTTTTCTCCTCCTTCCGGAGCCTCAAGCGGCGCCATGCGGAACATTTCGCGGAAGAGCGCGTCGACGGACTTGCCGCGCGTTAAGCGGATGTTGTCGACGGTGTCGTGCAGGACGACGGCGCCGTCGCGCAGGAACACGGCCTCGTCGAGCACGCGCTCGATGTCGCCGATGAGGTGCGTCGAGATGAGGATCGTCGCCTCGGGCGAGTAGTTTGTCAGGATGGTGTTCATGATAAAGTCCCGCGCCGCCGGGTCGACGCCTGCGATGGGCTCGTCGAGCAGGTACAGCTGCGCGCGGCGGCTCATGACGAGCACGAGCTGCATCTTCTCCTTCGTGCCCTTGGACATCGTCTTGAGCCGGGCGTAGGGCGAGATGCCGAGCGAGGCGCACATGGCCATGGCGCGCTCGCGGTCAAAGTCGGCGTAGAAGTCGCCGAAGAGGTCCAGCAGGTCGCGCGCCCGCATCCAGTCGGCAAAGTACATCCGGTCGGGCAGGTAGCTGACGATGGCCTTCGTGCCGGGGCCGGGCTGCATGCCCGCGATGGTGACCGTGCCGCTCGTCGGCTGCAGCAGGCCGCACAGCAGCTTGATGAGCGTCGTTTTGCCCGTGCCGTTCGGGCCGAGCAGGCCGACGATGCGCCCGCGGCCGATGTTCAGCTCCAGGTTGTTGAGCACAACGCCGGAGCCGTAGTTCTTGCACAGATCCGTGCAGGAAATCAAAAGTTCCTCCATTAGGAATCCTCCTCCTTCTCCAACAGCAGCGCAGCGGCTTCCTCGGGCGAGTACCCGAGCGCCGAGGCTGCTTTCAAATACTCCTGCGACGCCTGACGGACGAATTGGCGCCGCGTTTTTGCGATCTGGTCGGTGTCCGTCGTGACGGTGCGGCCCGTTGTGCGGTTCGACTCGGCAAGGCCGCCCTGCTCGAGCTGCGCGAGCGCGCGCTGCATCGTGTTCGGGTTCACGCCCGCCTCCGCCGCGAGGTCGCGCACGGATGGAAGCCGCGAGCCGGGCGGGTAAAACCCGGAGACGATCCGACGGGCGAGCTGCTCATAGAGCTGCTGGAAGATCGGCCGGTCGTCGGCTAAGACCCAATCCATGGCATCTGCTCCTTTCTGTGTTGTTGTATTAAGCAAGTAATACAATAGTACAATCATACAGCTTTGTCAAGCGGTTTCGGAAAAATATTTTCAGGGCGCAAAAAAGGGGCTGTACACAAGCGTGTACAGCCCCTTGCGCAAGCGATATTTCCCGGGTCATGCGTGCGCGTCCAGCCAGGCCTGCTCGCGGCCCTGACAGGTGAAGAGGATGATCTGGCGCGTTTCGGCCAGCTCTTTCAGGACCTCCATGGCCGCGCCCATGCGCGCGTCGTCGAACTGGACGAGCGCGTCGTCGAGCAGCAGCGGCGTGCCTTCCGGCAGGGCAAGGCGCGCGATGGCAAGGCGCACGGCGAGGTAGAGCTGGTCGGCCGTGCCGCCGCTGAGGTACGCGAGCGGGCGCGTGAGCACGTCGTCCGCCGTCCGGGCGGAGAGCGACAGGTCGGACTGCAGCAGCACGCCCTCGTACCGGCCGCCGGTCAGGCGGGCCATGATGCGCGCGGCCTCGCGGCCGAGCTGCGGGGCAAAGCGCGTCTGGAGGATGGCGTTTGCCTGCTCGAGCGCGGACAGCGCCGTCTCGAGCGCGTCGTGCTGCGCGCGAAGGACGCCCAATCGCGCGGTCAGCGCTTCGCGGCGGGCGGCGAGCTCGGCCGGGTCGCCGTGGGCGTACAGCCCGCCGCGGCAGCGGTCGAGCCGCGAGCGGACGGCGCGAAGATCCTCGTCCGCCTGCGCGATCTGCCGCGCGAGCGACTCGGGCGAGGGGAGCGGCGCGCCGTCGTCGGGCGCGTCGGAGGCAGTCTCCGGGATGTCGCCGATGGCCTGCCGGACGGCGGCAAGGCGCGCGGCGGCCTCCGCTTCGCTCCTGGCGGCTTCGTCGGCATCGCGCCGGCGGGCGATGGCGCCGGCGAGCGCGGCCTGGACGCCGGAGAGCGAGTCGGCCGGGGCAATGGTGGCGGTTTTTCGCAGGAATGCGGCTGTTTCGAGCGCCTGCGCGCGCTGTCTCTCCGCGGCGTCGGCCGCGGCGCGCGCATGGGCGGCGGCGAGGTCGGCGTGGCGCAGGAGCGCATCGCGATAGTCGGACGCGGCGCGGCGGAGATCGTCCGTGGAATCATAGCCCGTCCCGGCAAGCAGCGCTTCGGCCTGCTTCGCGGCCGCGTCCCGGCGCGCTTCGGCCGCTTTTTTCTCCCGCAGCGCAAACGCGCCGCACACGGCCGCGGCGACGAGCAGCGCGGCGCCCGCGGGCGGAAGCACGAAGAGCAAAACGATGCCGAGCGCGGCCAGAATCGCCGCGATGGGCAGCAGCCGCGTCTTTTTCGCCGCGCCCGCCTCCGCGCGAAGCGCGTCGTACTGCGCGGCCGTCTTTTCGGCCTGCTCCACGGCGCGGTCGCCGCTGAAGCCCTCGAAAAATTCCGGCGCGGCGGGCGCGTCCGGCGCAGGGCCGGGATCGGGGACAGCGGGGCGGGCGAGCAGGGCGGTCAGCTCGTCGCGCAGCGCGGAGAGCGACGCGCTATCCGGCAGCCCGGCGGCGTCGTGCGCGGCGGATTCCGCCTGCGCGTGCGCCCGATCGCGCGCCGCCTCTGCGTCATGCAGCGCGCGGAGCTTTTCGGCCTGCGCGCGGGCCTGCACAGCGGCGCGCGTCTGAAGGAGCGCGGCCTGCTTTTCCTCGAGCGCGCGCAGCTCGGCCGTCAGGTCCGCGATCTCGGCGTTGCCCGCGCGGATGGCCGCGAGCGCATCGTCCACGGCGTCGAGCTCGGCCTCGGCCTGCGGGATGAGGCCGGTCTTGTTGTGCTTTCGGCTGTTTTTGAGCTTGCTGAGCCCGTCTCGGATCTGGCTGTACGCGGGGCCCTCCTCGCCGGTCGTGACAAGGGCGGACAGGCGCTGCTCGAGCGCGTGGTCGGGCGTGACGGCAAGGCCGGCCTGGCGGATGAGCGCGCTGCGCTCAAAGACGCTGCGCTCGGCGCCGATGAGCGTCTGGCCGCAGTTTTCGCCCGTCAGCTCCGGGACGTCCTGCCCGCCGTCCGTCCGGCGCGCGGAGAACGCGCTCATGGACACGCGCCCGGCCGGGCCGCGCTCGATCGTGATGTCCCGGCCGTCCCACTCGACGTCCATGGACCCGGCCATGGGCGCGCCGGACCACGGCTTGTATTTTTCCTTGAGCGGCAGGTTCGTCTTGGTTTTCCGCTCGCTCGTGTCGACGCCGTAGAGCATCGCGAGCACGAACGCGGCCCACGTCGACTTGCCGGACTCGTTCGGCGCGGTGACGACGTTCAGCCCGTCTTGCAGCTCAAGTGTCTCGTTTTCCAATCGGCCGAAGCTGGCCGTCAGCTTTTTGAATTTCACGGCTCGGGCACCTCCCGTCCGTCCATAACGTCAAGGCCGAAGCGCGCGGCGAGCTCGAAGCGCGCCTTTTCTTCCTCCGGCGCATCGTCCAGGGCCGCCTTGAGCGTGCGGAGGTACAGCGCGCGCAGCGTGTCGCCGTCCATGCCGGCCCAGAGGTCGCGCTTCGGCACGGTCTCGTCGCGGATGGTGAGGCTGTAAAAAAGCGGCGAGAGCGCGCGGTGCAGCGCGCGGGTGTCGATCCCGTCCGCCTCGCCCGTCAGGATGACGCGCGCGATGATATTTTCCGCGCCGTCCGGCAGCGCGGCGCGCACGGCCGCTTCCGGATCGTCGCCCGCGGGGACGCGAAGGATCTCGTAGCGCGCGCCGGGCAGGGGAGCGAACGCCATATCGCAGCGGCCGCGCTCGACCGTGCCGAGCAGGACGCCCTTTTCGCCCGTCTCGTCGAACCCGCGGCCCATGGGGCAGCCGGGCCAGGCGTAAAACGTCCGGCCGAGCCTTTCCGGCATCTGCCGCGCGTGGATGTGGCCGAGCGCGAGGTAGTCCAGGCCGGAGCGCTCGATGTCGCTTCGCGCGATGGGGTCATAGGGGCTTGCGGGCGAAAGCGCGTCGCCGTGGAGCACCATGAGGTTTAAAAGCCCTTCGTCGCGCACGTGAAAGCCGGAGAGCAGCGCGGGCGCGTTCGGCCCCGTGAACGCCGCGCCGTACACCTCGCAGCCGAGCTCGGGCAGGACGACGGACTCGACGGCGTTTTTCGTGAAAATATGCACGTTGTCCGGCCAGCGCGTGAGCGCGTAGGGCGAGCGGGCGGAAAAATAGTCGTGGTTGCCCGGCGAAATGAACACGTGGGCGTGGCAGCCGGAAAGCGATCGCACGAGCGATTCGGTCGTGTCGGCGTAGGCGTCGTCGCTGTCAAAAAGGTCGCCGGAGAGCAGCAGCAGGTCGCACTGCTGCTCGTTGCACAGCGAGACGATCTCGCCGACCTGCGCGCGGGCGAGCGCGCGGCGCTCGGCCGCCTGCTGCGGCGGGAGGGCGGAAAACGGCGAATCCAGGTGCAGATCGGCCGCGTGGAGCAGCTTGATCACGTGACATCCATCCTCTCTGCGGCCGTGCACAGGCCGGTCGCGGTGTCGACGGTGAACAGGACGGCGTTGAGCTTGCACGGGCCCGGCGCGGGCTCGTAGCGGCCGATGAGATCGCCGCGGAATTTCGCGATGGAAAGCTCGGGCTTGAGCCCGATGACGGACTGCGCCGGCCCCGTCATGCCGAGGTCCGTCACATAGCCCGTCCCGTGCGGCAGGATCTGCGCGTCCGCCGTCGGCACGTGCGTGTGCGTGCCCCAGACGGCGCTCACGCGGCCGTCGAGCAGGTAGCCCATGGCGAGCTTTTCGCTCGTGGCCTCGGCGTGCATGTCGACGAAAATGAGCTTCGTGCCCGCGTCCTTCAGCATCCGCTCCACCATGAGAAACGGGTTGTCCGGCGCAAAGTCCATGCCGCAGCGGCCGATGAAATTCAGCACGGCCACGGGCCCGGCGGCCGTGTCATAGACGCCCATGCCGCGCCCGGGAAGCTGCGGGGCGTAGTTGGCCGGGCGGAGGATATAGGGCACGTCGTCGAGATAGTTGCAGATCTCGCGCCGTCCGAACGTGTGGTTGCCGAGCGTGATGACGTCGGCTCCGGCGTCGAACATGTCCTCGGCCTGGTCGGGCGTCAGGCCGATGTTCGACGCGTTTTCGCCGTTCACGACGCAAAAATGCGCGCCGCAGAGCTTTTTGAGCCCGCGCAGCTGCTTTTTCAAAAATGCAAGGCCGCTCGATGCGACGACGTCGCCGACGGCCAGCACGCGAAATTCCATGCGATCCCTCTTTTCTGAGCTTTCCATCATTATAGCCGCCGCGCGGACAAAACTCAACGCACAAAATAAGCGGCCGGCCCCGGATGGGACCGGCCGCAACAGCTTTTCAAAAGCCTCGCAGAGTTTCGCCGCCGCAGCGGCGAAAGAAATTGAAATCATTTTTTCCGGGGGCGTGCACCTCGGAAAAAATACGCTACGTCCTGCAAGTGTGGAATTGGGGTGCCATCGGCGCCCCAATTATGCGCGCAGCAGGACGCGTCCCCTTTCAAACGGGAGCCCAGCGAAGCGGGTCCCGTTTGACTCATTTCGCATACTCCACGGCTTTGACCTCGCGGATGACGTTGACCTTGATCTGGCCGGGGTACTCGAGCTCGTTTTCGATCTTGTGGGCAAGATCTCGGGCGAGCAGGATCATGTTGTCCTCGGTGACCTCCTCGGGCTTGACCATGACGCGGACCTCGCGGCCGGCCTGGATGGCGTAGGACTTCTCGACGCCTGGGTACGTGCCCGTGATCTCCTCGAGCTTCTCGAGACGCTTGATGTAGTTCTCGACGTTCTCGCGGCGGGCGCCGGGGCGGGAGGCGGAGATGGCGTCGGCCGCCTGAACGAGGCAGGCGATGACGGTCTTGGCCTCAACGTCGCCGTGGTGCGCCTCGATGGCGTGGATGACGGCGGGATTTTCCTTGTACTTGCGGGCGAGCTCCACGCCGAGCTGGACGTGGCTGCCTTCCATCTCGTGGTCGACGGATTTGCCGAGGTCGTGCAGCAGGCCGGCGCGCTTTGCCGTCGCGACGTCCACGCCGAGCTCGGCGGCCATGAGGCCGGCCAGGTGGGCGACCTCGATGGAGTGCTTGAGCACGTTCTGGCCGTAGCTTGTGCGGTAGCGCTGGCGGCCGAGGAGCTTGATGAGCTCCGGATGCAGGCCGTTGACGCCCGTCTCGAATGTGGCGCGCTCGCCCTCGGCCTTGATGGTCGCGTCGACTTCGCGCTTGGCTTTTTCGACGCAGTCCTCAATGCGGGTCGGGTGGATGCGGCCGTCGACGATGAGCTTTTCAAGCGCCAGGCGCGCGATCTCGCGGCGGATGGGATCGAAGCTGGAGACGGTGATGGCCTCCGGCGTGTCGTCGATGATG
>CAVFYN010000140.1:0-7912 GCA_963626425.1 Bacteroidaceae bacterium
CACGCAGCGTGACGATGCGGTCGGCGTAGGACGCCATTTCCGGGTCGTGCGAGACGAGAATGATCGTCTGGTGGTATTTGCGCGCGAAGCCGCAGATCATTTCCATGACCTCCACGGTCGTGCGCGAGTCGAGGTTGCCGGTCGGCTCGTCGGCAAAGACGACGTCCGGCCGCGTGATGAATGCGCGCGCGATGCCGACGCGCTGCTGCTGGCCGCCGGACATCTGGCTCGGGAAATGGTCGAGCCGGTTCGGCAGGCCGACGGCCGCGAGCATGGCCCGCGCGGCCTTTTCCCGCTCGGCCTTGGCAACGCCGCGGAACATGAGCGGGAGCGCCACATTTTCCGTCGCCGTCAGGTTCGGCAGGAGGTTGTACGCCTGGAACACGAACCCGATGTGCTTCTGTCGGAACGACGCCAGCTCGTTTTCGCTCAGGCGCGTGATGGGCACGCCGCCGATGCGCACCTCGCCGCGCGTCGGCTTCTCCATCCCGGCCAGCTGGTTGAGCAGCGTGCTCTTGCCGGAGCCGGACGTGCCGAAAATGCAGCAGATCTCGCCGCGGCGGATGTTCAGGTTGATGCGCTTGAGCGCCACGACGACTTCGTCGCCCATGGGATACTCTTTGCGGACATTTTTGACTTCGATCAGCGGGCGATCCCGCAGATTTCCTTCCGCCATCGCCATCAGCTCCTTTCACGATTAACAGTATACGGGCCGTCTCTTCACCCGTCATTTACGCTGCCTTATGATTTCGTAAGGCTCCCGGCCGCGGCGGGCGCGCACGGGAGCAGGATCTCGAACGCCGTGCCCTCGTTCACGTCCGGCAGGAGGCGGATGGAGCCGCCGTGGCCCTGCACGATGCGCTGCGCGATGGCAAGCCCCAGGCCGCTCCCGCCGCCGGAGCGGGCGGCGTCGCCCGTCGTGAACGGCTCAAAAATGCGGCTTCGCACGCTCTGCGGGATGCCAATGCCGTTGTCGGAGATGCGAAGCTCCGCGCACGTGCCGCGCCGCGTGAGCTGCACGCGGATGAGCGTGCCGAGCGTGTTATAGCGCAGGGAGTTCGAGAGGATGTTGTCCAGCGCGCGGCCGAACTGGAACCGGTCGATGCGGCAGCGCACGGGCGTCTCGGGGAGGCGCACGTCGAGCGAGAAGCCGGCCAGGTCGATCTCGCTGTATTTCTCCGCGAGGTATTCGCGCAGGTATTCGCCGAAGTCGAGCTCTTTGCAGTCGAGCTTGAAGTCCGGGTGCTCGGTCTTGCTGAATTCGTAGAACGTGTTGATGAGCTCCGTGAGCGCCGCGGCCTTCGCGTCGATGGCCTCGAGATAGCGCGGCAGCTCCTCCGGCGGGATCTTGCCGTCGCGGATGGCGCTCGTGTAGCCGGCGATGACGGTGATGGGCGTCTTGAGGTCGTGGGAGATGTCGGCGATGAGCTTCTGGCGCTCGGCGTCGAGCTTTTCGCGCTCGCGCTCGCTCGCGTCGAGTCTCGCGGCCATCTCGCCGAAGTTCTCGGCCATGCGGCGGATCTCCGCCGGGCCGCCGCAGTCGGCAAGGTCGGCCTTCTCGCCGCGGCCGAAGCGGACGATGGCCGTGTCGAGCCGCGCCAGCGGCCGCCCGATGCGCCGCCGCAGTCCGAGGATGAAGCACACCGTCGTGAGAAGATAGAGCGGAATGAGCAGCAGCCACGTCCGGTTCGCGTCCGCGACGACCTGATTGTAGTGCTGCTGCGTGTAGGCCGGAATGCGCACGAGCACGGTCACGGTCTCGCCGTCCGCGCCGAACACGGATGCGCGGTAGAGCTCGTAGTCGGACGAATATGTCTGCGTCATCAACCGGAACTCCCGCTCGGAGTACGCCGTGCGCCCGTCGCCGAAGCCGCCGCGGAGGACGCGGTAATCTTCGTCGAGCTCGACGGCGCAGCGGTTCGGCGCGGACAGGTCGTTCAAGTCCGTCACCACGACGAAATAGACACTCTGCCCGTCGTCCTCGCACGAAATCAAGTTTACATAAGTATCCGCATCATACTCCGGCACGCAGGCGAGCTCGTCTGCCGTCAGGTCCGTGAGCATATTCTGCGGCGCGCGGTAGCGCAGCGCGCCGTCTGCGCCGAACACGGCGAAGCCGCCGCCGTTTCCGAGGTAGCGCACCGTGTTGATCCGGTCGTAATCGCCGTTATAAAACGCGGCGCTTTTGATCATGCCGTCCACGTCGCCGAGGCCGAACCACGTGTCGGCGCAGCGGTTCCAGATGTAGTACAGCCCGACGGCGATGACGAGCAGCGTGAGCGTAAAGCCGAGGAAGCTGCGCGTCAGGATCGTGAACAGGCTGGCGCTCTTGTCACTTTTTTTCAAATTTATACCCCAATCCCTTGATCGTGATGATGTGGGTCGGCTTCTTCGGGTCCTCTTCGATCTTGTTGCGCAGCTTGGAGATGTGGACCATCATCGTGTTGTCGTCGCTCTCAAAATACGCGCCGTTCACGGCCTCGTAGAGCTGCACCTTCGTAAAAATGCGGCCCGGCGTGCGCATGAGGACGGACAGGATGCGGTACTCCGTCGGCGTGAGCGGAATGGTCTTGCCCGCGCGCGTGAGCGTGCAGGCCGACGTGTCGAGCGACAGGTCGCCGACCGTGAGCACGCTCGTGCTCATGCGGCTGGCCCGGCGCAGGTGCGCGCGCACGCGCGCGACGATCTCGAGCGGGTTGAACGGCTTTGCGATGTAGTCGTCCGCGCCGAAATTGAGGCCGAGCACCTTGTCGTTCACCTGGTCGCGCGCCGACAGGATCAGGATGGGGATGTCGCTCATCTCGCGCAGCGCGCGCGTGAGCTCGTAGCCGTCCATCTGCGGCATCATCACGTCCAATATCGCAAGATCGGGCAGCTTCTCCCGCGCGCCGGCAAGTGCGTCGGCGCCGTTTTCATATGCGTCCACCTCGTAGCCCTCGCTCTGTAAATAGAGCGTGAGCAGATTGCGGATGTCCGCGTCGTCCTCCGCAATGAGGATCCTCTGTGCCATAGTGCGTTTCCCCTCTCTTATTCCGGGAATGGATTTTGTCTGCATTATATCGGATTTGCACGCGAAGCGCAAGCACGCTGCCCGCGCGCCGTCCTATTTTCAGACGGTGCGCGGGCAGAAAATGTTGCGATATTTTTTTTACAGGCTGAACCGCCGCCGCAGCTCCTCGCGCAGCGTCGGGACGCAGCGGAACACGCCGAGCGGGATGACGAGCCCGACGCACACGGCCAGCACGACGATGGACCATCCCGGCCGCCACGCGCCGCGAAGATAGCGGTCGATGCACGCCTCGACGCCGAGCGCGAACAGCGCCGCGGCCCCGATGGACAGCATGGCCGTTGACAAAATGGACCGCCGCCCGCCGCGCAAGAGAAAGCTCAGCAGGAACACGTCCACGCACGCGACGGCCAAAATCGGCAGCGCGAGCGCCCGGAACCACGAAAGCCCGCCGACGCCGAGCGCGATCAGGAACACATAAAGTCCGATGGCCAGCACGTCGGCCGTCAGCTTCACGAAGACCGGCAGCCTCCGCGCGAGCAGCGGCAGCACGAACCACACCCACAGCATGGCCGCCGCGCCGACAACGTACAGCGACCACGGATTGCCTGCCGTCAGAATGAGATTGAGCACGCCGCAGCAGAGCGACACGCTCACGAGCATGCTCGACAGCACGAGCGCGAGCGCCCGCTTGGAGACCGGCTCAACGACGGCCGGCTTCGTCGGGAAATACGGCGCGTCCGGCTCCCACGCCTCCGGATGCCATGCGGGCGTGCCGCACAGCGGGCACTTTTTCGCGCTCTCGCCGAGTTCCACGCCGCAGTTAACGCAATATGACATGAGGTTTCGCTCCTTTCAGCGGTTGCTCTCGACGTGCACCGGGATGCCCTGCCGGACGAGGAAGCGGAAGAAGTCCCGCTCCGTGTCCGCCTCGGCCTGCGTGCCGGCGAACGTGATCTCCATCGTGTCGCCGTAGCTGATGGCGGCGCAGTGGCTGCGCGGCACGATGGCCTGTCCCAGGATAACCTCCATGCGCGCGATGTGCGGCCGCATCTCGTCCGGCACGGTGAACGCGCCGGGGTTCGTGAACGTGCACGAATACGGCGTCACGGCGTGCATCCGGTAGCTGAGCGACATGACGGGCGTCTTGAGAAAAATGGGGATAAGCTGGAGCGCAAGGCTCTGCGTAAAGCGCACATTGCCCGTGAACGCCGCGCGGAGCTCGTGCCGGTTGACGTGCAGCTTCATAAAATGGCGCACCTGCGCCACGATCTCCTCGAACGTGTACTCGCCGAGGTTCGGGTCGACGGCTGGGCGGACGGTCGTGATGAAATTGCGCAGCGTCTTTGACGGGAAAAATCCGCGCAGATTGATCGGCACGGCCAGCGCCACGGACCGCTTGCGGTACGGCCGCTCGCGCTCCTGCTTTTCAAGCAGGACGGCGATGAGCACGGCCGCGAGATATTCCGTGATGGACGCGCCGTACTCCGCCGCCTTTTTCTTCAGCTCCGGCAGCGGCAGAAAGCCCATCGTCACGTGGAACGTGTAAAATGGCTCGGGCGTTCCGATGTTGGAAAACGCGCGCGGCATTTTGTGCAGTCCGAGCGCCCGCGGTCCGGCGTAGCGCGCGTAGGCGTCCTCCATCTCCTCCGGCTCCGGCTTTTTTGCAAGCTCCTCGCCGCCGGGGATGTCAAAGCCGCGCTGGCGCAGATACTCGCCGAGCAGCGCCCGGAAGAACGTCAGCGCGCCCGCGCCGTCTGATATGGCGTGGAACACCTCGATGGAGATGCGGCAGCGGTAATAGTAAAACCGGACGAGCCACCGCCCGTCCTCGCGGAAGCGGAACGGCTGGCACGGGTCGGACACGTCCTCGCGCACGAACGGCCCCGGCGCGTCGTTCGGCTCGAAATAGTGCCAGAACGCGCCGCGGCGGATGCGCATGCCGAAGATCGGATAGCGCGGCATCGTTCGGTCGACCGCGCGCTGCAGCGCCTCCGGATCGACCGTCTCCGTCATGACGGCGGAAAACCGGTACGTCGACGAGTAATTCTCCTTCTGCAGCGCGGAATATAAAATTCCCGCGCTGTCCATCTTGTACCACCGCACCCGCGCCATCTCCGCCGCCTCCTTTCGCCGTTCATTTTCCGTCTATTCTAGCACGCAGCAAGGCCCCGCGCAAGCGGGCGTATCAGCTCTCGCCCGCATCCGATTCTCTTCCCATCATCTGTGCAAGGTGCGCTTTCACTTCTTCATGCGTCAGCCACCCCTCTTCCTCGCCGGAGCGGCGGCCTTTTTCCAGCTCATATGCCAATTTGCGTTCTGCCTGCAAGCGTTCATAATCCTCCATCGCAAGGATCACGTATCTCCCGCGGCCGTTTTTCGTCAGGAACACCGGCGCGCCCACATCGACATCGCGCAGGACCTCCGTGTAGTTTCTAAGATCCGAGATCGGTTTGATGTTCGGCATAGCAGATCGCTCCTTTCCATCCCAGTATATTCCGTTTTGCTGATAAATTCAACAGCAAATTTTGCAGCAGATTCAAAGCTGTTTTCAAACGCGTCCATCCGTGGTATAATCAGAAAAAACGCGCAGGAGGAACGCCATGCCACGCCGATATCACAAAACCGACAAGCCCGAGCGCGAGGCGGCGCGTCTGGATCCCGTTATGCGGGCGCTCAAGGCGCTGCACTCGGCATCGCAGCCGGGGGCCATGACGACGGAGGAGCTTGCCCGGCAGCGCCGCAGTCAGGAGCTGCTCGGCCGCCTGACCGCACCGACGACAGGGCTCGACTGGGACGAATTCGAGCTTTCGGGCATGAAGGCCGCGTGGTCGCGCCTTCGCGTCCCGCACGACGGGCATCACGCCATTTTGTACTGCCACGGCGGCGGGTACACGAGCGGCAACCTCGGCTACTCGCGCGTGCTGGCCTCGAAGCTCACGCGCGCGACGGGCTATGACACGCTCTCGTTTGAATACCGCCTCGCGCCCGAGTGCCCGTACCCGGCCGCGCTGGACGACGCGCTCGCGGCGTGGGATCATCTCATGCTGCTCGGCTACGGGGCCGAATCCGTCGTGCTCGCGGGCGACTCGGCCGGCGGCAACCTCGCCCTTGCGCTCTGCCATAAGCTGCGCGCGGCCGGGCGGCGCGTCGCGGGCGCGATCATCCTGATGTCGCCGTGGACGGACATGACGATGCAGGGCGAGTCCTACGGCCGCTGCGCCGAGCTCGACCCCATGCTCACGCGCGGATACATCGAGGCCGCACGCGACGCCTACGCGGGCTCCGCCGACCCGGCCGATCCGCTGCTCTCCCCGCTTTTCGGCGACTTTACGGGCTTCCCGCCCACGCTCATCCAGGTCGGCGACCACGAAATTCTCTACTCCGACTCCGCCATGCTCTACGAGCGGATGCAGGCGCAGCACGTCCCGTGCCGGTTCGAGGTCGCGGAGGACATGTGGCACGTCTACCAGATGTTCCCCCTGAAAAAATCCGCCGCCGCCATCGACAGCGCGGCGCGATTCCTGCTCGAATACCGCATATAAAAAAGTGCCGCCCAGCCGGGCGGCACTTTTATTATGTCAACAGCGCTTCCCACTCCTCCGCGCGGATCCCTTCGGACAGCCACATGGCGTAGGCATAGCTTCCGTCCGTCCAGACGGCGAGGGTGTAGATGCCGCCCTCACCCTTGAGCGTGACGTCCGCGCCCGGAATTTTCAGCGTCTGCACGTCCGGATAGTCGCTGTAATCGCCGGAGATGTCCTCCGTCCCGGGCGACTGGCGGTAGCCGGCCGTCCGGCCGTCGGACGCGGTGTAATTGATCTCCGCATACCGGCTCCAGCAGGCGGTATAGACCGTCTCGGCGGGCTCAAACGGCAGCTTCGGCTCCGTGACATCAAAGCCGAGCGCGGCGGAGAGCTCCGCGAGCGTCGCCTTCTCCTGGAAGTCCGGCGCGACCTGCGTCCAGCCGTCGTCCGGCGTGTCCGGCTGCGTGGGCGCGCCGCGGCGGACGAAGGCGAACGTGCCCGCGAGCACGAGTGCGAGGCACGCAGCCAGCGCAGCGATCTGCCGGACGCGGCGCATCGGGACGACATTGCTTTTCTTTTCTGTTATGTCAACTTCGCTGATGTTTTTCAGGATGCGCGCGCGCATCTCGTCCGTGACGGTTACGTGGTCCATGATCTCATCATACCGGCGTTTCAAAGTCGTATTCCTCCTTCAGAATCGCGCGCAGGCGCTCGCGCCCGCGGCGGAGGTCCGAGCGCACCGTCGCCTCGTTGCGGCCGAGGATGCCCGCGATGTCGCGTGTCTGGTAGCCTTCGCGGTAAAACAGGTGGATGACGGCGCGCTGCCGCTCGGGCAGCTGCTTCACGGCCTCCCACACGAACGAGAGGTCCTCGCGGCCCTCGGCGACGAGCTGCTCGTTGAGCTCGTCGGCGCTGCGCACGCGGTTATAGGCGATGCGGTTGCGGCTCAGATTCCCCGCTACGCGCAGCAGCCACGCCTTTTCGTGCTCGGCCGACTGGAATTCCGGCGCGGTTTTAAGCATCTGCAAAAGCGTGTCCTGCAAGACCTCCTCCGCGTCGGCCATGTTGTGCAGGAACGAGTAGGCATAGCGCAGGATCGGGCTGCCGTAGGTGTCAAGCGCCGCGGCCGCGCGGGCGTTCACGTCCGCCTTCGATGCCGGCTGCTCCTCTTTTGCAAAATACGCCGCAAAGCGCGCCAGCGCTTCCCGCAGCGCCCACCGCGCCCGCAGGAAAAGCGGCGGCCTCATGGCCAGACAGCTGTCCAATTCCGATCGCCTCCGAATGCATTCTACTTTGCATACAGCCCGGCGCGGCAGAATGTTGGTAAGCGTAAAATAAGAGAGCGGATTGAAGAAGGAGTTCCAGTTTGCGATAATGC
>CAVFYN010000141.1:0-4336 GCA_963626425.1 Bacteroidaceae bacterium
CGCACGACGAGATTTACGAAATTCTGAAGGAGTGCAAATAACATGAGCGTTTTATTCATCAACGGCAGCCCCGACAAAAACGGCAATACCGCCGCGCTGGCGGCGGAACTGCTGAAAGGCCACGAGTATAAGACCCTGAATCTGACCGACTACACCATCGGCGCTTACGGCCAGGACCTCCCCGGCGACGGGCTGGATGCCGTCATCGACGCCATGAAGCAGGCGGACACCATCGTCATCGGCTCGCCCGTCTACTGGCACAACATCTGCGGCAGCGTCCGCAATGTGCTCGACCGCTTCTACGGCAAGGTGGAAAGCGGCGAACTGCCCGGCTGCAAGCTGTATTTCGTGTTCCAGGGCGCGGCGCCCGAGAAATGGATGCTGGAGGCGGGCGAGTACACCATGAAGCGCTTCGCCGCCCTCTACGGCATGACCTACGGCGGCATGGCGACCGAGAAAAACGAAGCCGCGTTTCTTGCAAAAACGATTTAAGGAGAAACCTGCCATGAAAAAATTCCGGAAGATCGGCAGCCTGCTCCTGGCTGCGATGATGGTCGTATCCCTTGCCGCCTGCGGCGGGACGGACAAGGATACTGCGGCGCAGACGCCCGCGTCCGGCGCGCCCGCGCAGACCGATCCGGGCGACACGGACGCGCCGGAAACGAGCGCGCCCGCCGGGACACCGGACGAGCCCGAGGCCGCCCCGGACGGCGCGCCCGCCGATGAGAACGCCGCCCCGGAGGAGACGCCGGAAGCGTCCGGCAGCCATGTGCTGGTCGCCTACTTTTCCGGCAGCGGCAACACCAGACGCGTCGCCGAGGACATCGCGTCGGCCGCCGGCGCCGATCTTTTCGAGATCACGCCCACGGAGCCGTATACCGCCGACGATCTGGACTGGACGGTCGACGGCAGCCGCGTCAACCGGGAGCACGACGATGAATCTCTGCGGGATGTGCCCCTGACGACCACGGAGGCGGCAAACTGGGACGATTACGACACCGTGTTCATCGGCTATCCCATCTGGTGGGGTATCGCGGCGTGGCCGGTCAAC
This sequence comes from Bacteroidaceae bacterium, assembly GCA_963626425.1. GTDB lineage: Bacteria > Bacillota > Clostridia > Oscillospirales > Oscillospiraceae > CAKTOF01. Next base: position 1,052 of record CAVFYN010000141.1, read on the forward strand.
AACTTCGTGAAGGACAACGACTTCACGGGCAAGACCGTCATCCCGTTTGCGACCTCCGCCTCCTCCGGCATGGGAAGCAGCGGGACGCTGCTCGAAGAAATGGCGGGAACCGGCGATTGGCAGGACGGCCGGCGGTTCTCCAGCGGTGTCAGCCAGAGCGATGTGACCGATTGGGTCAGCGGCCTTGGCCTGAACGGCTAAGGCGCGGCCGGTTTTTGAGATCCGGGCGGGGTTGACAAAACGGAGCGGGCTGCCTATAATGGTACGAAATTGGACGATTCGACGTTGCGACGAAGGGAGCATCCGCGATGGCGCAGGACATTCATGAGCAGATCCGGCTGTACTGCTCGTATTTGCAGGAATGGGACGCGTCCTACGCCGACTTTGCAAAGTCCGTCGGGCTGTCGTTCACGAGCCTGATGATCCTCAGCACGATCTGTGAGACGCCGCGCTGCACGCAGAAGCTGCTGTGCGAGGTGTGCTTCCTGCCGAAGCAGACGGTCAACGCCGTCATCGGCACGTTTTACAAAAAGGGCTGGCTGCGGCTCGAGGAGCTGCCGGAGGACCGCCGCAACAAGACGATCCACCTGACGCCGGCCGGCCGCGCGGAGGCGGAGCGCATCCTGCAGAAGGTGCGCTTCTGCGAGGAGCAGGCCATGGGCGGCCTGACGGAGGAGGAGCGGGACGTCCTGCTCTCGGCCACGCGGCGCTATGTCGCCGGATGCAAAAACGCGATGAAGGGGCTGTAATGCCCCTTCGTTTTTTGCGCGGTTCGTCCCAAGGTGGGACAATATCGCAATTTTACCAAACCGAAAAAGGAGAGCTTCCGTGAATACAAAAGTCAAACTCGAGCACGACATCAGCGCCGGCTGGCTGATCCGCTTTGCGCTGCCGACGATCCTGTCGAGCGTGTTTTCCAGCCTTTACACGACCGTGGACGGCATTTTCGTCGCGCGCTGGGTCAACACCGACGCGCTCTCGGCCATCAACATCGTCATGCCGATGATCTTCCTGGCCTCGGCGCTCGGCATGATGTTCGGCACCGGCGGCAACGCGCTCGTCGCGCGCAAGATCGGCATGGGGCGCGAGCGGGAGGCGCGCGAGGACTTCTCGCTGCTCATGGCGGCGGCGTTCGCGTTCAGCGTCGTGCTGACGGCGCTGTGCTTCGTGTTTCTCGACCCGCTCTGCCGCTTCCTCGGCTCGGACGACGCGCTTTTGCCGTACTGCCGGCAGTATATGCGCCCCGTGCTCATCTCGCTGCCGTTTGCGGTGTTTTCAATGGTGTTCCAGCTGAGCTTCATCACGGTGGGCCGCGCCGGGCTCGGCGCGGGGCTGTCCGTCATGGGCGGCGTGCTGAACATCGCGCTCGACGCGCTGTTCATGGGCGTGTTCCATTGGGGCCTGGCCGGCGCGGCCATTGCGACGAGCATCGGCTACGCCGCGCCGAGCGTGATCGGCGCGGTCTGGTTCGCGGTCAGCCGCGATCAGGTCCTGCACATCGTCCGCCCGAAGTGGCGCCTGCGCACGCTCGTGGACAGCTGCACAAACGGCGCGTCGGAGATGGTGAGCGCGCTGGCGTTCTCCGTCGTCGGCGTTCTGTTCAACCGCATCCTCATGGACCTCGGCGGCGCGGACGGCGTGGCGTCGCTGACGATCATTTTCTACGCGCAGGGCCTGTTCGGCGGATTGTTCCGCGGGTATGTCAACGGCGTCTCGCCCGTCGCGAGCTACAACCTCGGCCGCGGCGACCGCGGGCGGCTGTCGCGCCTGTTCCGGATCAGCGTCGCGGTGCTCATTGCGGCGTCGGCCGCCGTGACGCTGGCCAGCTATGTGTTCGGCGGCGCGGTCGTCGGCGTGTTCGCAAAGAACAACGCGCACGTCGCGGCCGTTGCGCTGCGCGGATTCCGCATCGCCGCGGTCAGCTTTGTCATGATGGCGATCAACACGTTCGCCTCCGGCTGGTTCACGGCGCTGAGCGACGGGAAAACGTCCGCGATTTTGTCGTTCTGCCGGACGGTCGTGTTCATGATCGTGCCGGTGCTCGTGCTGCCGCGCATCTGGGAGCTGGACGGCGTGTGGCTGTCGCTTGCGGTGGGCGAGCTGATGAGCCTTGCGATGAGCATTTTCTATTTTCTCCGCTACCGTGACCGCTGGCGCGCGCCGGCGCCCGGCGGGCAGGCGGCGCAGGAGGCGTAAAACATGGTGCTTTGGATCATAATGCTGGCCGTGATGGCGCTTCTCGCGCTGGGCGGCGCCGTATTTCTGACGCGCTGCGTGGCGCGCTTTGGGTTCGCGCGGGCGCTCATCGCGAAAAACCGCGCGGCGGGCCGGGCCGTGTGCGCGGCGGTCATCGTGCTCCCGGCCGCGGCGATCTGGGCGGCGTGGGGGTATATGAACGCGCTCATCGTGCTGCTGCACCTTGTGGTGTTCTGGGGCGCGGCGGAGCTCATCCGGCGCGCGGCCGAGCGGCGGCACGGGCCGTCGCGGCGCTATGTCGCCGGGGCCGCGGCCGTTTTGCTGACGGCGGCGTACCTGACCGCGGGCTGGGTGCAGGCGCACCACGTCTGGCAGACGGACTACGCGGTCCGGACGGAAAAGGCGGTCGGGACGCTGCGCGTGGCGCTCCTGGCCGACGCGCACGTCGGCACGACGTTTGACGGCGAGGGCCTCGCCGCGCACGCTGCGAAGATCCAGGCGCAGGATCCGGACGTCGTCGTCGTCAGCGGCGACTTCGTCGACGAGGACACCTCGCGCGGCGACATGATCGCCGCGTGCCGCGCGCTCGGGTCGATCCGGTCGACATATGGTACCTATTTCGTGTTCGGCAACCACGACAAGGGCCTCTACGACGCGTCCTGCCGGCGGGGCTTTACGGGCGACGACCTCGTCGCGGAGCTGGAGAAAAACGGCGTGACGGTTTTGCAGGACGAGACGGTGCAGCTCGGCGGCGATTTCTGCCTCGTCGGGCGGCAGGATGCGTCGGAGGAGCTCGATTTCGGGCGGAGCCGCGCGTCCATCGAGGATCTGACGAAGGATCTCGACCCGGAGCGCTTCACCATCGTCCTCGACCACCAGCCGCGCGACTACGACGCCGAGACCGGCCGCGCCGACCTCGTCCTCTCCGGCCACACCCACGGCGGCCAGATGCTCCCCGTCATGCAGCTCATCCGCTGGTTTCACCTCGGCGGCGACGACAACGTCTACGGCTATGAAAAGCGCGCCAATACGAATTTCGTCGTCACCTCCGGCATCTCCGACTGGGCCATCCAATTCAAAACCGGCTGC
>CAVFYN010000142.1:0-2368 GCA_963626425.1 Bacteroidaceae bacterium
TTCTCCACCTTGTCGCCCTTGCGGTAGCTGTAGTGGTACAGGTTGTTTTCGTCTTCGTAATACATAGATAAGCCTCCTTGCCGTGAAGCGTTTGCTTTTCCTTGGATGCTATTGATAATAATCCTCGTTTATGTCCATTTCGTGAAGTCAGCGTGCATTTTTTTGAACATTTTTTGAATAGTCGATAAAGAAATTCTGAAGAATGGCCGAATTGGAAAAAATAGCTTGCGCAGCACATTCGGATATACTACAATAAAGCCGATTTCCCGATACGAAAGGAGCGCCGCCATGCTGAAGATCGAAGGGCTGAAGCTCGCCCCGGGCGAGAGCGAGGCGTTATTATACAAACGCGCCGCGGCGGCGCTGCGCATCAAAACGCCCCTCCATACGCTGCACATTCTCCGCCGCAGCATCGACGCGCGCGACGGCGTGACGTTTATTTATACGGTTTCCGCCGCGCTCGAAAACGAAGAAAGGGTGCTGCGCCGCGCGAGGAACAAAAGCGTCAGCGTCTATGAGCCCGCTTTTTACGAGCTGCCGCCGATGGCCGCCTCTCCCGCCGTGCGCCCTGTGGTGATCGGCGCGGGTCCCGCGGGACTGTTCGCGGCGCTGGTGCTTGCCCGCTGCGGCGCGCGGCCCATCCTGCTCGAACGCGGCGAATGCGTTGAGCAGAGGCGGCGCGACGTCGAGCGCTTCTGGGCGGCGGGCGAGCTGAACGAGCGCTCCAACGTCCAGTTCGGCGAGGGCGGCGCGGGCACGTTTTCCGACGGCAAGCTCAACACCGGCACGCACGACGAGCGCATCCGCTTCGTCCTGACGCAGCTTTCAAAGCTCGGCGCGGGCGAGGACATTCTGGTCGACGCCATGCCGCACATCGGCACGGACGTGCTCGCGTCCGTCGTGGAAAACATGGACGCGCGCATCCGCGCGCTCGGCGGCGAGATCCGCTACGACACGCGTCTGGACGCCGTGAGAATCGAAAACGGCCGCGTCACGGGCGCCGTCACGCCGGACAGCGTCGTCCCCTGCGCCGCGCTGATTTTAGCGACGGGCCACAGCGCGCGCGACACGTTTTCCATGCTGCATTCCCTCGGCGTGCCCCTCGAGCCGAAGCCGTTTTCCATGGGCGTGCGCATCGAGCACCGCCAGGCGGCCGTGAGCGCGGCGCAGTACGGCCGCTTCGCCGACCGGCTCCCGCCGGCGAGCTATAAACTGAACTGCCGCCTGCCGGACGGCAGCTCGGCCTACACGTTCTGCATGTGCCCCGGCGGCTATGTCGTCGCGGCCGCGTCGGAGGAGGGCGGCGTCGTCACGAACGGCATGAGCTACGCCGCGCGCGCCGGCGAGAACGCGAACAGCGCCCTGCTCGTCACGCTCACGCCGGACGATTTCCCCTATCCCGGCCCGCTCGGCGGCATGCTCTGGCAGCGCGAGATCGAGCAGCGCGCCTTCGCCGTCAGCGGCTCGTACCGCGCGCCCGCGCAGACGGTTGCGGACTTTCTCGCGGGCAGAAGCGGCGGCGCATTCACGTCCGTCCATCCGACGTACCGCCCGGGCGTGTTCCCGTGCGACCTGCACGACGTGCTGCCCGAGCGCATCACAAAAACGCTCGAAGCCGCCATCCCCGCCCTCGGCAGAAAGCTCGCGGGCTTTGGCGACCCCGCCGCCGTCCTGACCGGCCCGGAGACACGCAGCTCCTCGCCCGTGCGCATCCCGCGCGGGACGGACCTCCAGTCCGCCGTCTCCGGCCTCTACCCCTGCGGCGAGGGCGCCGGCTACGCCGGCGGCATCGTCTCCGCCGCGGTCGACGGCCTCCGCTGCGCCGAAGCGGTTTTGCAAAATGCGTAAAAAAATCCCCGAAGCGGCTGCTTCGGGGATTTTTGATTGCTTTTAGAACGTGCAGACTTCCTGCTCCGGGGCTTCGGCGGGCTCGACGCTCGTCGCGGTGAGGACCGGGCCGGTGCCGCCCTTGTAGAGGATGTGGCGCTTGACCTCGATCTTCGCGGTCAGGCGGACCCAGGAGCGCTGTTCGAGCGAGCCGCTTTTATCGTAGCGGCACGGCAGGCCCATGAACGTGATGTCCTCGGCACAGCAGGTCATGACGAAGCGGCCGGGCGCGAACTGCTTGTCCTTGTCGTGGCGCAGGTGCGCGACCTGGGCGAGGAAGCGGACGGTCTTGCCGTTGTACTTTTTCGGCTCCTCGCTGATGTCGCGGTAGAAAAGCGCGTAGTCGTCGTCGCCGATCTCGACGATGGGCGCGTTTAAGTCAAACGGCAGCGGGTCTTCGATCGTGTCGTACTCCGACGTGCCGTCGGTGTAGTCGTAGACGATGTCGACGCGGCGGTTGAGCGCGCGCGCGAGCTTGTGC
>CAVFYN010000143.1:0-4467 GCA_963626425.1 Bacteroidaceae bacterium
GTTGAGCTTGCCGTCGGAAAACGTGCCCGCGCCGCCCGCGCCGAACTGGACGTTGCACTCCGGGTCGAGCGCGCCGCCGTTCCAGAACGCGGCGACTTTGGCCTGCCGCGTTTTGACGTCGCTGCCGCGCTCGAGCACGATGGGGTTTGCGCCCGCCATGGCCAGCGCGAGCGCGGCGAACATCCCGGCCGGGCCGAAGCCGACGACGACGGGGCGGGGCAGGCCGTACGGCGCGTCGGGGAGGCGATAGCGCGGAAACTCCGCGCGAGAGATCTGGTTGCCGCGCGCGCGGCGCAAGATCGCGGCCTCGCCCGCGCAGGCGACGTCGACGGTGTAGACGACGCGGACGTCGTCTTTTTTGCGCGCGTCGACGGAGCGGCGGAACACGGTCAGCGAGCGGATGGCCGACGAATTGACGTGCAGCGCGCGGGCGGCGAGGGCGAAAAGCGCGCTCTCGTCCGCGCCGGGCGCGAGGGAAAGATTGCGGATGCGGATCATAGCGCGCCCTCCCGTCGTTTGAGCTGCCCGGCCAGGCGGCCGGACGACCAGGCCCACTGGAGGTTGTACCCGCCGCAGTCGCCGTCGACGTCGAGCACCTCGCCGCAGGCGTAGAGGCCGGGCGCGAGGCGGCTCTCCAACGTCTCGGGGTCGAACTGCGAAACGTCGGCGCCGCCGCAGGTGACCTGCGCGCCGTCAAAGCCCATCGTGCCCGTCACGGGCAGGCGGAAGTCCTTCACGGCCGCGGCGACGGCGCGGATGGCCGCGTCGCCGAGCGAGGAGAGCGGCGTTTCCAGCGACAGCCCGGCATAGCGCACCATCGTCCGCCCGAGCCGGTTGTGCAGCACGCCGGTCAGAAGATCCTCGCCCTTCAAGGCCGGGAAGCGGCGCACGCGCTCAAATAACAGCGCCTCGAGCGCGGGAAGCTCCAGAAGCGGCATGAGGTCGAGCGAGAGCTCGCTGCGTCCTGCGCATCGCGCGGCCTCGCGCGAGAGGTCGAACACAGCCGGGCCGCTCACGCCGTAGTCCGTGAACTGCACCTCGCCGCCGGACGCGGCGACGGGCGCGCCGCCCGCGAAAAGCGCCAGGTCGGCCTCGGCGCGCACGCCCTTGAGCGAGCGCACCCACGTCTCGTCCGTTTTGAGCTGGACGAGCGACGGCGTGAGCGCCGTCACGCTGTGGCCGAGCGAGCGGAGCAGGTCGAGCCCGCTCCGCGTCCCGCCGAGCTTGCCGCCGGCCGGGCCGCCGCAGGCGATAATGACGCGGTCGGCATGGCGCTCAAAGCTAGCTGTGACGACCGTGAAGCCGCTTTTGACGCGGCGGACGGCCGTGACCTCCTGCGAGCACTGCACGTCGACGCCCGCCGCGGCGAGCGCGAAGCGCAGCACGTCGGCGACGCTGTTGGCGCTGTCGGAAAACGGGTAGACGCGGCCGGTGTCCTCCGCGACGGTCACGAGGCCGAGGCGGGAGAAAAACGCGAGCGCCGCGTTTTGGTCGAATGCGCGCAGGGCATAGAGCGCGGCCGGGTCGCCCGCGTGATAGTGGCGCTCATCCTGATCGAGATTCGTCAGGTTGCAGCGGCCGTTGCCCGTTGCGAGCAGCTTGCGCGCCGGGCGGGACTGCCGCTCGAGCAGATGGACGCGGCAGCGCGGCTTCTCCGCCGCCGTCAGCGCCGCCATCATGCCGGACGCGCCGCCGCCGATGACATAGACCTCCATGGCTTCACCTCAGAACATTTTTTGTTATTGTATCATAAGGACAGGAAAAATCAAAGCGCCCGTGCGGCCATCCCGACGTTCCTCCGCTTGCATTCGCGCGGAAATTTTAGTATGATGATAAAAATTGGAATCCACAGGAAGCGAGGTCCCGACCAATGCCGGTCAGACTGAACACGACGTACATATCCGGCGCGCTTGCCGACAAGCTCTCCTGCATTTGCGACCATCCCGTCTCGGCGATCGTTGCGCCGATCGGCTACGGCAAGACGCGGGCCGCCCTCTGGTGGGCGGACGAGTGCCGGAACGCGCGGCCGGACAGCCGCATCCTGCGCCAGACGGTCGTCACCGACTCGAAGGCGGACTTCTGGCACGGGTTCTGCCGGAATCTGCGCCCGTGGCCGGAGCTGGAGAAGGAGATGACCGCGCTCGGCTTCCCTGCCGAGGTCCAGACGCGGCAGCTCATGGCCGAGCTGCTCGGCGACGCGCTGGCCGGGTGCGGACACGACATCTATTATATTGTGGACGATGTCCACGCGCTGTCCGGGTCCGCGCTGGCGGAGCTTGCGCTGTTCCTCAGCGGCCAGATGCCGGAGCGGCTGCACATCGTGCTGCTCTCGCGCAACGTCATTTTTGACCGCGCGGCGCGGCTGCGGCTCGGCGCGCTTTTGTGGGAGATCGGCGCGGACGATCTGCGCCTGACGGCGGCGGACATCCGCGAATACGCGCGGCGAAGCGGCCGGAGCCTGAGCGCGGCGGACGCCGAGATGCTTGCCGGCAGCACGGAGGGCTGGTTCTCCATGGTCTATCTCTGCCTGCGCGCCTTCGCCCAGACCGGCGCGTGGCCGGAGCACACCGCGAGCATCGCGCCGCTCATCGACGAGGTGCTCTTCCGCCCGCTGACGGCGCGGCAGCGGGAATTTCTCGTGCGGCTCGGCCTGCCGGACAGCTTTTCGCGCGAGGCGGCGGAATTTCTCTGGCAGGGCGGCGACGCCGCGGCGCTGCTCGCCGGCCTGACGGAGCAGAACGCCTTCATCAGCTGCGCCGACGGCGTGTACCGCTATCACAACATGCTCCGCTCGTGCGCGCGGGAGAAATTCGCGCGCCTGCCGGAGGGCGAGCGGCATGAGGCGGTCACGCGGCTCGGGCAGTGGTATGAGAAAACGGGGGAGTACGGCCTCGCCGCGGAGTGCTATGAAAAGGCCGGGTGCTGGGACGATCTGCTGCGGGCCGTCGGGCTCGACCACGGGCTGAGCCTCGGGCCGGAGCGGCTCCCGCTCGTGCGGCGCTGGATGGCAAAATGCCCGGAGGAGGCGCAGCTGCGGCATCCGCGGGCGCTGCTCGTATTCCTGTTACAGCTCTTTTACGGCCGCGACTTTGCGGAGCTGCGCCGCTACCATGCGCTTTTTGCGCGCAGCATGGCCCTTTGCGGCGACCTCACCGAGCGCGAGCGCGACGAGCTCGAGGGCGAGGCGCTGCTGCGGCTGTCGTTTTTGAGCTTCAACGACATTTCGGCCATGAGCGCCTATCACCGGAAGATCCGCGCTCTCATCCCGGCCGACCGCAACCCGTGGACGCAGGGCTCGCCGTCCGTGCTCATGCTCTACCACAGCAAAAGCGGCTGCCTCGACCGGGAAAACGACGAGATGCGCGCGTGCATGCCCGTCTACACCCGCGTCGCCGGCGGGCACGGCAGCGGCGCGGCGGCGCTCATGCAGGCCGAGACGGCATTTCTGCGGGGCGATCTCGCGGATGCCGATATCCTCTGCCGCAGAGCCGCGGCCGCGGCGCGGGAAAACGGCGAGTACAGCATTTTAACGGCCGCGGCGTTTCTTGCCGCGCGGCTCACGCAGTACGCAGGGCCGGGGAAGGACGCCTCCGCGCCGCTCGTCCGCGCCGCCGACATGCTGCGCGGAGCGCGGCAGTACCGCCTTCTGACGACGGCCGAGCTCGCGCGCGGGTGGCTCAGCGCGCTTCTGGGGCGGGCGGAGCAGGCGCCACAGTGGCTGACATCCGACGGCGCGAGCATGGCGCAGGTCTTTCCGCTCATCGAGCCGATCTTTCAGGTCATTGCCGGGCGCGTGCTGCTCGAGACGGGGCAGTGGGCGCGGGCCGCGGCGCGGACGGAGCGGCTGCTGGACGCCGCCGACGGGGCGCATTTTGCGCTGTGCGGCATGTATGCGCATCTGCAAAACGCGGCGGCGCTTTTTCACCTCGGAAAGGAAGCGGACGCGAAGGCGGCGCTCCGCGCGGCGTGGGAGATCGCGCGGCCGGACGGCATCGTGCTGCCGTTTGCCGAGTGCGACCCGTGCCTGGACGGACTGCTCGGTGAGATCCTGGACGCGCAGACGCGCGGCCGCGTGCGCGCGCTCGCGCTTCGCTTCCGCGCCGGGCGCGAGGGGGCGGAGCCGGTGCCGCTGGCCGGCTGCGGCCTGACGGCGCGCGAGCTGGAGACGGCGCGCCTTGCCGCCGCGCGCATGAGCACGGCCGAGATCGCCGACGCGCTGCACATCTCGCCCGGAACGGTGAAAAACCGGCTGCCCGTCGTCTATGAAAAGCTCGGCATCGACGGCGGCGGGCGCAGCAAGCGGACCGCGTTGTCCCGCCTGTTCGAGCAGGCGAAATCGTGACCTTTGGTCACTCCCAAATCCATGGGCTCCACTGTACAATGATCTGTACAGTGGAGTTCTTTTCATGCTCTGCTTTATGGCGGAGCGACAAAGCGAGAAGGAGGCAACGAGATGAAACATCCATC
>CAVFYN010000144.1:0-12441 GCA_963626425.1 Bacteroidaceae bacterium
AACTACTACAGCACCTATCAGGATTACATCGAGAACTACAGCTACCCGTTCAGCGCGAGCACGCCGCTGTCCGAGCAAGTTTATAACAACGAGACCGGCGAGACGTGGGCCGATTACTTCGACTCCCTCGCGCGCGACGGCATGGTCTGGGCCTACTCCCTCTCCGATGAGGCCGACAAGGCCGGCTACACGCTCTCCGACGAGAAAAAGCAGGAGATCGAGACCATCATCTCCGGCCTTGACGCCACCGCCTCGAGCTACAATTACTCCTCCGCCAACGGCTACCTGACCGCCTACTACGGCACGGGCTGCAACACGGATCTCTACCGCGAGTTCCTCACGCTCGAGTACACGGCCACGGAGTATCAGACCGTCGTTCAGGATTCCTATTCCTACACCGAGGACGAGCTCATGGCCTACTACGATGAGCACAAGGTCGACTTCGACACCGTCGACTACCGCACGTACTTCATCAGCGGCAAAGCCACCGGCGAGACCGTGACCGATGAGGAGACCGGCGAGGAAAAGACGCTTGACCCGACCGACGAGGAGACCGCGGCCGCCATGGCCGCCGCGCTCGACGCCGCCGACGCCATGGCCGCGGCCACAAAGGGCGACGAGGACGCGTTCGTCGGCTATGCCTACCTTGTGGACTCCGACCTTGAGCTCGAGAGCGGCAAGCAGTACAGCGACTACGTCGGCGACGACTACGACGACAAGACGACGCTGCACGAGCGCACGAGCTATTCCAACGCCTCCACGACGCTCGACGCCATGGCCGAGTGGCTCTATGAGTCCGACCGCGCCGCCGGCGACACCATCGCCCTGTCGAATGACAGCGGCTACTACGTCGTCTACTTCATCGGCCGCAACGACAACAACTACAGCACCGTCAACGTCCGCCACATCCTCATCCAGCCGGGTGAGGTCGCCGACGTGACCGACGACGAGGGCAACGTCGACGAGGCCGCCACCGAGGCCGCCAAGGAAGTTGCCGACTCCGCCGCGAAGGCCAAGGCCGAGGAGATCCTCGACACCTACCTCGCCGGCGACCGCACCGAGGACGAGTTCGCCGACCTCGCCAAGCTCAACTCCTCCGACTCCAACGCCTCCGAGGGCGGTCTCTACGAGAACGTCTACCAGGGCCAGATGGTCGATTCGTTCAACGACTGGTGCTACGATCCCGCCCGCCAGCCGGGCGACACCGGCATCGTCGAGACGACGTACGGCTACCACGTCATGTACTTCGTCGGCGAGGGCGAGAACTACCGCGACTCCCTCGTTGAGGACAAGCTCCGCTCCGACGATTACGACGCCTGGTACGAGTCCGTCAGCGCCGCCTACCCCGTCACCGAGCACAGCTTCGGCATGCGCTTCATCACGAAATAAGAACACTGTTTGAAAACCGGCGCGGCAGATTTTGCCGCGCCGGTTTTTTGCGCTCCGGTGCCCATATAACGCGTAGCGCGGGATGCCCCCATCCCGCCGCTTGACTGCGCCTCCACGTCTGCACCGCGCCCATTACGGAATCCGCTATCCGAATGGCTCCCCTGCAAGGGGAGCTGTCGGCGGAGCCGACTGAGAGGTCGCGGGGTTGGATTTTGCAGATGGCCAGTTGCATGCCACCGGCCCGTAGGGGCGACCCTCGCGGTCGCCCGGCGGCCGAATGCTGTACGCGGAAACGGGCGACCGCAAGGGTCGCCCCTACAGGCGCACCCGGAATTCGCCGCCGCGCAAAACCTCTCCGTCACGCCTGGCGGCGTGCCACCTCCCCTTTCAGGGGAGGCCTTGGCGCCCTGCGCCGCCGGAAACGCTCGTAGGGCGGGATGCCCCCATCCCGCCGCAAAGCCGATTGCGGCGCGCGCCGTCGAAAACACGTGTCATCCTGAGCGAAGCGAAGCGGAGTCGAAGGATCTCCCGATTGCGGAGAACCGATTGCGCCCCAGCGCCGAATAAGAATGTCATTCAGAGCCGGCAAAGCCGGCGTGGCATCGTCCCCGAATGGGGGAATCTTGCCGATTGCAGTATGGTTTCGTATTCATCCAGCGCTGGAAATCGACGATACCATACCGCAATCGGCAAGACCCTTCGACAAGCTCAGGGTGACAGGTCTATTTTGGCGCTGGCACGCAACCGGCGCGCACACGCGGCGGGATGGGGTTATCCCGCCCTACATTTTCACACCCACCGCATCTCACATCCGCCCCTGCAATCGTGCCGGCCGTAGCCGGGCAAAGAAGCCGGGCAGGAAGCGCTTCCTGCCCGGCCGTTTTTATTTCGGCTGATGCTCCGGGATGTTAGGGTCGTTGTAGCGGTGCTTTTCGTCGAGCGTTTCATACGGCTCGGGCCACATGACGTCGCGCTGCGGGGTCTGGAGCAGGCTGTACGGCTTGTGCCACGGGCCGGGGTAGGTGATGTTCGGCGCGCCGAGCACGACGGGCGGCGCGGGAGGCGGGTTGGGGTCGGTGCGGCGGGCGTACTCCTCCGCGGCCCAGTCGCGGTAGTCGAGGTCGCCCATGATGTCCGGGCAGACCTGCTCGTTGAAATATTTGAGCTGGCCGTCTTTTTCGTCGATGACGAAGTCCGAGCCGTAGCGCTCCCACATGATGTGGCACCACTTCTTCCCGTCGACGTCGAGCGTCGAGTGGATGGCGCCCGGCGTAACGAACGAGCCGCGCACGCTTTTTCCGTCGTCGGCGACCTCGATGACGTCGCACGTGAGCGTGTGGACAGAGCACTCCATGAGCGGCCGGTAGTCCTTGCCCGCGATCTCGGGGTATTTTTCGACCTTCTCCATGAAGCTCTTCATGCCCATGACCTCGTAGTCTGTGATGTTGCCGTGCCAGACCTGGTCAAAGCCGACCATGCAGCCGAAGAAGTGGCCCCAGCCGCAGTCGTCCGTGTGGACCCACAAAAGGTCATATTCCGTCGCGCCGTCGCAGCGGCCGTGCAGGTACTGATGGCGCGCCTTGACGTTCTCGGCCTCCTGGCTCAGCCCCGCGTTGTGGATGCGCTGGGACAGCGAAAGATGCTTTTTCATTTGTAGTTCCTCCCCTCGCCCGCGCGCATGCCGACGACCGCGGGCGGGCGGTAGCCCTCGGGGCCGTAGCTGACGTCGTCGGTGAACGTCTTGTAATTTTTCGGCGGCATGGGCGGATAGTCGTCCCACCAGTTGAACGTGACATCGTGCGTGAGCACGGGCACGGTCGGCCGGCCGAACTCGCGCCGGACGGGGTTGGCCGAATGCTCCGACCAGTCCTCGTAGACCGGGTATTCGCCGTAGTCATGCCCGGCCTGGCAGTCGACATCCGTCGAGACGACGAGGTGCCACAGCTTCCACTGCCCGTTTTCGCGCACGAAGTCCGCGGCGACCTTGCCGAGCATCCACTGCACGCGCGCCGTGCCGTCCGGCTGCGCCATGGCCTCGTTGCCGATGGAGTACCAGAGGCCCTTGGCCGTCTGCCCGTCCTCCGCCAGCTCGACGAGGCCCGTCGTGAGCGGGTGCGCGTAGAGATTGCCGAGATTTTTCTCGTCCGTGCCGTTTTCCTCCATCTGGCGCGCCAGGATCTGCTCGTGCTGCGTGACGTAATAGCGCCGGATCTCGTCCATGCCGACGTAATAGCCCCAGTTCGAGCCGTAGGACGCCGTGGCCATATGCTCGGGCTCCGAGACCCAGAGCGTCGTAAGCTCCTGCTCGCGCAGGTCGGCCGTCTGGAGAAAGACACGGCGGTGCATGAGCTTTTTCACGCGCTCCACATCCCAGATGCGGAGCATTTTCTCGCGGTCGGTCAGATTCTCATTCATGGCTCTTCCTCCCCTCATGCGCCGTAGCTGAACGTGTCGGCGAACGTGCCGTACGGCTCCGGCATCCGCGGCGCGCCCGTGAGCGGCCGCGCGGCGGAGTAGACGGCGCGGTTTTCGCGCCCGATCGTGTGCTCCGGCATCGCAAAATCGGCCAGCGGCGCAAATTCCGGCAGCTCCGGCAGCGGCTCTGCCGGCTTGCCCCAGTCCGTGCCGCAGCGCGCGTCGACGTCGTTTGTCACCTGCAGGTGCCAGAGCTTCCAGTTGTCTCTCTCGCGGATAAAGTCCGCGGCGAAGTAGCCCCACGTCCAGCTCGACGTCGGCCCGCCGGCCGTGACCTCGGCGTGGCTGCCCCAGCAGTACCAGAGGCCCTTGGCCGTTTTGCCGTCGTCCGCGACCTCGATGACGGGGCTGGCGACGGGATAGTCGCGGAACGTGCCGATGCCGAAGATCTCGTCCGGCGTCTTGCCGCCGATGTCCTGCGGGAACTTCTTCTGCAGCAGCTCCGCGACAAGCGCGTTGCGCGCCCGCACGGCCTCGTAATAGCCGCGCACAGCCTCCAGCCCGACGTAAAATCCGCCGTTGTCGCCGTAGCTCACGTCCGGCATCTCCTGCGACCAGAGGTCGGCAAAGACCTTTGCGTCGTCATTTAAGATGATGTAGTTGACGTAGATGCCCATGAGGTTTTTGATGTCGCGCTGGTCCTCCCAGCGGTCGATCAGGGCGTCTGTCGTCATGCTTTCCCAGTCCATTTGCACGCTTCCCTTCTTAGTTTGATTTTCCCGCCGTCCGGGCGCGCACGAGCAGCGCCGCGCCGCCGAGCGCGGCCAGCGCGCCGGCGAGCAGGAAGCGATCGGTCACGCGTCCGCCGAACAGGCCGGCCAGATTCGTGATGATCATCGGCGAGACGAACGAGCCGAAGTTCGGCCCGATGCACACAATGAGCGACGCGGACAGCACGGAGGCCGCCGGCTCGACGCGGCCCGCGATCGTGACGACGTAGTACGGGAAAATGAGGCTCAGGCTCCCGCCGCCGACCATGGCCGCGAGCATGAGCGCCGGCAGCGCGTCAAACACGCACACGGCCCCGTAGCTGAGCGCCAGAAGCAAGAACGCCGCGGCCGGCAGCGCGCGCCCGCACAGGCGCAGCGCGCGGGAAAACACCAGCCCGAACACGACGCCGCCGAGCATAAAGCACGCCGAGAGCACGCCGGACGCCGTCGTAGCAGACAGTCCCTTTTCCGCCGCGAGCAGCGAGCAGTTCGTGGAAAATACGAAATACAAAACGGCAAACAGCGTCGTGCACAGCGCCGCGAGCCACACGGGCGCGGGCGGCATGGCGCCGGCCGGTTTTTCGCCGTCCGTGCGCTCGTCGCGCTTTTTCGGCAGCGCGCGCAGACAGAACAGCGCCGCCGGCAGCGCCAGAACGTACATGAGATACGCCCGGCTCCACACGCCGGACGCGAGCAGGCCCGCGCCGAGGCTGAACAAAACGCCGCCGATGTTGACCGACGCCGTCTGCCATCCCGCGATGCCCGCGCGCTCGTCCTCGTCCAGATAGTCCATCATCAGGCTGTTTGCCACCGGCACGAACAGCCCCGTGCCCGCGCCGAGCATCGCCGACCAGGCGTACACGGCCGCGATGCTCACGGAAAACAGCGTCCCGCACACGCCCGCGGTCACGAAGAGCGCAAGGCCCGTCACCGTCATCCACCGCCGCCCGAACGTGCGCGAGATGACGCCGGAGAAAACGGCCACAACGACGAGCACAAGGTTCAGAAACGTCGCCGCCAGCTGCACCGTGAGCTCCGAGATGTCCGGGAACGCCTGCGTGATGGACGCGATGACCGGCGACAGGCCGACCATGCCCATCTGGAACAGCGACATAAGGAGGATCGCCGCGATGAGCAGCTTTTTGTTGACGGCGGATTTGTTCATGGATTGATGCTCCTTTTGTCTTGACTTGAGTCCATTGTACGGGCCGCCGCAGCCGCAGTCTATGTCCGATCCTGCCAAACGGCAGGGCCGGAATTGTCCAAACCGGCCGCATCCGGCGGGCATAATTCCCGCCCGCGCGGCCAAACTAAGGCGCGGGAGGGAGTATTTTGAAAAAAGAAACCGTGCGGCTTTGTGCCAGCGGCGCGCTGGCCGGGGCGGCGAACGGGCTGCTCGGCGCGGGCGGCGGCATGATCCTCGTTCCGCTGCTCACGCACTGGTGCGGCCTGGAGGACAAGCGCGCGTTCGCGACGGCCATCGCCGTCATCGCGCCGATGTGCGTCGTGTCGCTTTTTGTCTATCTGCGCGCGGGCGCGCTCGATTTTGGTCTCGCGCTTCCCTATCTCGTCGGCGGCTTTGCGGGCGGGCTGCTCGGCGGGCTTTTGTTCCGGCGCGTCTCGGCGGGATTTCTGCACCGCGCGCTCGGCGCGGTCATTTTGTTCGGCGGGGTGCGGCTGCTGTGGCCGGGTTCGTGACGGCCGCGCTGGCCGGGGCCGCGTGCGGCGTCATCTCGGGCTTCGGCATCGGCGGCGGGTCGATCCTGATGGTCTACCTCACGGCCGTCCTCGCCGTCGAGCAGCGGGCGGCGCAGGGCGTGAACCTGCTCTACTTCCTGCCGACGGCCGCGGCGGCGCTGCTCATCCACGCGAAAAACCGCCGCGTCGCCTGGCGCGCCGTCCTGCCCGCGGCGCTCTCGGGCGCAGCTGCCGCGGCTGTCGGCGCGTGGGCGGCCATGCAGCTCGATAACAGTTTGCTTCGCAAACTTTTCGGCGGCTTTTTGCTCATAATCGGCCTGACGGAATTGTTCAAAAGGACGAAAAACGAGCCATCCGGAAAAGATTGACCGGTTCATTCTTCCTTTCGCGGCGCGGGTGTGTTAATATTACAATTGTTTGGTGAAACACATTCGCAAAACAGGAGGAACGAATATGGCAGACAAGCTTGCACTTACGAAAACGACCCGCTACCCGGACGGCGTGACCATCCCGGCCGGCGGGCTGGACATTCCGGAGGGCTTCCTCGCCGTCATGACCGTCGACGGCGTCGCCACCCGCACGAACCCCGGCACGTACACCGGCAGCGTCGTCATCGAGCTGCTTGAAAAAGTCCCCGCGCTCGGCAAGGTCGAGCTCCCGCCGTTCCACGGAAACGGCGGCCTTGAGCTCGTGCAGTACAAAAATCCGTACCGCTCCGCGCTCATGATCGACACGGACAAGGACGGCAGGCAGTTCATCGACAAGGCCCGCTCGGCCGAGACGGCCATCGTCGGCGCCGAGATCACGGATACCGCCATCCGCGGCGGCTCCATCACGACGCACGACGACTGGTTCAACGGCATCACCGTGGCCGACGGCACGTACCGCATCGAGAACATGAAGCTCGACATGGAGGGCCGCGGCGGCGACGACTTTGAGATGTTCGGCTGCGGCATCGCCGTCGGCGGCAACGCCAAGGTCGTCATCGACCATGTGGACATCCACACGAAGGGCAACATCTCCACGGCCATCGACGTGGCGGAGAAGTCCGACGTGCTCATCGAAAACTGCGACATCCAGACGCTCGGCGACGACAACCGCGAGTACCGCGACAATACCATGACGCACGTGCCCTGGGTCATGGGCCTCAAGGGCACCGTCCGCTCCGTCAACTGCATCGGCAACACCGTCACGACGTTCTACAACACGAAGGCCGAGTCGAACGGCTGGGGCGTGTTCTCCACGGACGACGCGCACGACCTGAAGCACAATCTCGTCAACTCCAAGGGCTCCATCACGAAGGACGGCCCGTACCAGTCCGGCTACGGCGCCTACGTCCTCGGCCCCGACACGAGCACGTTCCTCGGCACGGAGTTTGACAACACGACCTACGGCCTCGTCTTTGCCGGCAGCGGCGCGGACGTCGTCATCGGCCCGAGCTCGAAGGAAAATCTCGACCGCCGCGTGGGCAAGGACAGCCTGCTCGCCGCCGAGACGAACGGCTTTGCCGACGTCGAGGAGAAAAACTCCGTGTTCCGCTGCAACCGCAACGCCGCCATGTTCCACGGCTGCATGGAGGGCCCGAAGCCGAGCCGCCTCGAGGTCCAGCCCGGTACGGAGCTTTCTACCGGCGGCGCGACGTTCGTCGTCAAGTGCGACGGCCGCACGCTGCCCGACGGCAAAAAGGCCCTCGGCACCGCGCCCGAGATCAACGTGACCGGCGCGAAGATCGAAAACAACGGCGTCCTGCTCCACTTTATGGAGTCCGACGACGCCGGCATGGGCGAATTCGGCTTTGACAAGCACTGGGCCGAGTACTACCTCGTCCCCGAGATTGACCCGAAGCCGTTCCCGGGCCACGACCGCTGCCACTATCACCTGCCCGGCACGATGAACGCCTCGTTCCACGACATGACCATGACGGGCGACATCTACACCACCGTGTGGAAAACGGCGCAGAACCTGAACATCGAGCTCGACCGCGTCCACTACTCCGGCGCGATCACGACCGGCGTGCAGTATCACAAGAACTTCAAGCCCGGCGAGAAGATCATGCTCGACAACCCGTTTGAGATCGGCAACGTCGGCGTGACGCCCGTCCCGGACTACTGCAACGGCCTCATCGTCACCATGCGCCGCGGCGCGACGTGGTGCGTCACGGGCGCGAGCTACCTGTCCATGTTCGTCATGTTCCAGGACTCCGCCGTCACCGCTCCGGAGGGCAAGCGCGTCATCATGACCGTCGACGGCGTCCGCAAGAACATCGTCCCGGGCATCTACCGCGGCGACATCCGCTTCGAGCTCATCGACGAGGTCCCGTTCATGGGCAAATACGAGGTCCAGAGCGACTTTGACCCGTCCGGCATCAAGAAGGTCCACTACGAGCATCCGTATGAGTCCGCCCTGACGGTCGACACGGACGAAGCGGGCAAGACGGTCGTCCTGCGTGAAAAATCCGCGACGACGATGCTCACCGGCGCGACGTTTGACGACAGCGGCATCCGCGGCGGCCTCGTCCGCAACGAGTGCCCGCGCGCGAACATCATCACCGTGCTCGACGGCGAGTACCGCATCTCCGACCTGACGATCGAGTCCCACGCGCACGGCGCGGACGACTTTGAGGCCTACGGCGCGTCCATCGCGGCGGCCGGCAAGTCGAAGGTCGTCGTCGACAACGTGACGATCGACAACGTCGGCGCGGTCTGCACGGCGGTGGACGCCGTCGAAAAAGCCGACGTGCTCGTCATGAACTCGCACATCCATACGAAGGGCCTCGACCCCGACACGTGCTGGGCCGACGCCATGACCGAGGTACCCTGGGTCCTCGGCCTGAAGGGTTCCGTCCGCTCGACGAACGTCTGCGACGAAGCGCACGCGACATATTATAACTGTGACATGGTCTCCAACGGCTGGGGCGTCCTCTCGACGGACGACATCTCCGAGGGCGCCATGCACGACATCGTCAATACGAAGGCCGTCATCGAAGAGGACGGCATCTTCGACTCCGGCTACGTCGTCTACGTGCTCGGCAAGTCCCGCACGAAGATGTTCGGCGTCGAGATGACCTCGCCGGACTACCCCATCACGTTCGGCGGCAACACGCACGACATCTACATCGGCTCGAGCGCGAAGGAGAACCTCATCCGCTACCTCGGCACCGATTCCCTGCTCGCCCGCGAGACGAACGGCTACGCCGACGTGACCCCGCGCACGACGAAGCTGCACGGCGGCTGCTACGCCCTCATGTGGCACCATGTCTGCACCGGCAAGGTCACCGTCGAGGACGCCGAGCTGTCCGGCGACCGCTGCGTGTTCCTCATCAAGGCCATCGAGGGCAACATGTTCGGCAAGGTCATGCCGCCGTCGAGCCCGGAGCTGGAGGTCCGCAACTGTGTCCTCGCCTCCAAGGGCGGCGTGCTGCTGCACCTCATGGAAAACGACGACCCGGGCATGGGCATCAGCGGCCACGATCTGCACTGGGCCGACTCCTACACTGTCCCGGACACGACGCCGGTCCGGCTCCCCGACTGGAACAACGCCGACCCGGACGCGCAGAGCACCGTCCGCGTCCGCTTCGCCGACATGGAAATGGAGGGCGACATCTACAACACGCGCTTCGGCTCCGGCCACAACCTGGCCCTGACGCTTGAAAACGTCCGCTACGCCGGCGCCATCACCGCCGGCCGCCAGTTCCACCGGAACTTCAAGCCCGGCGACAAGATCACGCCCGCCGAGGCGCGCGAGCTCGGCAACGTCGGCTGCCTGCCTGCCCCGGCCGTGTGCAACGGCGTCATCGTGACGCTCGCCGCCGGCACGAGCTGGACCGTCACGTCCACGAGCTACCTCACGAGCCTGACGATCGAGGACGGCGCGTCCGTCGCCGCCGCGCCGGGCGCAGATCTTGTCATGACCGTCGACGGCGTGGAGACGCCCGTCGACGCCGGCAAGTTCACCGGCGCCATCACGCTCAGCGTGAAAAAGCCCGCCATGCCGCTGTGATCGCGCTGATCCATACAATATAATAAAAACAGGCCGCCGGGCCCGATCCCGGCGGCCTGTTTCCCGGCCATATCGTAAGCATGTACAATGTCACGGAGAGGACAAAAGGAGGAAGCACATTGGATGACCGCCTGCCCACGCCGGGCCCCACGCGCGTCCGGCTGTGGAACCACTATTTTCTGATGCTGATGACCATCGGCTTTTTCTCCTCGCTCTGCAACCAGTTTTTCAATCCCACGCTCTCGCTCCACGTCAAGGACCTCGGCGGGACGGAGACGGTCGTCGGCCTGCTCGGCACGTCGTTCACGCTCGGCTCGGCCGTGTTCCGCGTCATCGGCGGCAAATCGTGCGACAAGCGCGGCCGGATGCGCACGGCGCTCATCGGCCTGATCATCTTCGCGTGCGCGTCGGCGCTGTTTCTCGTCGTGGAGAACATCTACGGCATCCTGCTGCTGCGCGTGCTGCAGGGCACGGGCTTCGGCCTGAGCTCGACGTCCATCACGGCGTCCGTGGCCGACGTGCTGCCCAATGACCGCCTCGCCTCCGGCATCGGCTATTACGGGCTGAACAACTCGCTCTCGCAGACGATCGGGCCGAGCTGCGCCGTCGGGCTTTACTATACCGACTGGGGCTTCCAGGCCGTCGCGGCCGTCGCGACGTGCTCGCTGGCGCTCTCGGCGCTGCTCACGATCCCCTGCCGCTTCGAGCGCGACGAGCCGTTCCTTTCCGCCATCGCCGCCACGCGCCCGCCGAAGGCGGACGACAAGCCGGACGACACGGTCTACACCGGCATCTGGCGCTATTTTGAAAAGTCCGCCATCCCCTGCGGCGCGGTCATGCTGTTCGCATGCCTGGCCTCGGGCGTCATCACGGGCTTCGCCGTGCTCTACGCCAAGGCCGAGGCCATCGCCGTGGAAAACGCGGGGCTGTTCTTCACGCTCTCGGCCATCGGCGTCGTCGTCTCGCGGCTCGGCACGGGCAAGATCATGAAAAAATACGGCACGCTCGCCGCGCTGCTCATCTCGTTTGCGTGCAGCATCCTGGGCTTCGCTCTGCTCATCGCCGCGCGGCGGGTGCACATTCTGTTCTTCATCTCCGGCGCGTTCAACGGCCTTGCCACGGGGCTTTACCACCCCGCGCTCAACACCGAGGCCATGTACCGCGCCCCGACATCGCGCCGCGGCGCGGCCAGCGCGACGTTCCAGGTCCCGACGGAGCTCGGCTTCGCCCTGTCGTCCCTCATCGCCGGCATCATCATCCAGCACGCCGGCTACACCGCGAGCTGGACCGTCTGCATCGCCTACGATGTCGTCGGCATCGCGCTCTCGCTGCTGTTTTTCCGGAAGAGAACGGCATAATTCTATCATGCGTCACGCGGGCAGGCTTCACGCCCGCGAACGGCTTAGTTAAAATTCCAATATTAAAAGCACACCACATCCGCCATTTCGTGCGGTTATGGTGTGCTTTTCATTTTAGGAGGTGATTACCATTCAATACGGTTACATCCGCGTTTCGTCGCGTGACCAGAACGAAGGCCGACAGCTGCAGGCCCTGCTCGGTTTCGGCATTGCCCCGCGCTGTATTTACCTTGACAAGCTGTCAGGAAAAGACTTCGCGCGACCTCAGTATCAGGCATTGGTCAGAAGGCTCGCTCCCGGCGATGTACTGACCGTTGTCAGCATCGACCGCCTCGGACGCAACTACGCTGAGATTCAGGACCAGTGGCGCATTCTGACAAAGGAGCGGCAAGTCGATATCTGCGTGCTCGACATGCCCCTTCTCGACACGCGGCAGAGCAAGGACCTTTTGGGAACCTTCATTGCCGATCTCGTGCTGCAAATCCTCTCGTTTGTCGCACAAAACGAGAGAGAATCAATCAAAAAGCGGCAGGCCGAAGGAATCGCTGCGGCCAAAGCGCGCGGCGTCCGCTTTGGCCGACCGCCAAAACCGGTTCCGGAAAACTTTGAAACTGTATGCAGCGCATGGTTTTCCCATGTCCTCACACTCAGCCAAGCCGCCGAAGCCTGCGGCCTTCCAGTCGGAACGTTTTACAGCAAGGCAAAAAAGCAGAAGCCGCGAGTTTGAAAAAGTGTACTTTTTCAAACTCGCGGCTTTGGAAGCGCTTTACAACATTATACAATCAATAATTACAAATTCAAGAGATATTCCC
>CAVFYN010000145.1:0-2913 GCA_963626425.1 Bacteroidaceae bacterium
ACGGGGCGGGAATAAGGATAGGGGGCTACGGCCTACACAGGGGAGCCTTGGCGCAGGCCGCAATCGGCGCATTGGTCTGTTTTGCTGCCGGCACGCAATCGGTTCTCCGTAATCGGCAGACCCTTCGGCTTTGCTCAGGGTGACAGGTCTGTTTGGGCGCCCTCCGGCCGACCGCGAGTTCCGCCCTCCGTCCTCCGCCTCACATTCTCCCACTCACACCCAACAGCAAAGGCCGCGGCTTACCGCCGCGGCCTTTTCTATCACAATCTCAATCTTCCGCCCCGTCGGCTTTCAGGCCCTTCAGGCCGCCGAAGATGAGCGTGGAGCTCATGGCGGCGAGGTCGGAGAACGGGACGCCGTCGTCGGCGTGGATCCAGCGGGTGAACGTGGCCACGGCGCCGGAGGCAAGCTGTTGGGCGGCGTAGGGGCGCAGCGTGTCGGGAAGGGACGGGTACTGCGCGAGCTTTTTCTCGACGACGGCGGCCGTCGCGTGCTCGACCTTGCGGCGGATGTACTCGAGCGAGCGGGCGCTGGCGAGGCGGCGCAGCACGTCGTAATACTGCATGACCGTCTCCTCGACGCTCTTCAAGACCGTGGCCGTGTCGGCGTCCGGGCCGTAGAAATTCGCGCGGTCGAGCGCCTGCTCGAGCTCGGAGGCGTAGATGTCCTCGACCTCGGCGAGCACGTCGTCGAGCGAGCTGTAGTGCATGTAAAACGTCTTGCGGTTGATGTCCGCGCGCTCGGCGAGCTCCTTGACTGTGATCTGGGAAAATTCCTTTTCCATGATGAGCTCCAGAAACGCCCCGCGGATGGCCGCGCGGCTGCGGCGGACGCGGCGGTCCATGCGCTTGGCGCCGCGCTCCGGCAGATCGCTCCGGCGCGCGTCCTGCTTGCGTTCGTCCATGTGATCCCCTGCTTTCCGCGGGCGTGCCCGCTTGTTTTTCTTCAGAATACCCGAAAATCGGGCAAAAGTCAACATCTGTTGCTTATCACACTTTTGCGCACGTGTGCAAATTTGCGCATCCGCGCGGAAATGTGCGGAAATCACGATTTTCCATGCGACAAACGGCGAAAAATGCGGTATAATCGGCAAAGCCGCAAGGCGATGAAAGGGGAATTTCTATGATCCGAACGATCATTTCCATTGACGAAGCAAAATGCACGGGCTGCGGCGCGTGCGCCGACGCGTGTCACGAGGGCGCGATCGCCATCGTGGACGGCAAGGCGCGGCTGCTGCGCGACGATTACTGCGACGGCCTGGGCAACTGCCTGCCGGCCTGCCCGGTCGACGCGATCCATTTTATTGAGCGCGAGGCGCTGCCGTATGACGAGGCGGCCGTGAAGGCCGCGCAGGAGGCGAAAACGACGCCCGCGCACGGGGGCTGCCCCGGCTCGGCCGCGCGGACGCTGCGGAAAGAAACCGCCGCGCCCGCGGGTTCGGCGACGGAGCGCGAGAGCGCGCTCGGCCAGTGGCCGTGCCAGATCCGGCTCGTGCCGGTCACGGCGCCGTATTTCAAGGACGCGGATCTGCTCATCGCGGCCGACTGCACGGCGTTTGCCTACGCGTCGCTGCACGAGGATTTCATGCGCGGCCGCATCACGCTCATCGGCTGCCCGAAGCTCGACGACGTCGACTATTCCGAGAAGCTGACGGAGATCCTGCGCCGCAATTCCATCCGCAGCGTCAGCGTCGTGCGCATGGAGGTCCCGTGCTGCGGCGGCCTCGAGCGCGCCGCGAAGGCGGCCGTCGACGCGTCCGGCCGGTTCCTGCCGTGGCAGGTCGTGACGATCGGGCTGGACGGCAAAATTCTGCGATAATTTTTCGGGAGGACGGGACATGGAGCTGACACAGTCGGAAAAGACGCTGCTCGGCGCGCTCATCGGCCTCGCCCGCGCCGCGGACGGCCGCGCGGACGCGCAGGAGGCGGCGTTTGCGGCGATCGCGGACGGCCTTCGCGCCATCGCGCAGCACGACGCGGCGGCGCTCGCGCCATTGACCGAGCGCGCGCGGAACGAAAAATTCGCCCTCGCGCCCGACTGCGCCGTCTGCGCCGCGCCCTGCGGCCGCACGGCGGAGTTCGACGCCGCGGCATGGCAAACCGAGCCCGAGCCCCAGCGCGCGCTCCACCGCGCCATCTTCTCACGCGCCCTGGCGCTCGCCCGCTCCGCTGCCCCGGACACGCGCCTGCTCGCGCGCGCGGTATTTGCCCTCGGTGAGGACTGGGACCCCCAGTGGCTCCGCCCGGTGCTGGAGGAACTGGAGGCGGCGAAGGCACGTTGAGGCAGATGAGCGCGCTGCGCGCCTACGACTGCGCCGCCCGCGTCTGCTGCGCGCCGATTGCGGAGCGCGCCTTCCGAATGGCTCCCCTGCAAGGGGAGCTGTCGGCGGAGCCGACTGAGAGGTTCAAAAGCTGCCGTCTTTGCATAGCGCCCCCGAAAATTCGATACCGCAAAAACCTCTCCGTCACGCCTTACGGCGTGCCACCTCCCCTTTCAGGGGAGGCTTTGGCGCGGCGCTCATCGTCTGCGCAGCGCCCATTGCGGAACGCGGCTTCCGAATGGCTCCCCTTTTAAGGGGAGCTGTCGCCGGAGGCGACTGAGAGGTGGGGTGTCGTCCTTACTGCGCGCTATTGATGGTGCACGCAAAATTTTCGACCCCACCTCTCCGTCACGGCTTCGCCGTGCCACCTCCCCTTCAAAGGGGAGGCTTTGGCGCGTCCTCCTGTTTTGACGCGTCCCTCCGGCGGGATGAGGTCATCCCGCCCTACGGTTATGTTACGCACCGCGGCGGGAATTCGTCGGGCGGATGCTATCCGCCCCTACAGGACTGCGCCCTCGCGTTTGCTGCGCGCCGATTGCGGAACCCGCCTTCCGAATGGCTCCCCTGCAAGGGGAGCTGTCGGCGGAGCCGAC
>CAVFYN010000146.1:0-6560 GCA_963626425.1 Bacteroidaceae bacterium
TCCCCTGTGCAAGGGGAGCTGTCGCCGATAGGCGACTGAGGGGTTGGAGCTTAAAAGCCCCGTAGTGCGCGTCGAAAATTCGGTTCATCGTCCCGCCAACCCCTCCGTCATGGCCTTGCGGCCATGACACCTCCCCTTGCACAGGGGAGGTATTGCCGCTCCGGGAATTCGCCTCGCACACAAAAACCCCGCCGCCCTTTCGGGCGGCGGGGTTCCTCATTTTAATACGCGTCGATCGGCTTATTGCGTTCCTCGGCGTACAGCTGGGGCAGGAATCTGGCGAGGTTCGGGTACTCGGCCAGGATGTGCTGGGCGCTGTTATAGACCTGCACGGGGTCGGCGGTGAAGCCGGGCGTTCTTACAAGGCCCTCGCCCTCGACGTAGTCGACGCCGAAATAGTCGCGCACGCGCATCTCGACGCCGTCGCCGTACGGGCGGAACTGGTAGATGGTCGGGCAGTGCATATTCGTCGTGATGCCGGCGATGATCGTGCCGCTGGCGGGGTTCTGGAGGCGGCGGGCGTCGAAGCCGAAGTCGACGGGGTCGTGGCACTCGGCCGTGAGGAACAGGACGTTGTCGCCCTCGCCGCCGTCGAGCGTCTCGTGGATGAAGTTCTTCGCGCCGTAGCGCCGCTCGCGCAGGGGGATGGACTCGTCGATGGCGCGCAGGCGGCTCGCCTCGTCGGAGAAGCCGGTGTCGACGTGCTCGTTCGGGTTCCAGATCTTATAGCGCAGGTTGCCGTTTCCGGCCGGGACGGACTTGGGCGCGGAGAAATGCCAGACGAACCACCAGTCGATCATCTCGACCGTGACGCCGGGCATCCAGATGTAGTCGGCGTGGTAGCCGAGGCCGTCGGAGCAGACGCACCAGCCCTGCTCGCGCTCCTGGTATCCGGGATCGAGCAGGCGGTCCACCTCCGTAAACGGCAGCATGTATTTTTCGTCCATCGGCTCGCGCATGAGCTCCTGCGAAAGCGGATTTTTCTCCGGCCATTTCAAAAACCAGTACTTCGAGTAGCTCAGCGCCAGCTCCTCGGGGACGAGCGGATGTCGTGCCATTGGGATCTCACCTTTCCGAAAATAATCCGGTCGCGAACGACCTGTATGCTTAGCATAGCACGAACGGCGGGCAAAGTGCAAAGAATCCATTGATACAAATTTTTTATCAATTGACAGTCCGCGGCCGCACATTTATAATGTTATAAAAGAAAGAAGCCGAAAAAGGGGGCCTGCGCGGTGACGCTGACGCAGCTGAAATACTTCGTGGAGGTGGCCGAGGCGCGCAGCTTCAGCCGCGTGGCCGAGCGGAATTTCGTCGCGCAGGCCGTTGTGTCCTACCACATCCGCACGCTCGAGGACGAGCTGGGGCTGAAGCTCTTTTCGCGCTCGACGCGCTCGGTGCGGCTCACGCCGATCGGGCGCGGGTTCTATCAGGACGTCGCGCCCGCGCTCGAACAGCTGGGCGACGCCATCACGCGCGTGAAAAACCGGCCGGAGAAGGAGCTTTTCACGATCGCCTACTCGCGCATCTGCTTCGGCGAGCGCTTCAACCGCATGATCGACACGCTCTCGCGCGAGAATACGGGCGTGGAGTTCCTGCTCGAGCGCGCGGAGCCGGAGGACAACCTGCTCGAGCGCCTTTTAAGCCTTCGCGTGGACGCGGCGGTGTTTTTCAACCCGTATGAGGAGCTCCCGCCCGAGATCGAGCACGAGGATTTCGGCGTGTTCGTCCAGACGCTCATCGTCTCCGACCGGCACCGGCTGGCCGGGCGCAGCGAAATTGAGATTTCGGAGATCAACCGCTCGGAGCTGCTCGCGTGCGAGGGCATGCGCCGCATCGAGCGCATCCGCGCGAGCTTCATGCACGATTATGACAACCAGGGCATCCTCCTGCACAACCTCGACGACCTGTTCGCCATGGTCCGCGCCGGGCGCGGCGCGACGTGCATGCCCGTCATCGACGACGTGAACATCACGGGGCTGTGCTACATCCCCGTGCGCGACCCCGACCACGCCGGCGAGGGCCCGACGCTTACGCTCGCCTGGCACAAGGCCAACGGCTCGCAGTATTTAGAGCGCGTGCGCGAGGCGGCCGTTTCGCTCTTCGCGCCCGCCCAGCGCGCGCGGGCGCTGCCGCCTTTGGAGGATTCATAAAGGAATTCTATAAATGCTTAAATGGTCCCCGGCAGCCTGCTTGACATTTCGGCCGCCGCATCCTAAGATTTGTGCGAAAGGAACAAATCGCCCGGATGCGGCGGTTTGTTTCATTCTGTGCGGAAATCGCGCCGCATAGAATGAAAGAATGCGGCGGGAGTGCCGCGCGGAAAAACCGAAAGGAGAAAACGAGAAATGAAAAAGTGGACCAGACTGCTTGCCCTCCTCATGGCGCTTTGCATGGTGCTCGCGCTCGCGGCGTGCAGCAAGGACGACGGCGGCAGCACGAACGCCGGCGACGGCCAGACCACGACGACCGGCGGCAACGCCGATTCCGGCGACAAGACCGATGGCGGCGACGCCGCGACCGGCGACCTCGACACGACCGTCACCATCGGCACGAGCGCCAACTTCGGCTACCTCAACCCGAACGGCGGCACCGGCATGGGCGACAACTACGCCACCTACATGGTTTACAACCAGCTCTTTGACATCGACAAGGAGACCGGCATGTGGTACTCCCCCGTCTCCGACGACTGGGGCTGGGACGACGACACGACGCTCCACATCACGATCAAAGACGGCATCACGTTTGACGGCGGCGCCGTCATGGACGCCAACGACGTCCTGGCGACCTGCCAGTACAACATCGACTCCGGCAACCAGCGCCAGGGCCAGTGGGCCGGCGTCATCGACTGGGACAACACGACCGTCTCCGACGACGGCAAGACCATCACCTTCAAGTACTTCAACACCTACGGCGCGGCGCTGACCGAGCTTTGCATCTGCATCGCGGACGACGAGTTCCTCGCGGCCCATCCGGACGGCGACGAGATCTGGTGGAGCGCCCCGAACGGCTCCGGCCCGTACCGCGTCAAAGAGTGCGTCGCCGACTCCTACGTCACCTATGAGCTGCGCGACGACTACTGGGATACCTCCCGCACGTTCGACTGCACCGAGATCACCGTCAAGTACTACTCCGACGCCAACAGCATGTGGGCCGAGTATCAGAACGGCGTCATCGACGCGGTCCTCGGCATGAACGACACGCAGGTCACGGCCGTGCAGAACGATCCGTCGCTCGGCACGCTCGTGCTGAAGAGCACGAACTCCGTCCCGTGCATGTCCATGAACGAGCACAACCAGTATCTCGCCGACGAGCGCGTGCGCGAGGCCATTGCCTACGCCGTGCCGTGGTTCGAGGTCGGCCAGATCGCCTGGGGCAGCCTCGCCGTCGAGGCCACGTCGCACTTCACGCCGACGATGGGCTGCTACTCCGACCACTCCGGCACCTATACGTATGATCCCGAAAAGTCCAAGCAGATCCTCGCCGACGCCGGCTACGCCGACGGTGAGATCCAGCTTCTCTACGTCGCGGTCAACGACACGCAGCAGGTCCGCGTCATGGAGGCCGTCCAGGGCTACCTCGCCGAGGTCGGCATCGTCATCACCCCGGAGACCTACGAGCTCGGCACTGCCCTTCCGGAGTATTACTTCCCCGGCAAGAACGACATGGCCATCATCATGCCGAACGGCGCGAACTTCTCCCGCGAGCCGTGGCAGTTCCTCTCCCCGCTGACGAACGGCCTGTTCCTCGACCGCTCCATGAGCGATCCGGAGTACGTCGCCCTCGCCGACGCGTCGAACGCGACGACGGACTACGACAAGCGCATGGAGATCTTCACGGAGATCGACTCCTGGTTCTACGACAACAACTGGATGTTCCCGTACTGCGAGGTCATGGAGGCCTGGTGCTACAACAGCCGCATTGCTGAGTTCGACATGCTCAACAACTGGTACGACTGCCTCGGCAACATCAAGCTCGCGAAATAAACTGAATTTCAGCTCGGGCGGATCAGGCTGCGCCTGGTCCGCCCTTTCACCACCCACACAAACCGCGGTTTTCCGCCAGCAAGAGGGGTAGATCAATGCTCAAATATATCGTCAAGCGCCTTTTATGGATGATCCCGACCATCCTGGGCGTGCTGCTCATCATCTTTTCCATCAACGAGCTCATGCCGGGCGACCCGGCCATCAACGCGCTGGGGTCGAACTACACCGAGGAGCTCTATCAGCAAAAGCGCGAGGAAATGGGCCTCAACCGGCCGTTTCTCGTGCGCTACGGCGAGTATGTCGTCGGATTTGTGACGCACCTGGACATGGGCGACTCGTACGCGACGCTGCGCCCCGTGAAAAACATGATCGCCGACCGCCTGGGCGTCACGCTCAAGCTCGGCATCTACGGCAGTCTTATTACGATCGTGTTCGGCATTTTAATCGGCATTTTGTCGGCCGTAAAGCAGTATTCCGTGCTCGACTATGTCACGACGGTGCTCGCGACGTTCTTTGCCGCCATGCCGAACTTCTGGCTGGCGCTTATGGGCATCATCATCTTCTCGCAGAACCTCGGCTGGCTGCCGGCCGCGGGCCTGACGACGTGGAAGCACTGGATATTGCCCGTGTTCTGCCTCGGCATCGGGCCGATCGCGCTCGTCGTGCGCATGACGCGCACGAGCATGCTCGACGTCGTCCGGCAGGACTACATCCGCACGGCCCGCGCCAAGGGCGTGCGCGAGCGCACGGTCATCTATAAGCACGCGCTGCGAAACGCGCTCATCCCGGTCATCACGGTCGTCGGCATGCAGCTGTCGGCCATCTTCGGCGGGTCCATCATCGTCGAGACCATTTTCTCCATCCCCGGCATGGGCATGCTGCTGCTCACGGCCATCAACTCGCGCGACTATATGACGACGCAGGGCTGCGTGCTCGTGCTGTCGCTGGCCGTGTGCGTCATCAACCTGCTTGTCGACCTGGCGTATGCCTTTGCGGACCCGCGCATCAAGGCGCAGTACACCGGCGGCAAGACGAAAAAGAAAAAAGCCGAGCCGAAGCAGGCTCCGGCGGCGTAAGGAGGCGGGTAGCATGCAGAAGGAAAAAACAGTCCAGCAGGAGGCCGCCCCCATGAAAAAGCGCAGCCAGATGCGCGACATCTGGAAGCGCTTCCGCTCGAACAAGCTGGCCATGGCGGGCCTTATCATCGTGGCCGTCATCGTGCTTTCGGCCGTTTTCGCGAATTTCATCGCGCCGTATGACTACGACAAGCAGTCGTTCCCCGACCGCTTTTTAATGCCGAGCGCCGCGCACCCGTTCGGCACGGACAACTACGGGCGCGACCTCTTTTCCCGCGTGCTCTACGGCGGGCGCGTGTCGCTGCTCGTGTCGCTTTTGGGCCTTCTCATCTCCGTCGGCATCGGCTCCATCTTCGGCGCGACGGCCGGCTACTTCGGCGGGCTGTATGAGACGATCGTCATGCGCGTCATGGACATCATCATGGCCGTCCCCGGCACGCTCATGGCCGTCTCGGTCTCGGCGCTGCTCGGCACGGGCGTGTGGCAGACGGCCGTCGCCGTCTCCATCGGCGGCATCGCGCCGAGCGCGCGCATGCTGCGCGCGACGGTGCTGACCATCCGCGAGCAGGAATACGTCGAGGCCGCCCGCGCCCGCGGCTCGGGCAACCTGCGCATCATCGTCCGGCAGATTTTGCCGAACACGCTCTCGCCCATCATCGTCGACTCGACGCTTCGCATCGGCACGAACATCATGATGATCTCGGGCCTTTCGTTCATCGGCCTCGGCGTCCAGCCGCCCACGCCGGAGTGGGGCTCCATCCTCAACACCGGCCGCGAGTTCATCACGACGTTCTGGCCCATGATCACGTTCCCGGGTCTTATGATCATGCTGACGATGTTCGGCTTCAACGTCATGGGCGACGGCCTGCGCGACGCGCTCGACCCGAAGCTCAAGCACTGAAAAAGGGAGGCAAACCATGTCTGATACCGTTTTAGAGATCCGCGGCCTCTCGGTCCGCTACGTCACCATGGACGGCACGAGCGAGGCCGTCTCCGACGTCTCCCTGACCATCAACAAGGGCGAAACGCTCGGCCTCGTCGGCGAGACGGGCGCGGGCAAGACGACGACCGCGCTGTCCATCTTAAACCTTCTTCCCACCCCGCCGGCCGAGATCACGTCGGGCGAGATCTTATTCGAGGGCGAGGACGTCCTCAAAATGAACGACGCGGCCATCCGCGCCATCCGCGGCAAGCAGATCTCCATGATCTTTCAGGACCCGATGACCGCGCTCAACCCGATCTTCACGGTCGAGTACCAGATCGCCGAGGTCATCTCCATCCACGAGCACATCTCGCAGGCCGAGGCCGTGAAAAAGGCGCGCCAGACGCTTGAGATGGTCGGCATCCCGGCCTTCCGCGGCAAGGATTACCCGCACCAGTTCTCCGGCGGCATGAAGCAGCGCGTCGTCATCGCCATGGCGCTCGCCTGCTCGCCGAAGCTGCTCATCGCCGACGAGCCGACGACGGCGCTCGACGTCACGATCCAGGCGCAGGTGCT
>CAVFYN010000147.1:0-8586 GCA_963626425.1 Bacteroidaceae bacterium
GGAGATAGACGAAAGACTACCGCAATCGGGCAGATCCTTCGACTCCGCTTCGCTCGCTCAGGATGACACGTGTTTTCGGTTCCGCCGGAACTTAATCGGTGCACCGTAATCGGCAAGATTCCACGGGCGTTTCACGCCCTCTGAATGACATCCTTTTTTACTGCATGCCGCAATCAGCCTTGCAGGCGGATGCTATCCGCCCCTACAGGGTGCGTGCTCCTATTTCGCCGCGTCTCCCTCCATCTTGCCCTCTCCCCCAACATTTGTTATAATGTCCCTGCCGCCGCCCGACCGGGCGGCAAATCTGCGGAAAAGGCGGTGAGACCATGCGATTGTCCGACAGCGTCCGGGTCCTGCGCGGCGTTGGGCCGGCGAAGGCAGAGAAGCTCGCGGCGCTCGGCATCACGACGATCTACGACCTGCTGCGCCACTTTCCGCGCAGCTACGAGGACCGCACGCGCATCGTGCCCATCTGCGAGATGACGATCGGCGAGCCGGCGTGCTTTTCGGCCATGGTCGTCACGAATCCGCGCACGGCGCATATCCGCAAGGGGCTCGACCTCACGAAGCTGACCGTCGCGGACGACACCGCGCGGCTGCGCGTCGTATTCTTCAACCAGAAATTCACGGCCGAGCGTCTGCAGTACGGCCAGGAATACCGCTTTTACGGCGCGATCGAGGGCGACGATACCGGCTATCAGCTGCGCAACCCGACCGTCGAGCCAGCAAGCGCCGCCGGGGAGCTCACGGGGCGCATCGTGTCCGTCTACCCGCTGACGGCCGGGCTGACGAGCCGCGCGCTCGCGGGGCTGATCGCCGAGGCCATGCAGGCGTGTCTGCCGAACGTGCCGGAGCTGCTGCCCGCGGCGCTGCGCGAGGAATATGGCCTGTCCTCCGTGCAGGAGGCGTACCGCGCCGTCCACGCGCCGCGGTCGCTGGAGGAGATCTCATTTGCGCGGCGCTATCTCGCGTTTGAAGAATTTTTCCTGTTCTCGGCGGGCCTGAGCGTCCTGCGCGCGCGGCGCGTCGGCGCGGCCGGGCTGCCGTTTGAAAACTGCGGCCTGACGGATTTTTACGCCGCGCTCCCCTTTTCGCTCACCGGCGCGCAGCAGCGCGCCATCGACGACATTGTCCGCGATTTTCAAAGCGACAAGCCCATGAACCGCCTCGTGCAGGGCGACGTCGGCAGCGGCAAGACCATGATTGCCGCCGCGGCCGTCTGCTGCGCGGCGAAAAGCGGCTATCAGGCCGCGCTCATGGCCCCGACGGAAATTCTGGCCGAGCAGCACGCCGCCACGCTCGCGCCGCTGCTCCATAAGCGCGGCATCGAGACCGTCCTGCTCACCGGCTCGCTCGGCGCGAAAGCCAAGCGGAACGCGCGCGAGGCGCTGTTAAGCGGCCGGGCGCAGCTTGCCGTCGGCACGCAGGCGCTGCTTTCAGAGAGCACGCAGTTTCAAAATCTCGGCCTCGTCATCGCCGACGAGCAGCACCGCTTCGGCGTCGCGCAGCGCGCGGCGCTCTCGGAAAAGGGCGCGCGGCCGCATCTGCTCGTCATGTCCGCCACGCCCATCCCGCGCACGCTCGCGCTCATGCTCTACGGCGACCTCGACCTCTCGCTCGTCGACGAGCTGCCGCCCGGCCGGCAGACGGTCGACACGTTTTTAGTGCGCGAGAGCTACCGCGCGCGCCTGAACGCCTTCATCCGCAAACAGGTCGAAGAGGGCCATCAGGTGTTCGTCGTCTGCCCGGCCGTGGAAATTTCGGAGGACGAGAGTTTAAAATCCGCCGAGGGCTGGTCTCGCGAACTGGCGGCGCAGCTTCCCGAGCTTCGCATCGCGCTGCTGCACGGGCAGATGAAGGGTGCGGAAAAAGACCGCGTCATGCGCGCGTTCGCCGCGCACGAGGCGGACGTGCTCGTCTCGACGACCGTCATCGAGGTCGGCGTCGACGTGCCGAACGCGACGCTTATGATCGTCGAAAACGCCGAGCGCTTCGGCCTTTCGCAGCTGCACCAGCTGCGCGGCCGCGTCGGCCGCGGGTCGGCAAAGAGCTACTGCGTCCTCGTCTCCGACACGAAAAACGACCAGACGCGCCAGCGCCTGAACGCGCTGTGCAAGACGAACGACGGCTTCCGCATCGCCGAGGAGGACCTCGCCCTGCGCGGCCCAGGCGACTTTTTCGGCACGCAGCAGCACGGCCTGCCGGCCTTCGCCATGGCGAGCCTCGCAACGGACATGCAGACGCTGCGCCAGGCGCAGGAGGCG
Source organism: Bacteroidaceae bacterium (assembly GCA_963626425.1). Lineage (GTDB taxonomy): Bacteria > Bacillota > Clostridia > Oscillospirales > Oscillospiraceae > CAKTOF01. Next base: position 2,265 of record CAVFYN010000147.1, read on the forward strand.
TGCGAGCGCTATCTCGACCCCGCCGCCCTCGCGCGCGACCCGGAATACGGCCCGCTGCGCGCCCGCATCCGGAAAATGTTCGACGAGCAGTCGTCCGCGCTGAATTGAATGAACCGGAACCGCCCTCCCTGCATATTCTAAAAGAGAATGTGCAAGGAGGGCTTTTTTATGTGTGGGATCGCAGGAGAGATCACATCCGGCCGCCCGCTGGATCCGGAGGCGGCGTATTTTGACGAGATGAGCGCGCGGCTTGCCCGCCGCGGGCCGGATCAGGCGGGGCGGTTCACGGCGAAAACGTGCGTGCTGCTGCATCGGCGGCTCGCCGTCGTCGACCCTGACGGCGGGCGGCAGCCGATGTCGTTTGACGGCCTGACGATCTGCTACAACGGCGAGCTTTACAACACGCCGGAGCTCCGGCGCGCGCTCTCCGCGCTCGGCTACGCCTTCGACGGCCACTCGGACACCGAGGCCGCGCTCAAGGCGTTCCACGCGTTCGGCCCGAAGTGCTTTGAAAAATTCAACGGCATTTTCGCGCTTGCGATCTACGATTCCCGCCGCGAAACGCTCACGCTCGCGCGCGACGCCATGGGCGTCAAGCCGCTGTTTTTCGCCGAGCGCGGCGGCGGGCTCATCTTCGCCTCCGAGCTCAAGGCGCTCCTCGCCCACCCGGACGTGAGGCCGGAGGTGACGCGCGAGGGGCTCTACGACGTCCTGTTCCTCGGCCCGGGCCGCACGCCGGGGCTCGGCGTGTTCCGGGACGTATGCGAGCTTCTGCCCGGCGAAATGGCCGAATTTTCGCGCGGAACGCTCACGCGCTCGCGCTACTGGCGCTTAAAAGACGCGCCGTGTGAAGATACGTTCGAGCAGGCGTGCGAAAAAACGCGCTTTCTCGTAACGGACGCGATCCGCCGCCAGCTCGTCTCCGACGTGCCGCTGTGCACGCTGCTCTCGGGCGGGCTGGACTCTTCCATCATCTCCTCCGTCGCCCGGCAAGAGCTTGGCGAGCTTACGACGTACTCCGTCGACTACGCGGACAACGCGAAATTCTTCCGACCCGGCAAGTTCCAGCCAAATTCCGACGCCGATTTCATCGGCATCATGCAGGACTATCTCGGCTCCGATCACCGCACCGTCACGCTGGACACCGGCGCGCTCGTCCCCGCGCTCTTTGAGGCCGCCGAGGCGCGCGGCCTGCCCGGCATGGCGGACGTGGACGCGTCGCTGCTGCTTTTCTGCCGCGAGATCAAAAAGACGCACACCGTCGTGCTCTCCGGCGAGTGCGCGGACGAGATTTTCGGCGGCTACCCGTGGTACCGCGACCCAGCCGTCCGCGCGCAGGCGGGCTTTCCGTGGGCGCAGACGACCGATTATCGCGCCGGTTTTCTCCGCCCGGAATATCTCACGGACGAGACGCCGCGGCAGTACGTCCTGCGCCGCTATGACGAGATGCTCCGCGAGGCCGACATCCTGCCCGGAACGGGCGAGCTTGAGACGCGCATGAAGCAGATGATGATCTTAAACCTCCACGGCTTCATGCAGACGCTGCTCGACCGCAAGGACCGCATGAGCATGTGGTCCGGCCTCGAGGTCCGCGTGCCGTTCTGCGACAAGCGCATCGTGGAGTATCTCTACACGCTGCCGTGGGAGTACAAGGACTACCACGGGCGCGAAAAAGGCCTTCTCCGCTACGCCATAGCGGATATCCTGCCGAAGTCGATTGTGCAACGCAAGAAAAGCCCGTACCCCAAGACGTGGAACCCGGACTATCTCGCGGCCGTCCGCGTGCTTTTGTCGCGCGAGCTGGAGTCCGCCTCCCCGCTGACGGAGCTCATCCGCCCGGACGCGCTGCGGGCGCTTTTAACGGACGACCGCAGCCTTCCGTGGTACGGCCAGCTCATGACGACGCCGCAGACCATCGCGTATTTCCTGCAATTTGCCCACTGGCTGCGCACGTATGAAATTAAGATTGTATAGCGGCGGCATTTGTTGTAGAATGGCGGTGTAGAATTTTCCGCCCGGTTTCGGGCGCACATACAAAGGAGATCATTGCAATGTCTTATCGTGAAAATGCGGCCGCGCTGCGCGCGGACGGACAGAACTGCTGCCAGGCCGTGCTCGGCGCGTGCTGCGAGCAGTTCGGCCTGACGGCCGAGCAGTCCTTCCGCCTCGGCGCGTTCATGGGCACCGGCGCGCGCGCCGGCGAGCTTTGCGGCGCGGTCAACGGCGCGCTTATGGCACTCGGCCTTGCCTACGGCGACGAAAACTGCCGCCAGAACCAGAGCAGCAAAAAGCTGCTCGAGGCGTTCCGCGAGAAATTCGGCGCGCTGCGCTGCGAAGAGCTCAAGGGCGAGTTCCACGTCGCCTGCCCGGAGCTCATCAACTGGTGCTGCGACTATCTGGAGGACGAATTCAAATGAGCCAGCGCGTCGTACTCATCGTCATGGACGGCGTCGGCCTCGGCGACGGCGGCGCGGGCGACGCCGTCCGTCAGGCTAAAACGCCGAATCTCGACCGTCTGCTTGAAACTTACCCGCACACCCAGCTCAAGGCGCACGGCACGGCCGTCGGCATGCCGGGCGACGGCGACATGGGCAACTCCGAGGTCGGCCACAACACGCTCGGCTGCGGGCAGGTGTACGCGCAGGGCGCGCTGCTCGTCGCCGAGTCCATCGCCTCCGGCCGGCTCTATGACGGCGCGGTGTGGCAGGAGCTCGTCGAAAACTGCGTCGAAAACGGCCGCACGCTGCACTTTCTCGGCCTTTTGTCCGACGGCAACGTCCACTCGAACATCTCTCACCTGCTCGCCATGCTCCGCCGCGCGAAGGCGGACGGCGTGAAGAAGGCGCGCTGCCACATCCTGCTCGACGGGCGCGACGTGCCCGCGACGAGCGCGCTTACCTATGTGGACGAGCTGGAAAGGACGCTTTCGGAGCTGTCGACTGATGGCTGCGACTTTGCCGTCGCCTCCGGCGGCGGGCGGATGCAGATCACGATGGACCGCTACGAGGCCGACTGGGACATGGTCCGCCGCGGGTGGGACATCCACGTCCGCGGCATCGGCCGCCGCTTTGCCTCCGCGCGCGAGGCGGTCGAGACCTACCGCGCCGAGCTCGGCTGCATCGACCAGGATCTGCCCGGCTTTGTCATCGAGCGCGGCGGCGCGCCCGCCGGGCCGATCGAAAACGGCGACAGCGTCGTCCTCTTCAACTTCCGCGGCGACCGCGCGCTGGAAATTTCCCGCGCGTTTGACGATCCGGACTTCGACAAATTCGACCGCGGCGGCTACACCGGCGTTCTCTACGCCGGCATGCTCGAATACGACGGCGACGCGCACATCCCGCAGCGCTATCTCGTCTCCCCGCCGGACATCCGGAACACGCTCACGGAGCTGCTCTGCGCGCACGATATTGCCGAGTACGCCGTCAGCGAGACGCAGAAATACGGCCACGTCACCTACTTCTGGAACGGCAACCGCAGCGGCAAGATTTCCGAGGCGCTCGAGACCTACGACGAGATCCCGTCGGACATCATCCCGTTCGACCAGAAGCCCGAGATGAAGTCGCGCGAGATCACGGACGCGCTCATTGCGGCCATGGAGAGCGGAAAATACGGCTTTCTGCGCTGCAACTATCCCAACGGCGACATGGTCGGCCACACGGGCTCGCTGGACGCGTCCATCCGCGCGATGGAATTTGTCGACGAATCCGTCGGCCGCGTGGCGGAGGCCGCCGAAAAGCTCGGCTATGCCCTGCTCATCACGGCCGACCACGGCAACTGCGACCAGATGTATGACAAGGCAAAAGACGGCACGCTGTCCGTCCGCACGGCGCACTCGCTCAACCCCGTCCCGTTCATCGCGTGCTTCCTGGATCCCGCGCGCGCGCTCAAGGACGGCAAATTCGGCTTATCGAGCGTCGCGCCGACCGTCGCCGAGCTGCTCGGCCTGACGCCGCCGGACGCGTGGGACCCGAGCCTGCTCGCATAACTCGCCCGTTCGGCAACACATGGCGCCGAAAAGGCGCATTCCGGCCGCAAAGGCAAATAGTTCTTGTGTTTTGCGGCGATCTGGGTTACAATTATATGACGATTTCTTAGAAGGAGGTCAGGCATTATGATGCGTCTGCACAACGAAAAGGGCGACATCTCAGTGAGCACCAGCGTTTTCACGAACATCGCCGGCGCCGCTGCTATGAACTGCTTTGGCGTCAAAGGAATGGCCGTCCGCTCCATGACCGACGGTCTTGTCCATCTGCTGCGCAAGGAAGCGATGAGCAAGGGCGTCCGCGTCACGTTCCAGGATGACGGATCCATCATCATTGATCTTCATATCATCATTGACCAGGGTGTCAATATCACCACGCTCGGCTCCTCGATCATCAACGAGGTGCGCTACGTCGTGGAAAAATCGACCGGCACGGAGGTACGTGAGGTCAACGTATTTGTCGACTCTGTAATGGCCGGCTGATTCGCGGGTTCCCCGCACACGGAGGTGTAAGTATTCATGATCCAGACCATCGACGGCGCTTCGATGAAGCAGATGCTCATCAACGGCGCCGCTTCAGTGGAGCTGCACAAACAGCAAATCAACGAACTGAACGTATTCCCCGTCCCGGACGGCGACACCGGCACGAACATGAGCATGACGCTCTCGGCCGCGTCGACGGAGCTGAAAAAGACGGACAAGACCGCCCTGTGCGACATCGCGCAGACGGCGGCGTCGGCCATGCTGCGCGGCGCGCGCGGCAACTCCGGCGTCATCACGTCGCTTCTGTTCCGCGGCTTCTCCAAGTATACCAAGGGCATGGAGTCGCTGGACTGCAAGGGCCTTGCCGGCGCGCTCGCCTCGGGCGTTGAGGCCGCGTATAAGGCCGTCATGAAGCCGACGGAGGGCACGATCCTCACCGTCTCGCGCGTCACGGCCGAAAAGGCCGCGGAAGATGGCGCGCCGGACGGCGACATCGAGGCCATGCTCGTCTATATGATCGACTGCGCCAACGCCGCGCTCGCCGAGACGGTCAACCAGAACCCGGTGCTCAAAAAGGCCGGCGTCGTGGACGCGGGCGGCCTTGGCTTTGTCTACCTGCTCGAGGGCATGCTCGCGGCGCTGCGCGGCGAGATGATCGAGCTGGGCGAGGAGCAGCAGACGGCCGCCAAGGCGCAGGCCGACTTCACCGAGTTCCAGACGGAGGACATCGTGTTCGCCTACTGCACGGAGTTTATCGTCTCGCGCGAGACGAACAAATCTCCGGAGCTGCTGCGCAGCTTTCTGACCGGTCTGGGCGACAGCCTCGTGCTCGTCGACGACGACGAGATCATCAAGGTCCATGTCCACACGAATAACCCCGGCAAGGTCCTCGAGGAGGCCATCACCTACGGCAGCCTCGTCACCGTCAAGATCGAGAACATGAAGTTCCAGCACACGGAAAAGGTGCTCCAGGCCGACGAGGCCGCCGCGCCCGCTCCCGCCGAGCCGGAGATCGCCCCGGCGGAGAAGGCCATCGGCGTCGTCTCCGTCTGCGTCGGCGACGGGCTCGAGGCGCTCTTCCGCGACCTCGGCGTCGACGGCCTCATCGAGGGCGGCCAGACCATGAACCCCTCGACGGAGGACATCCTGCGCCAGATCAACCGCACTCCGGCCGAGACGGTGCTCGTCCTGCCGAACAACAAGAACATCATCATGGCGGCCCAGCAGGCCGGCCCGCTGACGGACAAGCACGTCATCGTCGTCCCGACCGCCTCTGTCCCCGAGGGCGTCGCGGCCATGCTGAACTTCGACCCGGATGCCGACCCGCAGGCCCTCGCCGACACGATGGCCGAGGCCGCCGGCAACGTCGAGACCGTCCAGATCACCTACGCCGCCCGCAACTCCGACTTCGACGGCGCGGAGATCCACGAGGGCGACTACATCGCCTTCAGCGGCAAGAAGCTCCTCAGTGACCAGACCGACGAGACGTCCCTCCTGCGCGAGGTCGCGTCCTACGCCGCCGGCCAGGGCAAGGAGTTCCTCACGATCTACTACGGCGAAGGCGTCGAAGAAGCCCGCGCGCAGGAAGCGCTCGCCATCTTCGAGCAGGTCTGCCCCGGCTGCGAGGTCACCCTCGTCCAGGGCGGCCAGCCGGTTTACTATTACCTCATTTCGCTTGAGTAAGATTTTCGCAGAATGAGTCAAACACCCGCTCCGATGACCGGAGCGGGTGCTTTTTATGCACTAGTGAGGCAAGATCCTTCGACTCCGCTTCGCTCCGCTCAGGATGACAGCGTTGATAAGTAAGCGTCAAATAGAAGTTTAAAGAAGCACAAGGGTGGAGGCAAAACTCCACCC
>CAVFYN010000148.1:0-7269 GCA_963626425.1 Bacteroidaceae bacterium
GTGATTTTATGGCTTCCTCTCCCGCGCGCGACCGCGCGGTCGACCTCGTCAAGACGTTCGCCATCGTGGGCGTGCTGCTCATCCACGTGAGCGCGGGCGGCTTCGTCGGGCCGGTAAAGTCCGCCGGATGGCTCGCCGCGCTGTTCTGGGGCAGCGTCTCGCGGGCGAGCGTGCCGCTGTTTTTCATGTGCACGGGCGCGCTGCTGCTCCGGCCGGAGCGGGACTATCCGCCGCGGCGCATCCTCACGCGCAATCTGCCGCGCATTCTGGCCGCGCTGTTTTTCTGGGCGGCGTGCTACGGCGCGTATCACCTCTGGGCGGGCGGCGACTTTTCCTCCGCGGCGATCGTCGACGCGCTGAAAAGCCTTGTGCTGTTCCGCCACGAATCGCACCTATACTACCTGCACATCACGATCCTCATCTACCTCTGCGTGCCGCTGCTGCGCGTTTTTACAAAAAACGCGGACGAAAAGCAGCTGCGCTATGCGCTTGCCATCTGGTTTCTGACCGCGATCGTCTACCCGACGGTGCGGCCGCTGTGGCCGTTCCGGCTGCTCGGCGGCATTCCGGCGCAGTGGGCGCTCAACATGACGTGGGGCTCCATGGGCTACTGCCTGCTTGGGTACTATCTGCGCACGTACCCGCCGAAACGGCGCGCGCTCGGCCCCGCGCTCTGGGCCGCCGGCCTTTGCATGGTCTTCGGCGGGACGCTCGCCGCCTCCGTGCGGGCCGGGACGCTCCAGACGCAGTATCTCGAGGGCATGAGCATCGGCGTGGCCGTCATGGCCTGCGGCATTTTCGCGGCGCTCTCGCGCGCGGAGCTCCGGCCGCGCGCCGCGCGCGTGTGCCGGACGGTCTCGGGCGCGAGCTTCTGCATCTACCTTGTCCATATGTTTTTCGTCTACTTCCTGCGCCACTTCGGCCTGTCCGGCGCGCTCGCGCCGAGCGTGCTCACGATCCCGGCCGTCGTCGCGCTCGTGTTCGCGGGCAGCTTTGTCGTCTGGCTCGTCCTGCGGAAGATCCCGGTCGTGAACCGGTGGCTCATCTAAGCACAAAAAACGCTCCGCCTTTTGGCGGAGCGTTTGATTTTTATGAGGTTCAGCCCGCGCTCGACACGTCCGGGGCGTCCGGGACGCTGATGCGGCGGATGTCCGCGCCGATGCCGCGCAGCTTGCCGATGATGTTCTCGTAGCCGCGCTCGATATAGTGGACGTCCTCGACGGTCGTCACGCCCTGGGCGGCGAGGCCGGCGATGACCATGGCCGCGCCCGCGCGCAGGTCAAACGCCTTGACCGGGCAGCCGGAGAGCGCGCGCACGCCGGTCGTGACGGCGATGCGGCCGTCGACCTGGATGTCCGCGCCCATGCGGTTGAGCTCCGCGGCGTAGCGGAAGCGGTTGTCGTAAATGCCCTCGGTGACGATGCTCGTCCCCTGCGCGAGCGCGAGGCACACGACGGCCTGCGGCTGCATATCCGTCGGGAAGCCGGGGTACGGCATGGTCTTGATGTTCGCCCGGCGCAGCGGGCCGGTGCGCTCGACTAAAATCGAGTCGTCATAATCCGTGATGGAGACGCCCATCTCGCGGAGCTTGCTCGTGATGCAGTCCATGTGCTTCGGGATGACATTCTCGACGAGCACGCTGCCGCCCGCGGCGGCGACGGCGGCCATATACGTGCCGGCCTCGATCTGGTCCGGGATGATGGAATACGTGCCGCCGGAAAGGCTTTTGACGCCGCGGATCTTGATGACGGCCGTGCCCGCGCCGGAAATGCGCGCGCCCATGGCGTTCAGGAAGTTGGCAAGGTCGACGATGTGCGGCTCGCGCGCGCAGTTTTCGATGACGGTCATGCCGTCGGCCATCGCGGCGGCGATCATAATGTTCATCGTCGCGCCGACGGAGACGATGTCGAGGTAGACATGCGCGCCGTGCAGGCCGTTTTCGGCCGTGGCGCGGACGTACCCGCCCGTCTGCTCGACCGTCGCGCCGAGGGCCTCAAAGCCCTTGATGTGCTGGTCGATCGGGCGGACGCCGAAGTAGCAGCCGCCGGGCATGGCGACCTGCGCGCGGCCGAAGCGGCCGAGCTGCGCGCCGATGAGGTACGACGAGGCGCGGATGCGCCGCACAAGCTCCTCGGGCGCGACCGTGTTGCGGATGTGGCTGCAGTCGATCTCAACAACGGACGGGCTGAAACGGCGGATGCGCGCGCCCATGCCGCCCAAAATGTCCAGAAGCAGGTGCACATCGGAAATATCGGGCAGATTTTCGATCCGGCACGTGCCGCTTACGAGCAGCGCAGCCGGCAAGATGGCAACGGCGGCGTTCTTCGCGCCGCTGATCGTCACTTTTCCATGCAGCGGCCGCCCGCCGGAGATCACATACTTGTCCATACATTTCCCTCTTTGTCTTCAGTATGTCCCGCAAGAGGTGGGTCTTACATACCATTTTTCACCGCAGAACAGTATACCACAGGCTTCCTGCCTTGTAAAGTTCAAATTACAATTGGTTACAAAACGGCGTCACTCCGCCGCCGTGACCTCGCCGGTCTGGCCGTCGACGTCAAAGGCGCCCGCGTCGGTCTCGATGCGCCAGACGGGCGCGAGGCGCACCGTCGTGGCCGAGGCCGTTTCGGCCTGCACATAGCCCTGCGTGACGCTGGTGACGCGGCTGCCGACCCAGCCGAGGCTGTCGCGGCTGCCGAGAAACGCGATGAGCGCGTCCGCGCACGCAAGGCCCGCCTCCGCGTCCGGCGCCTCGAGCGGCGTGCCGGTCAGAAACGTCCCCTCGATGTCCGTCAGGCTGCCGTTTGCGTACGTCAGCGTCAGCCGCGCGGAAAAGACCGGGCAGTCCGCCACGCGCTGCGTGGCCGTCACGGTGTACACGCCCGCGCTCAGGCGCACGGGCAGCTCGGCGCCGCCGCAGTCAAAGCCCATGCGCGCGAGCAGCTTCTCCGACGCGCGCGTCAGGTCGTCCGACGCGCTCTGCCCCGTCAGTTCGGCGGAAAAGCCGCCGCCGTGGACGAACTGGCACGTGCCGCCGTCCGCGCGATAGACGCTGCGGTAGCTGCCCGAGCCCGCGTCGGCCGACGCGCCGCTGCCGAGCAGGGCCTGCGCGGCCTTTTCCTGCGCGGCCGCGTCCGCCTCGGCCGTCAGCGGCAGCAGCGGCTGCTCGCCCGTGGGCAGCGCGGCGTCCAGCGTGACGCCGTACTCGGAAAAGAGCGTCTGGAGATTGTCATACATCGCGCGCGCCCGCTCCCCGGCCGCGCGCCGGGCGGGAACGACCAGGATGAGCAGGAAAATGTTCGTCAGAAGCAGGATCGCGAGGATGACATTTTTGAGCTTGGACACCGGCACCGGCCGTCACCGCCTTTCCGCAGGGAATTTTGTCTAGTCCATCCACCCGACGCCGGGCGTGGAGTCGCCGGAGTCGGCATAGCCGACGCGAAGGCGGCCCGTTTTCGTCAGCGCCGCCGCCTGGTGCACCGGCAGGAGGTCGCCCGCCGCCGCGCCGGTCTCATAGGCGCGCACGCGGACGGACAGCTCCGTGATGACCGCGCCGGACAGCGTGACCGCCGCGGCCGGGCCGTCCGTCAGGTCGACGGGGATGCCGCCGACGAAGTATTCAAACGTCAGGCGCGTGAGGCCGCCGTCCGTTTCGGCTTTCGTCAGGTAGAGCGCCGCCTCGCCCGTCCGGCCGTCCGTCAGGCGGGAGAGCAGGGCGCGCGCCGTCTCGATCTGCTGGGCAAGGCTGTCGCCCGCGCCGGCAAAGCGCGCGTCGTCCGGCGACTGGTTCGTGAGGAAAATGCGCCCGTCCGTGCCGAGGCGCAGCGTGCAGGCGCTCTCGCTGAAAACGAGCGTGCCGTCGGACTCGGTGTAGTACCCGTCGCCATACGGATTGAAGCCGAGGCCCGAGGCCGTCGCGCTCACGAAGCTGTCGCTCCACGCGCTCTCGGCCGTCAGCGCGCGCACAGGGTAGACGCCAGCGGGATCGAGCAGCGTCAGCGGCTCGAGCGCGGAAAATTCCGTCTGCTCAAACGCGAACACCGTCCCGTCCGGCCGGCTGCGCGAGAGCTCGCGTGTCAGGCGCTCGGCCTGCAGATACGTCTTGCAGACGGACACGCCCGCCTCGCCGCCGAAATAGAGCAGCACCGAGTCGCTGCGGATGGACAGTGCGAACCACGCGGCCTGATCGTCTCCGTCATACGACGCGTCGAGCCAGCGGGCGAGCGCCGTCAGCGGCACGGCGCCGGGATAGGCAAAATAGACGCTCGGCTGCGTGAGCGCCTCGCGCACGGCGCTCATGGACGAGCGCTGCGCGCTGCCGGCCGACTCGAGCGCCTGGCCGAGCAGGCCGCCGAAGCGCGCATAGGCGTCCGAGAGCGCGGCATCGTCATAGAGCGCGCTGTATCGCCCCGCGGGCGACTGCACGGACACCTGCACGGGCAGCGCCGCGGCCTGCTCGCGCGCGTCCGTCCCGGACGCGCCGGCCGTGTCGCCCGTGCCGATCCACTGCTTCACGCGGCCGAGCAGCGTCCCGCTGCCGGACAGATCGTCCGCGCTCGCCATGACGGCCAGCACCACCGCGCTGCACGCAAGCAGCACGATCAGGATATTCTTGCCCCATTCGATGAGGCGTCGGCGCGTCGTCATGGCCCGCTCCTTTCTTTTATGCTTCCGGCGTCTGCTCCGGCGCGCGCGGCAGCGTGATGGTCACGCACGTGCCCTCGCCGTAGGTAGAGTCGATGCGGATGCTGCCGTTGTGCTGGCTGAGGATCTCCTGCGCGATGGACAGCCCGAGGCCCGTGCCGCCGGACTGGCGCGAGCGCGCCTTGTCCACGCGGTAGAACCGCTCAAACAGCCGCGGCAGGTCCTGCTCCGGAATGCCGATGCCGTTGTCCTTCACCGTCAGGACGACGTTCTGCTCGTCCGCGCGGGCGCGCAGCTCGATGCGGCCGCCGTCGGGCGTGTACTTGATGGCGTTGGAGACGATATTCATGATGACCTGCTCGATGCGCTCGCGGTCGCCGTCGACGTTCGGCAGGTCGTCCGGCACGTCCACGACGAGCTCGTGGCCGTGGTTGCGCGCGTCGATGGACTCGGCGCGGCTGACATTCTGGACCGCGCGCGAGAACGAAAACCGCGAGACGTTCATCTCCATCTTGCCGTAGTCGAACTTGCTGAGCGTGAGCAGATCCTGCACGATGCGCGTCATGCGGTCGGTCTCGTTTAAAATGACGCCCATAAAGCTGCTGCGCAGCTCGGCGGGCAGCTCGTCGCCGGAGTCGATGATCGTCTCGGCGTAGGATTTGATGTTCGTGAGCGGCGTGCGCAGCTCGTGCGAGACGTTCGCGACGAATTCGCGGCGCATCTCGTCCGTGCGGCGCTGCTCGGTGACGTCGTGGATGAGCACGAGCGCGCCGCCGGAGGCCTGGTCGGCCGAGTACGGCGCGAGGAACAGCTCGAGCTCGCGGTCGCCCACGTGCTTGTGGACCTCGAGAAACTGCGGCCGGCGCAGCGCGAGCACGGCGGAAAAATCCGCGTCCTCGCCGAACAGCTCGTCATAGCGCACGGCCGGGTCGATGGGCCGCGCGAGCATCTGCACGGCCGCGGGGTTGTAGTGGATGACCATGCCGGACGCGTCGAAGGCGACGACGCCGTCGGTCATGTGCAGAAACAGCGTCGAGAGCTTGTTGCGCTCGTTTTCGACCTCGCTGAGCGTGTTTTGCAGGACCTGCGCCATGTAGTTGAAGTTCCGGGTCAGAACGCCGATCTCGTCGCGGCTCGTGACCTCGAGCTTCTGCGAAAAGTCGCCGCTTGCGACCTGCCGCGTGCCGGCCGTGAGCGCCTGAATGGGCGTGATGAGCAGCTGCGCAAGCACGAACGCGAGCACGATGCAGATAATGAGGCCGAGCCCGAGCGAGCGCAGGATGATGCCCATGACCGTGCCCGTGAGCGAGTCGACCGTGCTTTTATTGTCGCGCACGTAGGCGATGTAGAACGCGTCGCCGGACTGCACGGGGATGGCGAGGTCCATATAGTCGCTCGCGATGGAGCTCTCCTGCCCGACGGCGCCGTTCATGGCCGTGAGGATGTTCTCCGTCACGGTCACGGCCGACGCCCCGTCCGAGCCGGCGAGCACGTTTCCGCCGCGATCTAACACATACACGTTGCGCCCGGACACGTCGACGCCGAGGTCGGCCTGCGCCATGATCTGCTCCTTGAGCCGCTCGGGCGCGTCGGCCTGCGCGGCCGTTTTGCGCATCTGCACGATGAAGTCCTCGGAAAACGTCCGCTCCATCTGCACGTAGAATTCGTCGATATAAAAGCTGCCGACGCCGTTGATGAGAAACGACCCGGCCACCGTCATGAGCGCCACGATGAGCAGCACCATGATGAGCACGAGCTTCATGCGAAGCGAACGCATACCGCCCCTCCTTCCCTGCCGCTTATCCTTCCGCGGCGAACTGATAGCCGACGCCGCGCCGCGTCAGGATGTACACGGGCGCGCCGGGGTCGTCCTCGATCTTCTCGCGCAGGCGGCGGACCGTGACGTCCACCGTGCGCATATCGCCGAAATAGTCGTAATTCCAGACGTTCTCCATGAGCTCCTCGCGCGAAAAGACCTTGCCGGGCGAGAGGATGAGAAAGCGCAGCAGATCATATTCCTTCTGCGTCAGCTCCACGGGCGCGCCGTGCTTCGTGACGCCGTAGGAGTCGATGTTGACCGCGAGGTCGCCGACGGAGATGACGCTGCGCTGCGCGCCCATGTCGATGGCGCGGCGGCGGATATTCGCCTTGACGCGCGCGAGCAGCTCGCGCATGGAAAACGGCTTTGTGATATAGTCGTCCGCACCGGTCTCGAGGCCGAACACCTTGTCCTCCTCGCCCTCGCGCGCCGTGAGCATGATGATCGGCACCTCCGACCCGCCGCGCCGCAGCGCGCCGCACACGTCAAACCCGTTCATCTCCGGCAGCATGACGTCCAGCAGCACCAGATCCGGATCCTGCGTCCGCGCCAGCTCCAGCCCGGTCTTCCCGTCGAGCGCCTCAAGCGTCTCGTAGCCCTCTTTGCGCAGGTTGAACTTCAAGATCTCCACGATGGCCTGCTCGTCTTCCACGATCAGAACTCTCTTCCCCATCGTTCCGCCTCCGTTTTTTTCATAAGTACCACGATTATACCACAGGAGGGCCCGGGTGTCACGTGGGAAAACGGATGGGGCGCGCCGGCGCCCTGTAGGGGCGGATATCATCCGCCCGCGAAGCCGATTGCGC
>CAVFYN010000149.1:0-6031 GCA_963626425.1 Bacteroidaceae bacterium
CAGGTTCTAGTGTCCACTCCGGACGTGCGGGTTCAAGTCCCGCCTCGCGCACCAAATTAAAAGACCCCATCCGAATGGATGGGGTCTTTTAATTTGGCTCCTATTTTATTCTTAAACGGCGGAAATGAATTCCGCCTATGACAATTCTCCGCTTCGCTGCGAATTGACGCGCAAGGCGCGCCGGCCAGAAGGCCGGTGTTGGCTTCTGTTTTCACTTGGAGCAATACAAAAAACGCCCTGGTCCACTACGGGCCAGGGCGTTTGTCTATTTCGCTGCTTAATTTTCCGAATACCGTCCCAAAATCTCATCTGCTTCCTGCTGGGTCAGATTTCCCAGCTCGACCTGCTCTTCGCAGAAGGGCTGCACGGCGGCGAGCATTTCCTCGTTCGTAGCGAACGGGCCGAAGATCACCTCTTCGCCGTTATCGAGCAGGACGGCGAGCGTCAGCTCGGCGTCCGACGTGCCGGCGGCGACGTCGGCGGGGTTGTAGCTCACCAGGACGTCGTCTTCGCCGTCGACGCTCTTGGAGTACTGCACGCCGTTTTGGATGTCGGCGAGCATTTCCTCATACAGGGTGATGGCCTCGTCGATCTTCTCCTGCGTCCAGACGAACTCGCCGTCGGTGTTCGTCCACGCCGTCTCACCGAGCAGGCTCTGCAACTGGACCTTTTCCTCGTCCAGCCACGCCTTGAACTCGTCGTATGTCCACCACTCGATGTCCGGCGTCGGGTAAAGCGCCTCGAATTCCGCGTCTGTCAGCGGCTCGAACGTCTTTCCGTCGTCGAAGCTGTAATACGTCCTGCCGTCCGCCGGGTCGACGTAGGACATGAGCGTGCTCTCGTCGGTCATGGTCTCCGCATCCGTCGCCTGCGTGGTCTCCGCAGGGCTTGCGGGGTTCGGCTCCGCCTTTGCGCTCGTTGCAAACACCGTCACCGTACCGGCGACGAGCACCGCCGCCAGCGTCAGCGACGCGGCCGTGATCTTTCCTGTTTTCATGATTGCTGTGATCCTTTCTTCGATCGCATTTCGACTGAAATGGCTGTCAAGCGGCGCAAGGCCGCTTTTTCTTTCTTCCATGGCGATCAGGACGTTCGCGTATGCCGCCCGCGCGCCGCGGCCGAAACGGCGCACGACGGTCTCGTCGCACGAAAGCTCCAGATCCCGGTTGGCCAGGACGTACATCACCCACACCAGCGGATTGAACCAGTGCGCGCAGCCGGCCGCGACGAGCAGCAGCTTCCAGACCGCGTCAAACCGCCGGATGTGGACGAATTCATGCACGAGCACGAATTCCAGCGCCGCCTCGTCCGCCCAGTCCGTCGTTTTCGGCATCAGAATGACCGGACGCAGCACGCCGAACGTCAGCGGCGAGGAAATGCGGTCAAACTGCCGGATCGTCACGCGCCGCCGCAGCGGATGTGCCGCCAGATACCGCCGGGCAAATCCGTTTTCCACCGGCAGACTCATCCGGAACTCGCGGCAGCATCTCCAGTACGCCGCTGCAAAAACCGCCGCGCACAAAAGCGTACCCGCGACCCAGACGATGTCCCAGACCGGGACCGCCCGCGCGGCCGCCGAAGCGGCCTGCCCCACCGTCGTAGACACCTGCCCCGCCGGAACGGCCGGCACTTTTACCGCCGCCGCGCTCACCGCCGTCCGCGCCGGACGCCTTGCCAAAAGCGAATAGACGCTCAGCCCCGACGGCAGCGAAAACGGCACGAGCAGCCGCGCGATCGCCGCGCCCCAGAGCACAAGAAACGTCTTTTTCGGCACGCGGTTCATCGCCAGCGCGCGGATGACCGTGATGACCAGGATCATCACGCCGCCCGCAAGGCTCATGCTCCAGATGCTCATTCCCGTCATTCCAGCTCCCCGACGATCTGCCGCAGCTTTTCGATCTGCTCCGCCGAGAGCTTTTTCCGCCCCAGCAGCGCCGCGAACAGCTTGTCGGCCGAACCGTCATAGACCTTGTTGATGAGCTCGTCCGTCTCCGCCTCCTGCACGGCCGACTTCAGGATGAGCGCATGGCACAGAAACCCCGGCTCGCTGCGCTCGATCGCGCCCTTTTTCATGCAGCGCTTGATGAGCGTATACGTCGTGTTGACGTTCCACCCCAGCTCCGCCGTAAGCACCTTCGCGATCTCCTTCGCCGGAAGATCCCCCTCCTTCCAAAGGACGTCCATCACCTTCAGCTCAGAATCAAATAATTTCGTATCCATGGATAACCCCTCTTTTGATAAGACTCCAGTAGTAGCTACGCGTTGATACTACCACAGTCTTATAGAATTGTCAATACTACTGGCGTCTTATCATCAAAAAAGAACAGCGCGCCGATTGCAGCACGCGAAAACGAACAACATGTCATCCTGAGCGAAGCGCAAGCGAAGTCGAAGGATCTTGCCGATTGCGGAGAACCGATTGCGATCCAGAGGCAAAAAAAGGATGTCATTCAGAGCCGTCGCAGACGGCGTGGAATCTTTCCGATTGCGGTAGTCTTGCGTTCTGTTCCAGCGCTGGAGATACACGTGACCATACCGCAATCGGGCAGACCCTTCGACTTCGCTCAGGGTGACAGGTCTTATTTGGCGCTGGCACGCAATCGGCATACCGTAATCGGCAAGATTTCACGGCCATTTCATGGCCTCTGAATGACATTCTAACTTACCGCGCACCGCAATCGGCCTTGCGGGCGGATGATATCCGCCCCTACGGGCGCACTGCCGGTCACGCCGTAGGGCGGGATGACCTCATCCCGCCGCCCGACTGCGCCTGCCGCGTTTGCACTGTGTTCATTGCGGAATCGGCTATCCGAAAGGCTCCCCTGCAAGGGGAGCTGTCGGCGGAGCCGACTGAGAGGTTCAAATGCTGCCGTTTTGCAGAGCGCGCCGAAAATTCGATGCCGCGAAAAACCTCTCCGTCACGCCGTTCCGGCGTGCCACCTCCCCTTTCAGGGGAGGCTTTTGCGCGCACCACATCCCACCGCATCCCCTCTTATCTGTTTAATCTCTGTTTCAGTTTCATTTCAAGGCGCTTTAAGGCCGTCCCCTACAATGGTATCGTCCGCAAAGGGAGCCGCTTTTAATCTGCTTTGGAGGGAAGCTTATGAACAGGAAGATCATGCATTGGAATTACAAAAAGGCGTTCATCGCGGTCGTCGTTATGGCCGTGGTGCTGGCGCTCGTCAGCGCGGTCGCCGTGCCGCTGAGTCTGTCGCGGCAGATCTCGGACATCCGCGCGCTTGAGCAGAGCGAGGCGTCGGAGCAGGCGCAGACGCAGCAGTCCGGATCCGATCGCGAACGTGAGCACGGGCGCGAACACGGTGACTGGGAGAAAAACATCACGCCGCTGACCGCCGGGCACTATGCGCTCTTCGGCTCGCTGGCCGTTTTGTGGCTGGCGCTCGGGGCGGTATACTGGCTGCTCGTCGTGGCGTGGCTTTACAAGAGCGCGGTCTGCGAGGGCATGAACAAGTCGCTCTGGCCGATCCTGGGTCTGTTTTTCAACCTGCTTGCCGTATTCGCGTTCCTGATCGTCCGCGACCGCCCGTCGCGCGTCCGTCCGGATCCCGCCGGCGCGCAGTAAGGCGCCGCCATGCTCGCCCGATGGATCCAGGCGACGGCCTGGCCGATGACGCCGCCCGCGGCCTACGGGCCGTTTCACCTGCTGTTTCTGCTGTTCGGCCTCGGCATCAGCACGGCGCTCGCGTTCGCGCTGCGCCGCTCCGGCCCTGCCCGCTGCCGGCACATTCTGCTCGGCGTGGGCGTGTTCCTCATCGTCTGCGAGGTCTACAAGCTGCTGTTTTACTATTATGTGATCGGCCGCGGCAGCTTTCAGTGGTGGGTGTTCCCGTTCCAGCTGTGCAGCATCCCGATGTATCTGTGCCTGGCCGTGAACCTCACGCGCAGCGAGCGGGCGCGCAGCGCGATCTGCACGTTTTTGTGCACGTACAATCTGCTCGGCGGCTTTCTCGCGCTGCTTGAGACGTCCGGCCTCAGCCATGAATACTGGACGCTGACGCTGCACGGCTTTCTCTGGCACACGCTGCTGGTCTTTCTCGGTCTGCTGGTCATCGCAACCGGGAACGGGCCGCGGTCGCTCCGGGATTTCGGCCGCGCGACGGCGCTGTTTCTGATGCTGTGCTGCGCGGCGTTCGCCATCAATCTGGCGTTTTTCCGCGCCTCCGGCGGCCAGATCAACATGTTTTTCATCGGCCCGGCCAGCAATCCGCTCATCGTCTATAAGGACGTCGCCGCCCGCTTCGGCTGGTATGCCGCGACGGCGCTGTACATCCCCTGCGTCTGCCTCGGCGCCGGGCTGGTCTACGCCGCCGAGCACCTGCTCACGCGGCCGCGCCGCCGGGCGATCCCGGCATGAATGTACAAAAACCGGCCCGCCGCACAAATGCGGCGGGCCGGTTCATTTTTTCTTATTTCGCCTTGTACTTCAGCGCGCGGATGGCGTTGAGCACGGCGAGGATCATCACGCCGACGTCGGCGAAGATCGCGGCCCACATGTCCGTGATGCCGACGGCCGTCAGGGCCAGGCAGGCGAACTTCACGATGAGCGAGAACACGATATTCTGCTTCACGATGCCGATACACTTGCGCGAAATGCCGATGGCCTTTGCGATCTGGAGCGGGTCGTCGTCCATGAGCACGACGTCGGCCGCCTCGATGGCGGCGTCCGAGCCCATGGCGCCCATGGCGATGCCGATGTCCGCCCGCGTGAGCACGGGCGCGTCGTTGATGCCATCGCCGACGAAGGCGAGCTTTTCGTTCTTGCCCTTGGCGGCGAGCAGGCCCTCGACGCGGTCGACCTTGTCGCCCGGCAGCAGCTCGCTGTGCACCTCGTCGACGCCGAGCTCGCCCGCGACCGAATCGGCCACGCGCTTTGCGTCGCCCGTGAGCATGACCGTCCGGCGCACGCCGCATTTTTTCAGCTGCGCGATGGCCTGCTTCGAGTTCGGCTTGACGACGTCGGAGATGACGATATGGCCGGCATACTGGCCGTCGATGGCCATATGGATGATCGTGCCGACGCTGTGGCAGTCATGGTACGCGATGCCGAGCTTCTCCATGAGCTTGCCGTTGCCCGCGGCGACGGCGTGGCCGTCGACCGTGGCCGTGATGCCGTGGCCGCTGATCTCCTCGATGTCCGTCACGCGGCTGCGGTCGATCTCGCCGCCGTAGGCCTTCTGCAGGCTGCGGCTGATCGGGTGGGACGAGGCGCACTCGGCCAGCGCGGCGTACTCGAGGAGCTTTTTGTCCTCCATCTCGCTGTGGTGCACGCCCGTGACCTCAAACACGCCCTGCGTGAGCGTGCCGGTCTTGTCGAACACGACGATCTTCGCGTCCGCGAGCGCCTCAAGATAGTTCGAGCCCTTGATGAGGATGCCCTCGCGGCTCGCGCCGCCGATGCCCGCGAAGAAGCTCAGCGGGATGCTGATGACAAGCGCGCACGGGCAGCTGACGACCAGGAACGTCAGCGCGCGGTAGATCCAGTCCGTCCACGCCGCGCCGAGGCCCAGCGCCATGCGCACGAGCGGCACGACGACGGCCAGCAGCACCGCCGCGATGCACACGGCCGGCGTGTAAATCTTCGCAAAGCGGGAGATGAACGCCTCCGAGCGCGACTTGCGCGAGCTGGCGTTTTCGACCAGGTCGAGGATCTTCGACACGGTCGACTCGCCGAACGCCTTCGTCGTGCGGATCTTCAGGACGCCGGACATATTGATGCAGCCGCTGATGATCTCGTCGCCCTCATGGACGTCGCGCGGCATGCTCTCGCCCGTCAGGGCGCTCGTGTTCAGGCTGGCCGTGCCCTCGGTGACGACGCCGTCGAGCGGGACCTTCTCGCCCGGCTGGACGACGATGATGCTGCCGACCGCGACCTCGTCCGGGTCGACCTGCTCGAGCTTGCCGTCTTTTTCAATGTTTGCGTAGTCCGGGCGGATGTCCATGAGCTGCGTGATGTTCCGGCGGCTCTTGCCGACGGCGTAGCTCTGGAACAGCTCGCCGATCTGGTAGAACA
>CAVFYN010000150.1:0-14153 GCA_963626425.1 Bacteroidaceae bacterium
GCGACCGCGTGTAGGACGCCGACCTCATCATCGAGCAGTACGACTACTACGGCCGCTATCACAACGGCTTCCTCAATTCGCTCTTCGGCCAGACGGACTGCACGGTCACGACGTCGGGCTACAACTACATCGCCCAGGGCGACGACGTCTGGCTCTACACCGGCATCACGTCCGTCAGCGGCGATCAGGGCAACATCGGCTTCATCCTCGTCAACCAGCGCACGCGGCAGGCGAGCTTCTATTCCTGCGCGGGTGCGGAGGAATATTCGGCCATGGACTCGGCGCAGGGCGCGGTGCAGCAGTTCTCGTACAAGGCGACGTTCCCGCTGCTGCTCAACATCGGCGGGCAGCCGACGTACTTTATGGCGCTCAAGGACAATTCCAGCCTTGTCAAGCAGTACGCGATGGTCAACGTGCAGCAGTATCAGATCGTCGCGACGGGCGCGACCGTGGCGCAGTGCGAACAGAATTATCTCGCGCTGCTGCGCGAAAACGGCGTGCGCGCGGACGTGACCGGCGGCGTGAGCGCCGAGCCCGAGACCGTCTCCGGCCGCATCACGGACATCCGCACGGCCGTGCTGGACGGGACGACGTATTACTATCTGCGCCTGGACGGCGAGGGCGATTTCTACCGCGTGAGCGCGGCGGAGTGCGAGGCCGTCGTGACGCTCGACGTCGGCATGGCGGTCAGCGTGACCGTCTCCGGCGAGGGCGCGGACGGTATCACCCCGGCGAGCGCGGTGAAAGCGGAGTAAAAACAAGAGCAGGTGATCGGTTTGAGACGATTTGCAAAGCGCGGCCCCAGGCTTGGGGCCGCGCTGCTTTTTTTGTGCTGGCTGGCGCTTCCAATGGCGGCATCGGCTTCCCGCGCGGAGCCCGAAAAGCTCATCGCGCTGACGTTTGACGACGGGCCGACGGCCGGGGCGACGGATGATTTGTTGGACGGCCTCGCCGCGCGCGGCGTGCGGGCGACGTTTTTCCTGTGCGGCTACCGCATGGAGCTGTTCCCGGAGCTGCCCGCGCGCATCGCCCAATACGGGCACGAGCTGGCCGTGCACGGATTTTCGCACGCGTATCTGCAAAATTTATCGCAGGAGGCGGTCGAATCCGAGCTGTCCGACACGGCCGCGCTCATCACCGAGCTGTCCGGCTGCGCGGCGCGCACGTTCCGCCCGCCCGGCGGGCTCTATTCCGACGCGGTGCGGAGCGCGGCGGAGGAGACGGGGCTCTACCTCGCGCTCTGGAGCATCGACCCGCACGACTGGCGCGACCGGGACGCCGCGCTCATCGCCCGGCGCATTTTGTCCGAGGCACGGCCCGGCTGCGTCGTGCTGCTGCACGACCTGTACCGCACGTCGGCCGACGCGGCGCTTTCCGTCGTCGACGCGCTGCAATCGCAGGGCTGGGAGTTCGTCACGGTCTCGGAGCTTGCCGAGCGCACGGGCGGCGTCCCCGCGCCGGGAGAGATTTTGAAGCTGTCATAAAAAAGCGCGGCCCGCGAAGAACGCGGGCCGCGCATTTATTTGAGCTTACGCGCCGAAAAACGCGTCGATCTCCGCGGCCGTGGCCTGCACGGAGCCCTGCGCGAAGCCGCCCCGGCCGCCGCCGCGGCCGTGAAGCGCGGCGTTGAGCTCTTTTACGAGCGCGGACACGTCGCCGGACGGGTCGCCGAGGGCGTATTTGTACCCCTCCCCGTCGCGCCCGGCAAAGACGGCGCAGCGGCCGCCGCACGACGAGAGCACCGCGTCGCCCAGCCGCCGGACGGCGTCCGGGCTCATCGGCTCGCGGATCATGAACACATCGCCCGTGCCCTTGACGTCCTTTGCGATCTTCGCGAACGCCTCGTTTTCCAGCGCCGTCACGCGCTGGGTCAGCGCAGTCTTTTCCTCGAGCGTGCGCTGCACGAGCGCGGCCGTCTCGTGGAGCTTTGCGCTGAGCAGGACGGACACGCCGTGGTTCTGCTCGGCGCTCATGCGGGAAAACGCGAACGCGCGCTTTCCGCAGACGAGCTCGATGCGCACGCCGCCGTGAAATTTCTGCATGGACACGGCCTGGATCTGCCCGACCTGCCCGGCCGAGCGGACGTGCGTGCCGCAGCAGGCGCAGATGTCCGCGCCCGGAAAGCGCACGATGCGCACCTGGCCCGTCAGCTCTTTTTTGCTGCGGTAGTTCAGCGCGGCCAGCTCGTCCGGCGCGGGATAGAAAATGTCGACCGGGTCGTCGCGCCACAGAATCTCATTGGCGCGAAGCTCCACTTCCCGCAGGCCCGCCTCGTCCATTTCGCCGTCGAAGTCGACGGTCACGGTGTCGGCGCCCAGGTGGAAGCCGACGTTGTTGTAGCCGTATTTTTCATGCACAAGGCCGGAGAAAATATGCTCGCCAGAGTGCTGCTGCATCAGGTCAAAGCGGCGGTCCCAGTCGATTTTCGCCGCAACGAGCGTTCCCGGCTCGATGGCGCGCTCGCAGTAGTGGACGACCTGGCCGCCCTTTTCGTGCGTATCGAGCACGCGGACGTCGCCCAAGTACCCCGTGTCGCCCGGCTGGCCGCCGCCCTCGGGGTAGAACACCGTGCGGTCCAGCACGACCTCATAGCGGCCCTTTCCCTGCTCGCACGAGACGACCGACGCCTCGCACTCGGTCAAAAATGCGTCATTATAATATAGCTTCTCTGTTTCCATGCCATAGCCTCCAAAAAAATCCGTCCGGTTCTTACCGGACGGATTTTATCACGAATGGGCGATGCGCGTCAATGCTTTGCCGCGGAAAGGCGCTTCTGGTAGCGGCGCACGACGCACGAGATCGCGAAGTTGATGATGAAATAGATGATGGCCGCGAGGCCGAACAGCACGAACACGTCCGAGGTGTTGACCGTGCCGGTGCCGTTGTAGCGGTTGGCCGTCGCGAGGATCTGCTTGAAGCGGCTCATGAGCTCGATCGTCGCGACGTTGGCGAGGTACGACGAGTCCTTGACCGTCGTGATGACCTGGCTGAGCAGCGTCGGGATGATGCTGCGGAACGCCTGCGGCAGGACGATGTGCCACATGATCTGCACCGTGCTGAAGCCCTGCGAGTAGCCGGCCTCGAACTGCCCCTTCGCCACGGCGTTCAGGCCGCCGCGGACGATCTCCGCGATGACGGACGACGTGAACAAAATGAGCGCGATGGACGCCTTGAACAGCTGGCCGACGTCGACGCTCGACAGGCCGAAATGCTTGCCCGTGAACGGGCTCGGGATGAACACGAGGCAGATGAAGATCCACAGCAGCAGCGGCGTGTTGCGGAAAATCTCAATATACGCCGTCGCGAGCCAGCCGAAAATGCGCGTCTTGCCCTTGCAGTAATTCCGGCAGAGCGCGAGAACGGAGCCGAAGATCAGTCCGACGACGACCGCGATGAGCGAGACGATGAGCGTAAAGGCGAGGCCCTTGGCCAGATACTGCAAAATGGCGCCGTTTTTGAGAATGGACAGGCTGCCCTGGAAATTTGTCATGGCGCGTCCACCGTCCCTTCTCCGCTTCCGTCGTCCAGATGCTCTTCGCGGATGAGCGCGTCGAGCTCCGCGTCCGTGATCTCCGGCTGCGCGTTCGGCTGCGCGGTAACGGCCTCGCGCGTTTTGAGGTTCGCTTCCCAGCGGCCGGCCGTGCGCGAGAGCGGGAAGCAGACGATGAAGAAAATGATGCCGCTGACGAGATACGCCGGCGCGTAGGCGCCGCCGGTCTGCGCGCCGGTGACGAAGCTGTACGTCGCGGAGATGAGGTCCGCGCCGCCGATGATATACAGGCACGACGTGTTCTTGATGAGCGCGACGACCTGGTTGACCATGGGCGGCAGGATGATCTTGACCGTCTGCGGGACGATGATGTGGTACATGAGCCCGACGTAGCCGAAGCCCTGCGAGTGCGCCGCGTCGAACTGCCCGGCCGGGATGGCCGTGATGCCCGCGCGGATGACCTCGGCCATATACGCGCCGTGGTAGACGCCGAGGGCGATCATGCCCGTGCGGATGACGCCGAGGCTGTGGCCGGAGAACGCGAGCGCGTAGTAGAGAAACAGCACCTGCAGCAGAAGCGGCGTGTTCTGGATGATCTCAACGTACACGCGCGAGATGGCGCGCAGCGCCTTTTTCCCGCTCGTGCTCATCAGGCCGATGACGACGCCGATGACAAACGACAGCAGAAGCGCGACGACGGCCGTCTCCACCGTGTTGAGCAGGCCGTTCAAGAACGTTTCGCGGTACGTCCAGACCTTGAGCCATTTATCGGCGCTTAAAAGATCGTGCAAGCGCGCCCCCTCCTTTCGTGACTGCGCAGCTCAGGCGCCCGCTCCGCGCGCGCCTGAGCTGCGGGCAGGAGCTGCGCGCTCCTGCCCGCGGGAATGTTCCGGTTTTAGCCGAGGTTCCACTTCTCGATGAGGCCGTCGATCGTGCCGTCATCGAGCCAGCCCTTGATAAGCGTCTCGATCTCGCCGGACAGGTCGGAGCCCTTCTTCGTCGCGACGCCGTACTCCTGCGGGGAGAAGCTCTCGTCGATGTAGTGGCGGCCGTCGGTCTTGTAGATGGCCAGGATGGACTTATCGACGCAGAACGCGTCGACCTCGCCCGCGGCGAGGGCCGTGGAGATGTCCGGGTAGTCGGCATACTGCTGGAAGCGGATGCCGTCGGTCCACGTGTCGATCTGGAACGCGTCGGCGTCAAAGTTGTCGCCGGAGATAACGCCCGCGTCGATCATGGCCTCGACGAGCGCCTTGGCCGACGTGGAGCCGGACGAGACGCCGACGGTCTTATCCTTCAGGTCGGCGAGCGAGTTGATGTTCGACGAATCCTCAACGAGGACGGTGATGGCGTCGGTGTAGTACGCCGTGGAGAAATCCCAGGACTGCTTGCGCTCTTCGGTGATGGTGAAGGTGGCCAGGACGCAGTCGATGTCGCCGGCGTCGAGCAGCTCGCCGCGGGTGGCGGCGGTGACGGTCGTGAACTCGACGTCGTCATAGCCGAGCGCGTCGGCGAGCAGGTTGGCGATGTCGATCTCCATGCCCTCATACTCGCCCGTGAGCGGGTCCTGATAGCCGAAGCCCTCGACGGCGTTCTTCACGCCGACGCGGAACGTGCCGCCGTCGGCATACGTGTCGCCGGAAGCGGCGGAGTCGGACGCCGTGTCGGACGAGCCGGACGGGGCGGGATCGGACGCGGCGGTGTCGTCCTTTTTATCGTCGCTGCCGCCGCAGGCGGCCAGGGCAAAGACGAGCGCGAGCGCCAGCACGAGCGCGAGAAGTCTTTTCAGTTTCATTTCGGTTACCTCCCAGTTTGCTTTGTATCCATCAAACGCGGCGCGCCGCGCTGTTTGGCCTTGATCGTTCAGCGAAGGATCTTGCTGAGGAACGCCTTCGCGCGCGGGTTTTCGGGATTTTCAAAGAAGTGCTCGGGCGTGCCCTCTTCGATGATGCGGCCGTCGTCCATGAAGATGACGCGGTCGGCCACCTGGCGGGCGAAGCCCATCTCGTGCGTGACGACGACCATCGTGATGTTCTCCTGCGACAGGCGGATCATGACGTCGAGCACCTCCTGCACCATCTCGGGGTCCAGCGCGCTCGTCGGCTCGTCAAAGAGCAGGATCTTGCTCTGCGAGCAAAGCGCCCGCGCGATGGCCACGCGCTGCTGCTGGCCGCCGGAGAGCGTGGACGGGTAGACGCCGGCCTTGCTCGTGAGCCCGACGACGTCCAGATAGTGCATCGCGAGCTCCTCCGCCTCTTTTTTCGACTTTTTCTGGAGCTTGATCGGCGCGAGCGTCAGGTTCTCCAGCACGGTCTTGTGCGGGTAGAGATTGAACTGCTGGAACACCATGGAGATCTTCGTGCGGTTGATGCGCGTGTGGTTTTTGTGCGTGAGGAGCTCGCCGTCGATGTAGACCTCGCCGCTCGTCGGCTCCTCGAGGAAGTTCATGCAGCGCACCGTCGTCGATTTGCCCGAGCCGCTCGGCCCGATGATCACGAGCTTCTCGCCCTCTTCGACCGTGAGGTTCACGTCCTTGAGCACATGGAGATCGCCGAAGCATTTATTCACATTGACCAGTTGGATCATCTGACCGGGTCTCCTCTCGTTTTACTCCGCCGGTGCATATTTGAAATTGCAATGTTGCAGCGCAGCCAGCTTCTGGTTTTGCACTTTTATACGGCAGTGAATTGATTATAACTCGTCGTCTTGCAATTTGCAAGCGGATTTCGCGGATTTTTCCGGCTCTGTCTGCGTATTTGTGCAGTGGTTAGCACATACACCCTGCATTTTGTCGGATTTTTGGACAGAAATGCCCGATTTTGTCCGAACGCAAAATGCAATTTCATTTTTATTTCCTGCGCCGCAGAATTTCGTGTTCACGTTTTACGCAAGAACGATTGACAAAAAAAGCGAAATAGCATACTATAAACGATGGTCCAATTGAAATTGTATATAATATAAGGAGGGAACACGATGGACGCTGGAAGTAGTAACGGCACAATTGCGGGCCGACGAAGCAGATCGCCTTCCGGCGTTCTGCGTTCCTGATCGCATATTCTGCCGGCCGCTCATTGCGCTTTTACTTCCGTTACTTGGCACCAAAAAAGTAAAGGAGGAAAGCAAATGGCTGAACATACTGTCACGATCGAAACCACGCTTCTCTCGCTGCTCGACGAGAAGAAGTATACCTCCCTGCGCGACATCCTCACGACGATGAACCCGGCCGACATTGCCGCCATTTTCGAGGATCTGGAGCAGGACCGCCTGCCGCTGCTGTTCCGGCTGCTGCCGAAGGAGCTCGCGGCGGAGACATTTGTCGAGATGGATCCCGAGACGCAGGAGCTGCTCATCCAGGGCTTCTCCGACAACGAGCTGAAGGAAGTCATCGACGAATTGTACGTCGACGACGCCGTCGACCTTGTCGAGGAAATGCCGGCCAACGTCGTCAAGCGCATCCTGCGCCAGGCCGACCCCGAAATGCGCACGATGATCAACGAGATCCTGCGCTATCCCGAGGACTCCGCGGGCTCCATCATGACGACGGAGTTCGTCACGCTCCGCCCGCACATGACCGTCGAGGAGGCCATCAAGCGCATCCGCCGCACGGGCGTGGACAAGGAGACCATCAACAACTGCTACGTGACCGAGGACAAGACGCTCATCGGCATGGTCTCCATCCGCACGCTGCTGCTCGCGGACGACGACGAGGTCATCTCGGACATCATGGAGTCGAACGTCATCACCGTCGGGACGCTGGCCGACAAGGAAGAGGTCGCCCAGATGTTCTCGAAGTACGGCTTCCTCGCCCTGCCGGTCGTCGACCAGGAAAACCGCCTCGTCGGCATCACGACCGTCGACGACGCCATGGACGTCATGGAAGAAGAGGCGACGGAGGACATCGAGAAGATGGCCGCTATTTTGCCGTCGGACAAGTCGTACATGCGTTCGAGCGTCTTTTCCATCTGGCGCAACCGCATCCCGTGGCTGCTGCTTTTAATGGTCTCGGCGACGTTTACGGGCATCATCATCAACCGGTTCGAGACGGCGCTGGCCGCGCAGGTCGCGCTCGTCGGCTTCATTCCCATGCTCATGGACACGGCCGGCAACTCCGGCTCGCAGTCGTCCGTCACCGTCATCCGCGGCATCTCGCTCGGCGAGATCGAGTTTTCCGACCTCGTCGCCGTCATCTGGAAGGAGATCCGCGTGGCCGTCCTGTGCGGCGCGTGTCTGGCCGCGGCGAGCTTTTTGAAGGTTCTGCTCATCGACCGGCTGCTGCTCGGCAACACGGACGTCACCGTGTTCGTCGCGCTCGTCGTGTGCATCACGATGGCCATCACAGTCATGCTGGCCAAGGTCATCGGCTGCGTGCTGCCGATGGTCGCCAAAAAAATCGGCTTCGACCCGGCCGTCATGGCCAGCCCGTTCATCACAACGATCGTCGACGCCCTGTCCCTGCTCGTCTATTTCCAGGTCGCAACGCTCGTCCTGGGACTTTAAACAAAAATTTTCGCCCGGCGCAGAAGATCCTGCGCCGGGCGTTTTTTTGTAAAGGAAAAGCCCGGAACGCCAAATGGCGTTCCGGGCGAAATTTTTATGCCTATTATGCGTAGAAATCGCGGATCTTCCGTGCGCGCGACGGGTGGCGCAGCTTGCGGATGGCTTTGTTTTCGATCTGGCGGATGCGCTCGCGCGTGACGCCGAACATCTTGCCGACTTCCTCGAGCGTGTGCTGGCGGCCGTCGTAGAGGCCGTAGCGCATACGGAGGACCTCGGCCTCGCGCTCGGTGAGCGTGCCGAGCAGGTCGTCGAGCGCCTCGGCAAGGAGCATATTGGCCGTGGCCTCGGCCGGGCCGAGCATATTTTCGTCCTCGACGAACGAGCCGATGGTCGTGTCCTCCTCGTCGCCGACCGGCGTATCGAGCGAGAGCGTGTCGGCCGCGGTGCGGAGCGCCTCGGCGACCTTGTCATACGGCAGGTTCAGCTCCTCGGCGACCTCTTCCATCGTCGGCTCGCGGCCGAGCTGCTGCGTCAGCTGGCGGCTGCATCGCGTGGCCTTGTTGATGACCTCCACCATATGCACCGGGACGCGGATCGTCCGGGCCTGATCGGCGATGGCGCGCGTGACCGCCTGCCGGATCCACCAGGTCGCATATGTAGAGAACTTGTTTCCCTTTGTATAGTCGAATTTCTCGACCGCGCGGATGAGGCCGGTGTTGCCCTCCTGGATGAGGTCGAGAATGTGCATTCCGCGGCCGGAATACTTCTTGGCGATGGACACGACGAGGCGCAGGTTCGACTCGATGAGCTTCGCCTTGGCCTTCTCGTCGCCCTCGGCCACGCGCTTGGCAAGCGCCTGCTCCTCCTCAACGCTCAGCAGCGGCACCTGGCCGATCTCCTTGAGGTACATGCGCACCGGATCGTCCAGGCTGTACTCCGCGGCCAGCTCGACCGGGTCGATGAGCTCGGTCTCCTCCTCTTCCTCCGCGGCGGCGGCCGTCTCGTCGGCCGGGTCGAGCACGAGCTCCTCGCCGACGATCTGGATGCCCATGGACTCGAGCACGTCGTAAATTTCTTCGATTTTTTCAACGGAAAGCGCCATGCCCTCGAGCACCGAGAGCAGGTCGTTCGAACGGATCATGCCGTCCTTCTTTCCGCGTTTGATGAGCGCCTGGAGCTGCGGCGGGATCGCCTGCTCCTGCGGCTTTGTATGTTCCGTTTGTTTGGCCTTTGCCATACAGCACACCCTTGTTTCCCAATCAATAATATCCGCAAGGCAGCAAAAAAACACCTGCAAAGAGGGCCCTGCCTTGCACGCTTATCCAATTATATACCTGTCCCGACAGCCTGACAACAGTTTTTTGTCCGATTTTGCACTTTCGGTGATTGTGTTGTCCCTTCTCCCCACAGCATTCCCCAAAATCCGGCGAAGCATACAGGAAAGTATATGTGGCGTCAGGCGTGCGATGCCTCCAGTCTTTCGCGGACGGCGGCGAGGAAGCCCTCGCCCGTGACGACCGTGGCCTCCCCCTTCTCCCAGAGCGCGGCGAGGTCGCCCGTCATGGTGCCGGAGGCGATGGTGTCCAGGCACGCGCGCTCGAGCCGGTCGGCAAAGCCGCACAGCTCCGGCGTGCCGTCCAGCTCGCCGCGGCGGCGCAGGGCGCCGGACCAGGCGAAGATGGTCGCCATCGGGTTCGTGGACGTCTTTTCGCCCTTGAGATAGCGGTAATAGTGGCGCGTGACCGTGCCGTGCGCGGCCTCGTACTCGTAGTTTCCGTCCGGCGAGACGAGCACGCTCGTCATCATGGCCAGCGAGCCGAACGCCGTGGAGACCATGTCGCTCATAACGTCGCCGTCATAGTTCTTGCAGGCCCAGATGAAGCCGCCCTCCGAGCGCATGACGCGCGCGATGGCGTCGTCGATGAGCGTATAGAAATAGGAAAGGCCGGCCTGTTCAAACGCGGCGCGGTACTCATTCTCATACACCTCGTCGAACACCTCGCGGAAGCGGCCGTCGTAGATCTTCGCGATCGTGTCCTTTGCGGAGAACCACAGATCCTGCTTTTCCTCGAGCGCGTAGGCAAAGCACGCCCGCGCGAACGAGGCGATGGACGAATCCTTGTTATACTGCCCCGACAGGACGCCCGGGCACTCGAAATCATAGATCGTCCGGCGCGTCTCGGCCCCGTCCGGGCCGGTCAGGACGAGCTCGGCGCGCGAGCCCGCCGGCGCGGCGAGCTCCGTGGCCTTGTAGATGTCGCCGTAGGCGTGGCGCGCGAGCGTGATGGGCTTTTTCCAGTTCTTCACGACGGGGCTGATGCCGTCGACGATGATCGGCGCGCGGAACACCGTGCCGTCAAGCGCGGCGCGGATGGTGCCGTTCGGGCTTTTCCACATCTCGTGCAGATTGTATTCCGTCATGCGCTGCGCGTTCGGCGTGATCGTGGCGCATTTGACGCCGACGCCGTATTTTTTGATGGCCGCGGCCGCGTCGTGCGTCACCTGGTCGCCCGTGCGGTCGCGCTCGGGCAGGCCGAGGTCGTAATATTCCGTTTTGAGCTCGACAAACGGCTCAAGAAGCTCTTTTTTGATCTGCGCCCACAAAATGCGCGTCATTTCGTCGCCGTCCATCTCGACGAGCGGCGTTTTCATCTGAATTTTTTCCATGGTCTCATCCGCTTTCTGACTGTCTTGGGTAACCAGTATACCACACGCGCTTTTGCGCGGGCAAGTCTCATTTTTCCTATTTTTCTTCCGGCAGCTCCAGATAGAACTCCACGCCGCCCGGCACGTTCTCCACGCCGTACTTTTCGCCGAGCAGCTGCATATTCCCGCGCACGATGGCAAGGCCGCGCCCGCTCTGGCTGCCGGCGCGCTTGCGCGACTTTTCGCCGCGGTAGAAGCTGTCCCACAGCTCGGTCAGCTCCTCGTCCGCAAACGGCTCGGCGCTGTTGAACACCGAGATGCGCAGGCGGTCGTCCGCCGCCTTTTTCACCGAGACGCGCATCCGCCGCGCCGGGCCCATGTGCTCGACGGCGTTCTGGATGTAGTTCGTCAGAACCTGCTCGGCGGAGACATAGTCGCTCACGACGCACTCGCCGGGGGCATAGTCGCGCTCGACGGTGATGCCCGCCCGCTCGATCTCCACGCGGAATTTTTCGAGCAGATCGTCGATGAGATCCGTGACGCAGAAGCCCTCCATCGTCAGCGAGACGGCGCCGCTTTCGATGCGGCTGAGCTGGAGCATCCGGTCGATCATCTGGAGCATCCGGTCGGATTCGTCGATGATGACGTCGCAGTATTCGCGCATTTTCTCCGGCGTGTCGGCCATGCCGGAGGCGAGGCCCGCGGCGTAGCCGGAGATGAGGGCGATGGGCGTCTTGATGTCGTGCGAGATGTTGGAAACGAGGTCGCGCCGCGCCTTCTGCGAGCGGCGGACGACCTCGATGTCCTCCTTGAGCTTGTCGTTGGCGGCCTGAAGCTCGCCGGTGTACTGCTGGAGCTGGTCGCTCATGGTGTTGATCGAGCGCGCGAGCGAGCCGATCTCGTTGGGAAAGCTGTCGTCGCAGCGCTGGGAAAAGTCGCGCCGGGCGATGCGCTGCGCCGCCTCGGTCATCTGCTCGACGGGCCGCGTGATGGAGCGCGCCATGCGCGGCAGCACGATGGCCATAATAATAAGCATGAGCACGCCGACGGCCGCCGTGAACTGCTGGGCGATGTTCGTCGACTCGTGGATCGTCTCGAGCTGGATGCTCAGCTCGACGAGCGAGAGCCCCTGCCGCGCGCCGAGGATCATGGCCGGGTCGATCTCCAGCTCCGCGCCGCTGGCCGTGATGGAGCTCGACGCGCGCTTTTTGACGAAGAGATCCGCGTGCGCCTCCAACAGCCCCGCGCGCACCTCGGCGAGCGCCTGCTCCAGGATCTGCGAGCGCACGGCGTCCTTGCTGCGGCTGCTGTAGAGCACGCGGCCGGTGCCGGCCTCGAAGAGCGCGACGGTGATGTCCTGCTGCTCGATCTGCGCCATCACCGCGAAATCGACGCCGTCCATCTCCTGCACGAGCTCGTAGGCGCGCAGCAGCTTCTGCTCCGTGCGGTACGTGTAATAGCGCTGCAATAGAAGCCCGTTGGCCAGCAGCTGCAGGAGGAAATACGCCGCGATGATGGCCGCCGCGATGAACACGAACTGCTCGCTCAGCCGCTTCGGCGCGCGGGCGCGGGCCTTCACGGCTCGTCCTCCAGCTTATAGCCGCGGCCGCGCACCGTCTTGAGCGCCGCGCCGGCCGGGCCGAGCTTCATGCGCAGGTTTTTGATGTGCGTGTCGACCGTGCGCGCGTCGCCGTAAAAGTCGCACGCCCAGACGGCCTCTAAAATCTGCTGGCGCGAGAGCGCGACGTTGCGGTTCTGCGCCAGGTATAAAAGCAGCTCAAATTCGCGCGACGTCAGGCTGATCTGCTCGCCCGCGACGCGCACGGTGTGCGCCTCCGGGCTGACCTCGAGCTCGCCGACCGTGATCGTCCCGGTCGGAAAGCCCGTCCGCTTGAGCAGCGCCTTCGTGCGCGCGATGAGAATGGGAAATTTGATGGGCTTGGACACATAGTCGTCCGCGCCGCACTGGAAGCCCGTCAGCTCGGACTCCTCGTCCGTGCGCGCCGTAACCATGAGGATCGGCACGTCGGAAAACGTGCGGATCTGGCGGCAGGCCTCCACGCCGTCCACGCCCGGCATCATGATGTCGAGCACGACAAGGTCGATGTCGCCGCCGGAGCGGACGGCCTCGACCGTCTCGGCGCCGTCGGCCGCCTCGCTGACGAGATAGCCCTCGTTGCGCAGAAAGTCGCCGACGATGCGCCGCCAGCGGGCGTCGTCATCGGCCACGAGGATGCGCGCGCTCACGCCGGCTCCTCCGGCGCGTCGGCGGGCGCGGGCTCAGGCTCGGCGGGTGCGTCGGCCGGCGCCGCGGGCGTCTCCGTCTCCGGCTCCTTTTCGCCGACGACGGCCTCGCAGCGGCAGATGGGCGTGCCGAGCGAATAAAAGCGCTCCTCATAGCCCGTCATGATGCCGACGGGGCCGTTTGCGTGCAGGTCGTGCGTCACGTCGCGCAGCTCGAGGTGGCAGTGCGCAAATTCCTTGAGCGAGAACTCAAACAGCGGCGCATTGTCCGTCTTGAACTCGATGACCGAGCCGGGCTTCATGACCTTTTTGTATTTTTCCAGAAAGTCGCGGTACGTCAGGCGGCGGCGGGCCGACTTGTTGCGCGGCCACGGATCGCAGAAGTTGATATAGAGCCGGTCGACCTCGCCGGGCGCGAACAGCTCGTCGATCCGCGTGACGTCATCTGAAATAAAATACACATTATTCAGTTCCAGCTGCATAGCCTTCTCCATGGCCATGACAAGCGCATCGGGCACCTTTTCCATCGCGATGATCAGCACGTCCGGCTCGCTCTGCGCCAGCTCGGCCGTGAATTTTCCCTTGCCGCAGCCGACCTCCACGCGCACCTCGCGCGCGCCGGGCATCAGATCGCGCCACGCGCCGCGATACTGCTCCGGCTCGCGCAGCCACACACGCCCGCACCGCTCCATCCGCGGCCCCAGGTTCGGCTTTTTTCGCATTCTCATTCGTTTTTGGCTCCTTTGCCGTTAGAAATATGGATTATTATAGCAAACAAGCCCGCCCCCGTAAATATGCCGCGCGCGATTATTTTCTCTGCTTGCAAAAAACATTTCTGTGCACTATAATGGAAAAACACCAATCCGGGTGTAGCCCAGCTGGTAGGGCGCCACATTTGGGAGTGCCGTGACAGTATCCGAGATAAGGTAAGTCGAGGCGCCGCAAAGCCTTATGACACCTGCGTTTGCGGGATTTCCACCGATTGCCGAAAACGGCATAAAAGTGGCTATGACCCCAGGAATGACTACAGACAGGAAAATCTTTGATTTTTCCCCGTACTGTGGTATAATGGCAGAAATTGAATATCCGGGTATAGCGAAGTTGGTATCGCGCCTGGTTTGGGAGAATACGACCAGCCGGATAAATAACGAAATAACCGGGTGTAGCGCAGTTGGTAGCGCGCCTGCTTTGGGAGCAGGATGCCGCAGGTTCGAATCCTGTCACTCGGACCAAGTAATGATAATCCGAACTACATTATCCAAGTGGGTAATGTGTT